>JBOGJQ010000088.1:0-14399 GCA_050745405.1 Thermoanaerobaculia bacterium | reverse complement strand
GCGGTCAGAGGACTGTTGCCGCGGCGCCACGGCCTGTCGGCGCAGAGCTCGTCGGGGAGGTCCTCGACGATCGTGTCGAACACGACGCAGTAGCTCCCCTTGCTGGTGAGCGGCGCGTACGCCTCGAGCTCCGCGAGGACGTGATCGTGCGTGTGATTCGAATCGAGGAGGAGAAGGACGCGCTCGAACCGCCGCGCGATCTCGTGAACCTGCCCGACCACGGCCGAATCGATCGAGGAGCCCTCGATCATTTCGATGCGGTGTCTCATCGGATGACGCTCCATCGCGGCGCGGTTGTGCTCGCGAATGTCGATGTCGATTCCGACCACCCGCCGGCGCGGCGCTCGCGTGTCGATGACGCCGCCGGACGCCTCGGCGTCGCAGTAATCGAGGAGCGCCAGTATCGAGGCACTCAGGATGAGGGATCCTCCGTGCGCGATTCCCGTCTCGATGACGAGATCGGGCCGGACATCCCAGATGAGCTCCTGAACCGCGACCATGTCCTGCGGGTACTGGATGATCGGCCGGCCGAGCCAGAAGAAATTGTACGAATACTTCGCGCGCGCGGCCTCGACCAGAAACGATCGCGCCGCCGCCTGGAGCGGCTCGTCGGTCGCGTTGTCGCGGAGTCTCTCCTCGACTTCTCTTTCGAACGGCGTCATCGGTTCATCACGGTCGTTTTCAGGCATCGATCCAGTTTCTCGCGGCTTCCCCAGAATGCGAAGGGCTCGTAATCGGGATAGGGGTATTTCCCGAGGTTGAGCTCGAGCGACCCTCCGGTCTCCCGGATCCATTCCTCGACCTTGGCGCGCACCGAGACCGGGATGCCGGAACAGACGTTCACGACGCCGTGGTCGTGCGCGGCCGTCGCGAGTGCGGCCAGGTGGCGTGCGGCTTCGGTGACGGGAAGGTAGTCGCGCAATTGCTCGCCGCCGGACATGTCGAACACCGCATCGCCGCGGGCGAGCGCCTTCTGCAGCTGCGGCCAGAGCGCTTTCTCGTTCTGCCCTTCGCCCCAGAGATAGAAGAGGCGCGCCCACGTCAGCAGGAACGGGCGCTCGCCGCGGAGCAGTTCGAGCTGCCGGCGGAGTGCGTCCTTCGCGAACCCGTATGCCGTGGTGGGGTTCGGAACGTCGGTTTCCGCCAGAGGTCCCGAACGGAGACCGTATTCGAGGCAGGTGCCCGCCACGACGACGTGCTCGACGCCGGCCTCGATCATCTGCGCGAGGAAACGATAATGGCCGGGCAGCTCGCGCTCGAAGTGATCGAGGGAGCGGTAGTTCGGCAGGCCTCCCCAGGCGAGATGGACGAGGACGCGAGGGCGGCCCAGCAGGCCGAATGCGTCTCGAGCGGGGTTGAGGGCGTCGAGAGCGAGATCGGCTCCCGGCGCGGCGCGACGCGCGAATCCGACAGCGTCGACGCCGCGGTCGCGGAGCGCCTGCATCACATGACGTCCGACGAAGCCCGAAGCTCCGGAGACGGCGACTCTCATGCGACGCGCAGCTCCGGGATCGCGGTGACGAACCGGCCGCCCCACGTCCTCACGTAATCGAGCTGCGTGCGGACCTCCGTCTCGAGGTTCCAGGGAAGAATGAGGACGAAGTCCGGACGCCGCTCGCGCAGCCGCGCCTCGCCGGCGATCGGGATCCGGCTTCCCGGCAGGAACTTTCCCTGTTTCGACGGATTCCGATCGACGACGAACGCGAGGAGATCGGGGCGCACCCCGGCATAGTTGAGCAGGGTGTTGCCCTTGGCCGCCGCGCCGTAGCCGGCGACGGAGTGTCCGCGGCGCGCTGCGTCCAGGAGGAACGAGAGGAAATCGTTCTTGACCTGGTCGGCGCGCGCCTGGAAGCCGCGATAGAGAGCGGCCGTGGTAATCCCGGCTTCACGCTCGATGTCGAGGATGTCGTTCACGCGCGGAGTCGCACGGTGCGATCCCTCGTGCCGCCGCGCGAACACGCGCAGGCTGCCTCCGTGAGTCTCGTGCTCCTCGACGTCGAAGACGGTGAGGCCGCGCGACGCGAAGAGACGGACCACGGTGGTCAGCGAGAAATAGGAGAAGTGCTCGTGATAGATCGTGTCGAACTGGTTCTCCCGGAGCAGCCGGAGAACGTGCGGAAACTCGAACGTGGCGACGCCTTCGGGATCGAGCAGGATCGACACGCCCGAGACGAAGTCGTTGACGTCGGGGACGTGCGCGAGAACGTTGTTCGCGACGACGAGATCGGCGGATTTTCCCTTCGCGACGAGATCGCGGGCGAGGCCGGCGCCGAAGAACTCCTCGACGATCGGAATCCCCTTGTCGCGGGCGGAGGTCGCCGTGGCGTGCGTCGGCTCGATCCCGAGACACGGGATCCCGCGGCGGGCGACGAACTGCAGGAGCGAGCCGTCGTTCGCGCCGATTTCGACGACGTGGTCGCCGGATCCGAGGTCGAACCGGGAGACGACCTCCTCGACGTACCGTTCGCAGTGCTGGAGCCACGTCGAGGAAAAGCCGCTGAAATACGCGTACTCCGGCTCGAACAGCTCGCGCGCCGACGCGAAGTCCTCCGTCTGGACGAGCCAGCACGATTCGCAGACGAGCACGCGGAGAGGGAACCACGTCTCCGGCCGGTCGAGCTCGGCGCGTGTCAGGTACCGATTCGAGGGCGGCGCGCTGCCGAGATCGATCAGCGTGAGATCCACGTCGGACGCACAGTGACGGCAGTTCATGTCGTGATTCCCGTGAAACCGTCGTCGAGCCGCGGGTGGGATCGATCCCGCGGCGAGCGCTCGAGAACGGGAAGCGGCCATTCGATTCCGAGTCGCGGATCCTCGGCGTCGAGGCCGCGCTCGCTCTCCGGCTCGTGAAAGGCCGTGTGGAAGTACAACATTTCGCATTCGTCTGTCAGCGTTTGGAGACCGTGAGCGAACCCTTCCGGGATGACGACCGCCGTCGCGTTCGCGGAAGAGAGAGTCGCCGCATGCCACTGGAGGAAGGTCGGGGAGCCCGCGCGAAGGTCCACGGCCACGTCGAATGCTTCACCCCGGAGGCAGCTCACGATTTTCGTTTCGGCGTGAGGCGGGACCTGAAAGTGAAGACCGCGCACGGTGCCGCGCCGGACGGTCGAAGTCCTGGTGATCTGGACGATCCGGCGCTCGCCGATGAGGGGTCGCAGCTCGCGCTCGCAGTAGAGGCGTTCGAGAAAGCCGCGGTCGTCGGTCAGCACCCGGCGCTCGAGGAGGGCGAGACCGCGGAGCGGCGTCTCGATGACACGGAATCGTTGGGTCACTCGTGGCCCCCCGACTCGTAATCCCGGATCTGGCCCGCACTGAACGCGTTCATCTCGTCGCCGTTGTGCCAGGCGCGATACCACGCGACGGTCCGCGCGAGGGTTTCGGGGAGCGTCCAGCGCGGGCTCCACCCGAGAGCTCGTCGCGCGTCCGTACTGTCGAGGCTCAGATGGGCGGTCTCGGGCGAGGCGGCATCCGCCTCGCCGTACTCGATCGCTCCGCCGGGGCCCCAGAGGCGGCCGAGATCCGCCGCGACGCGCCGGACGGTCGCGTCGGCGCTCGGGTCGGGTCCGAAGTTCCAGGCGCGCGCGAGCGCCTCGCCGCCCGTGCCGGCGAGCGACTCGGCGAGGGCGAGATAGCCGGCGAGCGGCTCGAGAACGTGCTGCCACGGACGGACGGCATCGGGATGGCGCAGCTGGACGGACCGTCCCGCGGCGAAGGCGCGCATGCAGTCGGGGACGAGGCGCTCGAGTCCCCAGTCTCCGCCGCCGACGACGTTGCCGGCGCGCGCGGTGGCGATGCGGGCGCGGTGCCGGCCGGAGCGCCCGAAGTAGCTGGAGCGGAAGCTGGCGGTCGCCAACTCGGCGGCGGCCTTGCTGGCACTGTACGGATCGCGGCCGCCGAGGCGATCGCTTTCGCGATGCGCCGCGGGCGTTTCGGTGTTCTCGTAGACTTTGTCGGTCGTGACGACGACGACCTCGCGGACCGACTCCTCGTGGCGGATCGCCTCCAGAACGTGCACCGTCCCGAGCGTGTTCACGCCGAACGTGGCGACGGGATCGCGATAGCTTTCCCGCACGAGCGGCTGCGCGGCGAGGTGGAACACCGTCGCGGGACGGGCGCTTGCGATGGCCTGACGCAGGAGCGGCAGATCGCGTACATCGGCTCGAAAGTCCGAAGCGAGCGCACGCTCCACGCCCGCGAGCTCGAAGAATGAAGGCGCGGTCGGCGGGTCGAGCGCATAGCCGTGTACGGTCGAACCGAGGCGCCGCAGCCACAGGGTGAGCCATCCGCCTTTGAAACCGGTGTGACCGGTGACGAACACGGAGCGGCCGCTCCAGAACGCCTCGCGAGCGCTCACCAGATCTTCCATGGAGCCCGTCCCGAATTCCAGAGCTCCTCGAGAAAATTCTTGTCCCGGAGGGTATCCATCGCGTGCCAGAAGCCGTGATGATCGTATGCGACCATCTGTTTCTTCGCGGCGAGATCCGATAGCGGACGCCCCTCCCAGCTCGTCTGATCGCCTTCGATCAGCTCGAGACATCGCGGTGACAGAACGAAGAACCCCCCGTTGATGAGGCCGCCATCGCCGGGCGGTTTCTCGAGGAAGCCGACGACCTCCGCTCCGCGCATCTCGAGCGCTCCGTACCGGCCGGGAGGGCGAACCGCCGCGACGGTGGCCCACCGGCCGTGCTCGCGATGAAACGCGATCTCGGCGGTGATGTCGATGTCGGCGAGGCCGTCTCCGTAGGTCAGGCAGAAGGATTCCTCGTCCTGGATGTGGGCCGCGACCCGCTTGAGTCGTCCGCCGGTCAGTGTGTCTTCCCCCGTGTCCACCAGCGTCACCTTCCACGGTTCCGCGTGGCGTTCGTGGACATGCATCTCGTTGCGCGTCACGTCGAACGTGACGTCGGACATATGGAGGAAGTAGTTCGCGAAGTACTCCTTGATCATGTAGCCCTTGTACCCGCAGCAGATGACGAAGTCGTTCACGCCGTGGGCGGAGTAGAGCTTCATGATGTGCCACAGAATCGGGCGGCCGCCGATTTCGACCATGGGCTTGGGCTTGACGGAAGTCTCTTCGGCGATGCGCGTTCCGAGGCCGCCGGCCAGCAGCACGGCCTTCACGACTCGCCTCCCGCGCGAGATCCTTCTTTCCTCGGCATCCGTACTTCCTTCCGACGATGTGGCGGCGTCGAAACGCGCCGCCACGGCCATGAGTTTCGCAGCTCTCGTGGGCGAATAGCAATCGACGGGGAGTTCGATCACGACCGTCGCAAGCGGCGAAAGAGCAGGACGAGCATCGCGGTGAACGCCGAGCCGCTGAGGGCCGCGCCGATCCACGCGATTTCGAGAGGGCCGGGTGCGAGAGTCATCATGATGAGGGCGACGGCGAAAAATCCGGCCCAGACGAGAGGGGCGCGAAAGGCGTGGACCGCCAGAAGACCTTGGGCGACGACCGCGGATCCGTAGGTGAAGAAGGTCGCGACGGCGAGAGGGAACGCGATCGGGGCCGCGGCGAGATAAGTCGAGCCGAACAGGATCGAAACGACGGGCCTCGCGGCGAAGGCGAGGATCGCGAGCAGCGGCAGAGCGACGAGCGCGTAGGTCCCGAAGAGGCGCGCGACGGTCCTCGCGGCCTCGGTACCGCGCAACCCGGCGCGGGAAAGCAGCGGAACGAAAAGGACGTCGAGCGTCATGCCGAGGACGAGGATCGTCCGCGCCAGCGTGTGCGCGGCGCCGAACACTCCCGAGGGCTCCGCGCCGAATCGCCAGCGGACGATGAGGAGATCGAAGAACTGCCACGAGGTCGACAACGTCAGGATGAGAACCGCCGGTGCCGCGAGCGACCAGAGGCGCCGCGGGTCGAGCCGGACGGCGGCCGGCGCGGGCAGGTGCCGGGGAAGGATCCTTCCGGCGGCCACCGCGATCACGGCGCTGGCTGCGGCCCACGCGCAGACGGCCGCCGCGGGCGTGGGGAGCACGGCGAGGACGGCCGCGCCGGCCGCGAGCCGCAGCCCCGGCTCCAGCGCGGCGAACCAGCTGTAGCTCGTCCAGAGACCGAGAGCCCGAATCGCGTTCTTCGGGATCGTCACTACCGCCAGCGCGAGCCACAGCCCCGCGGCCGCGAAGAGCGGGAGCGGAGAGCGGTAGTGGAGCGGATCGCGAAGGAGGACGAGAACCGCCCCGAGTGCGAGAGCGACGACGGCGGCGGCCGGGAGCAGCGTCCGGCGCGCGAGCCGGAGGAGCCCCGCGATCTTGGGCCACTGCTTCCGCGCGGCGAACCTGGCCGAGAGCTGCGCCGTGATCAGACCGAAGGGCCAGAACGCCGCCAGAACCGTCGCGATCAGGACGGCGGTCGAGTAATCGCCGAACCCTGCCGGCCCGAGAATCCGCGCCGCCACGACGGACCACGCGAACGCCAGCAGGGCGGCGACGCCGTGAGCGACGAGCACGACAGCGCCTCCGCGCGCGAACGCCGCCGTACGCCGGCCGGCGACGTCTCGTTCCTCCATGACTTCCTCGCTCATCCCTTCTCGTTCGTGCTGGCCGTGCTCGAGCGCTTCTGGTCCACCTGCGGGTCCAATGGTACGCTGATGTCGATGATCGCTCCGCCCGTGCGGGAGACCGAGGGCGCCGCGTGACGCCGGACGTCTCGGTGGTACTGCCGCTGTGGCGGCCGGAGCCCGATCACCTGAGGGAGGCGATCCGCAGCGTCCTCGCACAGACGCTCGAGCGTTTCGAGCTGATCATCGTGGAAGACCCGTCGGACCGCCCGGGCGCGGCGATCGTTCGCGAGCTCGCCGACGAGCGAGTGCGCTACGTGCCGAACGCGACGCGCACGTCGATCGTCGAGCAGCACAACCGCGCCGTCTCTCTCGCACGCGCCTCCCTGATCGCGCGATTCGACGGCGACGACGTCTGCGAGCCGGAGCGGCTCGCGAAGCAGAAGGACCTTCTCGACGCGCATCCCGAGATCGGCGTCGTCGGGTGTCAGCTTCTCGTCATCGGCTCCGACGGGACGCCGGTCGGGCTTCGGCACTACCCGACGGGACCCGCGGAGATCCGTGCGGCCTTCAGGCGATACAACCCGATCGCGAACCCCGGCGTCATGTTCCGGAGCCGCATCGTCGACGAGCACGGCGGTTGGACTCAGGGGAACAATGGCGTCGCCCGCGATTACGAGTGGTACAGTCGCCTGGCATCCCGCGGCGTCGTTTTCTCGAATCTCGACGAGCCGCTCGTCCGCTATCGCCTGCATCAGGGAACGCTCAAGTACCGTAAGTTGAGGCAGACCATCGAGACGACGCTCGAGGTCAAGCGTACCTACTGGGCTCGCGAGATGAACGCGGGCGATCGGGCGGCGATGGTGGCCGAGAGGCTCGCTGCGTTCCTCCCGCCCCGCGCCGTGCTCGCCCTGTTCCGCCGGACGCGCCTCCGGAAGCTCGCGTGACGCGCCCGGATCCCGCGGCGAGGCCGTGACTCCGGCTACTCCTCGTCGCGAATTTGTTGCGCCAGATAGTTCTGGATGCCCATCTGCGCGACCTGGTCGATCTGCGACTCGAGCCAGTCGACGTGCTCTTCCTCGTCGTGGAGGACCCGCTCGAGCAGCAGGCGGCTGCCGTTGTCGTCGGCGGCGCGGCAGACTTCGATGCCGCGATTGAGGCGGGGGAGGGCGTCCATCTCCAGGGCGAGGTCGACGCGGAGCTGCTCCTCGACGGTCTCGCCGATGTTGATCTTGCCGAGGCGCTGCATGTTCGGAACGCCGTCGAGGAAGAGGATGCGCTCGATGAGCTCCTCGGCGTGCTTCATCTCGCCGATGGAATG
Organism: Thermoanaerobaculia bacterium; assembly: GCA_050745405.1. Classification (GTDB taxonomy): domain Bacteria; phylum Acidobacteriota; class Thermoanaerobaculia; order Gp7-AA8; family Gp7-AA8; genus JBOGJQ01. The sequence goes on along the minus strand of JBOGJQ010000088.1, from coordinate 6,578 downwards.
CTTCCGGATGATCTCGTGCAGGCGGTCGTAGCCCCAGTTGTCGCACATCTCGGAGTGGACGAAGTACTGGTTGATCGCCGTGAGCTCGGAAGTGAGGACGTCGTTGAGAACCTCGATGACCTTCTTGTCGCCCTTCATGTCGCCTCCCGTGGAATCGGGAGGGGAGCCTATCACGCGATCGCGGACTGGCGCTCCTCGGCGGGCGCGCCGGCGTGGCACCAGAGGGCGGCGGGGCGGGCGCCGGCGGCGCGGAGGAGGTTGCGGAGATCGTCGTGACAGGAACCGCAATCGGTGCCGATGCCGCAGCGCTGGAGGGCGGCCATGCAGCGATGGCCTTCGGTGATGGCGCGCTGGGCGTCGCGGTCGGTGGCGCCGGTGCAGAGGCAGAGAATCATGGGTGGCGAGCTCTTCTGAGACTGCGTCTCAGTCGCTATTGTCGCCGCTCCCGCACTCCGCGTCAAGCCGCCTCGCCCGCGCCCCTCCCTACTGTTCTTCGTACAGCGCGACGTGGGGCACGCCGTCGCCGCGAATCCACCCCCGGTACATCCCCTCGGTGTTGAACGGCGTCGCGAAGTTCCCCTCCGCGTCGAGCACGATCATTCCGCCGTCGCCGCCCACCGCCTCGAGCTTCTCGTGAATCACCGTCCGCGCCGCCTCTTCGACCGAAAGGCCCCGGTACTCCATCAGGGCCGCCACGTCGTACGCAGCCGCCCACCGGATGAAGAACTCGCCGTGACCTGTGCTCGAGACCGCGCACGTGTCGTTGTCCGCCCACGTGCCCGCCCCGATGATCGGCGAGTCGCCGACGCGGCCCCACCGCTTGTTCGTCATTCCGCCGGTCGAGGTTCCCGCCGCGAGATTTCCCGCGCGGTCGAGAGCGACCGCTCCCACCGTCCCGAATTTATGGACGACCGGCTCCATCTCCGGATCGAGCACCGCGGCCGATGCGGGGTCTTCCTCGGCGCGGAGGGCGTCCTGGAGCTGCTTCCACCGCCGCTCGGTCCAGAAATACGACGGATCGACGATCTCGAGTCCCTGCCGCGTTGCGAACAATTCGGCGCCGCGGCCGGTCAGAAGGACGTGCTTCGACTTCTCCATGACCGCGCGCGCGGCCGTGATCGGGTTCCGGATGATCGTCACGCCGGCAACCGCTCCGGCGCGCCGGGTCGCCCCGTCCATGATGGAGGCGTCGAGCTCGTTCCGTCCCTGGTGCGTGAAGACCGCGCCCTTTCCCGAATTGAACAGAGGCGAGTCTTCCATGATCCGGATCGCCGCCTCGACGGCGTCGAGGCTCGAGCCGCCGCCATCGAGGACCGTCCATCCCGCGCGCAGCGCCTCCGAGAGCTTCTCGCGATACTCCCGCTCCCGCTCCGGCGTCATGTTCGCCTTCCGGATCGTCCCTGCTCCGCCGTGGATCACGAGCACGATGTTCTCCTTCGCCGGCGCGGTCTGCGCCAGCGCCGTGGCCGCGAGGAGAATCCCCCCGCCGAGTGCGCCGATGACTCCTCGTTTCATCGCATCCTCCAGGGTGCGGATCATACGACGGCGAGGATCGCCACGCCGAGCGCCGTCGGAACGATCGTCACGGCCGCCCAGGTGCCGAACCCGAGACCGGCGCCGTTCGCGCGGGCCACGATCCGCATGGTCGGATACGAGGAGAGAAGACCCGCCTCCAGGCCGATGCCGAAAGCGAGCGGGCGGGGGAGGGGCGTCAGCCGCGCGAGAAGGACGGACGCGATGAACGCGAGGGCCGCGGCGAACAGGATGCTCTGCAGCACGAGGCCCGCGAGCTCCTCGGGGCCGATGTCGACGCGGCGTCCTCCGGGCGGGGCGGGCGGGGCGGGCCGCTTCACACATCGATCGTATCGCAACCCGGCGGCCGCCGTTTCGTATCGACATCTGGAGGGGAGCTCATCATGAAAACAGCCGCCTGTTTCGTACTCGGGAGTCTCGTCGCCGCCGCGGCCGCGGCGGACGACTGCCGCCACACCGCGCCCGTCGACGTCCGCTCCGGCGCGTCCGGAGTCCGCACCGTGGAGGTCCGTTCCGGCTCCGGGTCTCTGACGGTCGTCGGGACCGCGCGGTCCGACGTCCGCGCGCACGGCACCGCCTGCGCCTCGGATGAGGACGTCGCCTCCACCATTGGCGTGCGCGTCTCCCGGAGCGGCGATCGCCTGATCGTCGAGACGGACATTCCCGATACGGGAGACACCTGGTTCTGGGACTCCTACGCACGGCTCGACCTGACGGTCGAGCTCCCGGCCGGAGTGCGGGTCGAGATCGACGACGGAAGCGGCTCGACGAGCGTGCGCGACGTCGCCGCGCTCGACCTCGAGGACGGGTCGGGATCGATCGATCTTCGCGGCATCCGCGGTCCGGTCCGGATCACCGATGGATCGGGATCGATCGAGATCGACGACGTGCAGGGGCCGGTCCGGATCGAAGACGGATCCGGATCGATCGGCGTCCGCTCGGTGCGGACCGACGTGGTCATCGAAGAAGACGGATCGGGATCGATGGACATCGCCGAAGTCGCGGGGAGCGTCGTGATCGAGCGGGACGGTTCGGGCTCGATCGACGTGCGGGACGTGACCGGCGATCTCCGCGTCGGGCGGGACGGGAGCGGCGGCATCAGCATCGACCGGATCGGCGGGCGCGTCTCGATCCCGCGGGATTGACGTGGCCGCGGCGTCCCGCCGCGAGCCCCGGGCGCGAGAAATAGGATAGGACGAATAAGACGTATGGGACGAATGGGACGTATAGGACCGGATCGGCGAGCGCGGTCGTACCGCCCACCCGCAACGCCGTCTCTGTCCCATAGGTCCTATTCACGCTAATACCGACAGGTGCGCGCCGGGACGGCGTGCGCACAGACGGCGTTAGAATCACGGCATGCGCGAGCTCGAGCGGATCGTCGAAGCCATCCGCGAATCGGCTGCCGCCGGAGCCCCCTCGGCGGTCGCGACGATCCTCGGATCGAAGGGATCGTCCTTCCGCCGGCCGGGCGCGCGCCTCTGGCTCGGCCAGGGGCGGTGCGTCGGCGCGATCTCGGGAGGATGCCTCGAGGCGGATCTCGCCGAGCGCGTGCCGGACGTCCTCGCGGCGGGCGTGGCGCGCGTGGTGACGTACGACACCGGCTCGGAAAACGACGTGCTGTGGGGGACCGCGTCCGGCTGCGGCGGTGCCCTCGACATTCTCCTCGAGCCCGCCGGCGCGGAGCTCGTCCGCGATCTGGAGTGGGTCCTCGACCGGCTCGCGACGCGCGAGGCCGCGATGCTGATCACCACTTGGGACGCGGGGCGGCTCGAGCGAGCGCGCTGCGATGACACCGTCGCGCTTTCGGCACCTCAATCCGAAGTCGCGGCGGCGGCAGTCGCGTGCGGGCGGAGCGCGGTCGCGCGCGACGAGGGTGAACGTCTCGTCCTTGCCGAGCTCCACCAGCCGCCCGTCGCACTATCGATCTTCGGGAGCGGCGCGGACGCGGAGGCGATGGCGGCGCTCGCGAAGACACTCGGATGGGACGTAAGGACTCTGCGCGCCGCCGAGACCGATGCGATCCCGCGGGACTCGCGCTCGGCGGTGCTCGTAATGACGCACAACTTCCATCGCGACGTGGAGCTCGCCGGCGCGCTCCGCGGCGCATCGATAGGGTACGTCGGAATTCTCGGGCCGCGCAGGCGAACGGAGGACCTGCTCGCGCAGGCCGCCGTGGCGGCGAGCGAGTTGCCCGCGCTTCACGTTCCCCCGGGTCTCGACCTCGGAGGCGAGACGCCGGAGGAGATCGCGCTCTCTGTCGTCGCCGAGATTCAAGCGGTCATGGCCGGGCGGACGGGCGGGTCGCTGCAGGCGAAACGCGCGCCGATTCACGATGCCGTCGAGCGCGTCGAGATCGGCGTCGCCACCGGCGGCGTCGCGAGGTCGTGAGCGTCGCGGCCGTCGTTCTCGCCGCCGGCGGCTCGCGCCGGATGGGGCAGCCGAAGGTCCTCATCGAGATCGACGGAGAGACGCTCGTCCGGCGCGCGGCGCGCCGCGCGCGCGAGGCGGGGTGCGATCCCGTGTTCGTGATCGCCGGTGCAGGGGCGGAGGCCGTCGCGGCAGCCGTCTCCGGTCTCGACGTGCGCGTGGTCGAGAATCGCGACTGGTCTCGCGGGATCGGCTCCTCGATCGCGACGGGCGCGCGCGCCGCCACGGAGGAGCGAGCTGCGGCGGTGCTGGTCGTTCTCGCCGATCAGCCGGACGTCGAGCCGGCGCATCTCGGGCGGCTGATTGCCGCGTTCCGCGCCGGTCACGATCGCGCCGGCACGACGTACGGCGACGCCACGGGCGTTCCGGCGATCTTCGGCGCCGCGTGGTTTCCCTCGCTCTGCCGCCTCGACGGCGACCGCGGCGCGAAGGACCTTCTCGCCGGAGCCCACACCGTCCCCACGGAACCGCCCCGCGACATCGACACGCCGGGCGATCTGGACTTCCGTCAGCGCGGATAGGGCCAGAGCGCCACCTCGCGATTCGCATAATCGATCGTCACGAGGAAACGCGAGAGGATCCGGTTTCCGAGGCGGACCTCGTCGATCGGCGCAACGCGGGCGTCGACGCCGGGTATACGCGTGACGCCCACCTGCAGGTCGACGCGACGCCTCCCGGGCTCGCCGAACGTCGCCTGCGGGAGGAGGATCGTGTCGGGATTCGCCGTATCCACGACCGCCGAGACTTCCGCGCCGTCGACGAGGATCGGGACGCGCGGCACGAGCTCGAACGACTGGCGGAGTCCTTCCATCAGCGGATCGGCGTCGTTGCCGATCGTGACGAGGCCCTTCACGTAATCAATGGTGAGGCTCCGGTCTCTCCAGAGGTCCGCGCCGAGAATGCCGTCGGCGATTCCGCCGAGATCGGCGCGCTCGGGGCGGACGCGCGCGGAGAAGCGGTTGCCGAGACGGACGTGAACGCGTCCGCGCCGGCCGGAAGAGACGGCGAGCTCGTCGTCGAGAACGGTGGCCGGGTGGGCGGTGCCGATGAGGAAGGTCCCGTCGAGGCCGCCGACAGTCGCCTCGACCATCAGGAGATTCGTCTCGAGCTGCGCCGCGACGCTCGTCATGGCCGCGCGCGGCAGCGAGCAGGAGATCGCGCTCAAGGCGGCAATTAATATGATGTATTTATAGTTATAAATATTACACATATTTAATAACGCTCAGGACGGAAGGAACGCACGATCCGCGCCCTCCCGGATGATAAGATGAAGCGAGATGCCACGACCGCCTATCCTTGTGGCGATCATTGCTGCCGTCCTGGCCGGATGCTCGGCCGCCCCTCCCCCCGTCCTCGAGCCCGCCGATGCCGTTCCGGTGCGCGGCCTCGCCTGGTCGCAGGCGGGCGACGCGCTTCGCGTCGTCGCTCCCGCCGACGGTGGAGGGTGCGCGCTCGAGGTCTGGCGCGTCGATGGAACGCGCGAGGCATCGACGCCGATCCCGTTCTGCCCCGATCTCGTCAGAACGACACGCGACGGGCGCCTGCTCCTCCGCCGCGACGATCGCTCGCTTTTCGTCGACGCCGGCGGAGTGCCGATGGACGCAGGCGCGGTCGTGGACGCCGATGGCCAGACCTCGCTCGCGCTCGCGGAGGGACGCCTGCAGTTCGGCGCCCGAAGCATCGAGCTCGCCGGCGCCGTCGAAGACGCGCGCCTCATCGCGCCGGACGCCGCCGTGGCTTCGGTGCGCCGCCCGGACGGTGAGACGCTGGTCCGCGTCGGCAGCGACGGCACCGCGACGGACCTCGCCGGCCCGTTCCCGGACATCGATTCGTTCGCCGTCTCCCCGGACGGGGTCGACGTCGTCTTTTCCGCGGAACGCGACGGCGGGTATGACGTGGGCCTCGTGGCGTCGGCGGGGACCGAGGGCGTGCGATGGATTCCGGCCGATCCGCTGGACGAGCGGATGGTGAGCTGGGCGCCCCGCGGAAACAAAGTCACGTACGCGATCGGCCTTCCCGGGGGAACGGTCCTGCGGACGGTGCACATCCCGACGGGGTTTCAACTCAGCGTCCCGCTGGGGCCGGTGGACGCGCGGGAGCTCGCGTGGGAGCCGCGCGCGGAGCGCTTCGCCGTGCGGATCGCGTCGGCCGGAGCCGCGGACCGGGTGGACGTGCTCCGCTACGGAGGTGAGCAGCGGCGGACGGTCGTGGCCCCGACGGCCAGCTTCGGGGCCGACGTGCAGCCGCTCGCGGGCATGCCCGGCGCGGCGGTCGTCGCGCCGGAGGGGCTGCGGTACAACGAGAGGGTGCCGGCCGTCGTCTGGGTCGTGGCGGCGGATGAGAACGCCTGGGATCCGGTCCGCGCGCGCGTCTACAAGAATCGGCGGAGCGGCGCGCTTGTTGTTCCGGCGGGCGCCGCCGTGACGAAGTCGTTCTGGGACGCGGTGGAGGCGCTCGGCTGGGTCGATCCCGCGCGCGTGTACGTCATTGCCGCGGACGACGTCCAGCGGATCGCTCGCGCGGTGCCGCCCTCGATCGAGGCGACGTTCGTGACGACCGCTCCGGGTGCGCCGGCAGCGGCGCAGGTCCGGCGCGTCGCCGCGCCGCTCGAGAGC
>JBOGJQ010000087.1:0-1128 GCA_050745405.1 Thermoanaerobaculia bacterium | reverse complement strand
AACGTCCGGACCGATGCTGACGAACCGGTCGATGACGAGATCGTCGGGCGTCAGCAGGGGAGCGAAGTCGGGATTCGCGGCGAGGCTCCGATTGACGGCGGCCGGAATACCCTTCTCGCGCGCGACGCGGAGAAGCGCCGCGAACAGCGCGGCGTTCTGATGGAGCGTCCGCATGTGGGCGTCGAGGTGCGTCGGCTCGATGCCGAACTCCCGCGCCCGCGCGATTTGCGCGCGGATCTCCGCCTCCGCCTCTTCAGGGCGCGCGCTTGCGGCCGCCTGATTTTCACGCGTGTAGAAGTACCCGTCCTCGTCGAGAAGCGATGGCACGCGGTCTTTCGAAAGGACGGGGCCCCAGCGGTAGTCCTCCCACTCGCTCGTCAGCGTCAGATGGAGTCCGAGGTCGGCCTCGGGGTGCTCGCGCGCCCACGCGGCGATCTCGGGAAACCAGGGGCAGGGGACCATGATGCTCGCCGAGGTGATCGTCCCGCTCTCGAGCGCGGCGATGGAGGCGGCGTTGACCGAGTGCGTCATCCCGAGGTCATCGGCGTGGATGATGAGAAGCTTCGCGTCGGGCGGATAGCCGAGCCGCTCGACGAGCGCCGGCGCGGCGGGGCGTTGCTGCTGCGCGAACGTGCACGCCGCCGCGATCGAGAGCACGGCCGCAAGAGCGAGTCGCTTCATGCGGAAGAGAATAGCCCACCGCCCGCGGCGGTGCGCCCGCGGCGAGCTAAACGCCTGGAGCTAGGCTGCCGCGCCCGCAGCCGATCCCGCGGCCCCGCTCTGCGTCGGCTGCGCTAAACTGCGAAGATGATTTCTAGGCTGCGGAAGTCCAACAGCTTAGTAACCAGTTAGGCGTCATGCGCCCTCCATGGAGTCCTTGCGTGTGACGAACCTGGATCGCGACAATCGATTGCAAAGGGCGCTCCGTTGACTACCGTTGACAGCAGCTCCGCGTTGGCTTTCATTTGCACCCTGAACGGTGATCGGCTCACCCCCTCGGGGAGAAGAGGAGAAGAGTGATGGCTAAGGTCATTTTCGTCGTCCACCGCAAAGAGGGCACCACTCTCGAGCAGATGAACGCGGGCTGGAAGGGCGACTCGCACGCGAGCGTTGTGAAGAAGCTCCCAG
>JBOGJQ010000086.1:0-3792 GCA_050745405.1 Thermoanaerobaculia bacterium | reverse complement strand
GTGTAGCTGTATCCGAGGCCGCGCTCACCGCCGGCCGAGCACTCGACGAGAACGATCGTCGTCGAGCTCCACTCGAGCGTCCCGTCCGACTCCGGCGCGTCCGTCGGGATCGTGCAGGCGCTCGCCTCGACCATCTCGATCGATAGTCCGGAATGACCAAGCGCAGCCATTCCGTCACTCCTTCGACGGCATCCACTTGGCGAAGAAGTCCTTCATCGCCTGCATGGACATGTGAACGGCGGCCGGATCGCGGTTGAGGATGGACCGCGCGAACTGCTTCGCCTGCTCGAACGTGATGTGCGGCGGCAGCGGCGGAACCTCGGGGTCGGTGACGACCTCGAGGACGACTGGACGCTCGGAGCGCAGCGCCTCGTCCCACGCCGGTGCGACGCGCTCCGGATCGTCGACGCGGATCCCCTTCAGCCCGAGACTCTCGGCGTAACGCGCGAAGGGGAACGGCGGGACGACCTGGCTCGCCTCGAACTTCGGATCCCCGGCGAAGACGCGCTGCTCCCACGTCACCTGATTCAGGTCGTGATTCACGAGAACGAGGACGACGAGGCGCGGGTCCGCCCACTCCTTCCAGAACTTCGAGATCGTGATGAGGCCGTTGATCCCGTTCATCTGCATCGCGCCGTCGCCGACACAGGCGACGACGGGGCGGCTCGGGAACGCGAACTTCGCCGCGACCGCGTACGGCACGCCGGGACCCATCGTCGCGAGATTTCCCGAGAGCGACGCCATCATCCCGCGGCGGATCTTGAGGTCCCTCGCCCACCAGTTCGCCGCCGAGCCGGAGTCGCACGTCAGAATGACGTCGCCGGGAAGCTTCGGAGAGAGCTCCCAGAAGACACGCTGCGGGTTGATCGGGTTCGCCGACATCATCGCGCGCTTTTCGAGGAGCTCCCACCACTCCTCGACTTCCTTCTCGATGAACCGCCGCCACGCGCGATCCTCCTTCTGCTTCAGCCGGGGGATCAGCTCGCGCAGCGTCCGTTTGCTGTCGCCGACCAGGCTCACCTCCATCGGATAGCGGAGGCTGAGCATGCGCGCCTCGATGTCGATCTGAACGCCGCGCGCCTGCCCCTCCTCCGGAAGGAACTCGGAGTACGGGAACGAGGTGCCGACCATGAAGAGCGTGTCGCAGCCGGTCATCAGCTCCCAGCTCGGACCGGTGCCGAGAAGGCCTATGGAGCCGGTGACGAACGGGAGGTCGTCGGGCACGGCGGCCTTGCCGAGAAGCGCCTTCGCGATCCCCGCTCCGAGGAGCTCGGCGGCTTCGATGACTTCGTCGGTCGCGTGGAGCGCACCCGCGCCGACGAGCATCGCGACCTTGTTCCCGTCGTTGAGAACGGCGGCGGCGCGGTCCAGATCGGTCTCCGTCGGAACGATTCGCGGCTCGCTGTAGCCGACTCCGGTGTGGACGGTGCCGTGCTTCCGCGCCGGCTCCTCGTAGGGGAGCTCCTGGACGTCGTTGGGAAAGATGATGCAGGTGACGGTTCTGCGCGCGAGCGCGATCCGCATCGCGCGGTCGACGAGCGTGCGCACCTGCGACGGCTCGGTCGCCATGTGGACGTACTCGTGCGCGACGTCCTTGAAGAGAGAGAGGAGGTCGACTTCCTGCTGGTAGTCGCCGCCGAGCGCGGCGCGCGCCTGCTGCCCGACGATGGCGAGGACCGGCTGGTGATCCATCTTCGCGTCGTACAGACCGTTGAGCAGATGAATGGCGCCGGGGCCGGAGGTCGCGAGACAGACGCCGACTTCACCGCTGAACTTCGCGTGGGCGCAGGCGTGAAACGCGGAGAGCTCCTCGTGACGCGACTGGATGAACCGGATCTTTTCGAACCGGTCGATCGCGCCCATGATCCCGTTGATCCCGTCGCCGGGGTAGCCGTAGATCGTCCGAACGCCCCATTCGTGCAGCCGTTCGACGAGAAAATCCGCGACGTGCTTCGGCATGCGCGTCTCCTTTCGTTCTCAGGAGACGTATGTGCAGAACTTTCGCCAGCGGTCCTCCACAGATTCGGTAGAAGCGCTTCTGTGGATATCCCTCTGCGAAAATCTGTGGATCAGCCGAGGCTGCTTTCGAGGAAGCGGAGGGCGGGGTTCTCCTTCGCGGCGGTGTCGATCTCCCAGGTCGACGCAAAGAGGGCGACCGGGCGATCCTCGGCGTCGGCGGCGCGGCGCGCCTGGCCGGGCGTGCGCATCGATTCGACCTCACTGTCCGGGCCTTCGATCCACCGCGCGAAACGGTACGGCAGGCGCTGCAGCGTCGTTTCGACGCCGTACTCCGCCTCGAGGCGCGAGCGGAGGACGTCGAACTGCAGCTCGCCGACGACGCCGACGACCGGCTCGCTCCGCCGGGACTCGGGCGGATAGAAGAGCTGAATCGCCCCTTCCTCCTCGAGCTGCGCGATCCCCTTCTGGAACTGCTTCTGTTTGCTGGTCGACGCGGGACGGAGGGTGCCGAAGAACTCCGGCGCGAAGCGGGGGATCGGCTCGAATTCGACCTTTCCATTCGACGAGACGGCATCGCCGATCCGGAAAAGGCCCGGGTTGACGAAGCCGATCACGTCGCCGGCGTACGCCGTCTCGACCGTCTCCCGCTCGCGCGCGAAGAGGCGGTGCGGCCGGGTCATCCGGATCGAGCGCCCGAGGCGGGCGTGGAAGACTTCCATGTCCTTCTCGAACGCGCCGGAGACGATGCGGAGGAAGGCGAGGCGGTCGCGATGGCGCGGGTCCATGTTCGCCTGGATCTTGAAGACGAACCCGGTGAACTCGGGCGCCGCGGGTGCGAGGAGACCGTCGGGCGTGGCGCGGGGCGCGGGCGGCGGCGCGAGCTCGGCGATCGCGCGGAGGAACGGCTCGACGCCGAAGTTGTTCACGGCGCTGCCGAAGTAGACCGGAATCAGGTCGCCCGCGAGGAAGCGGTCGCGATCGAACGCGGCACCGGCGCCCTCGAGGAGCTCGGCGGCCTCGCGGAGATCGGCCGCGGCGCGCTCGCCGAGGATTTTGTCGAGCGCGGGGTCGTCGATGCCCGCGACGGTGACCGGCGCGCGCGAGGCGCCGCCGGTCGTCCGCTCGAAGCGGTACACCTTCTCCTCCTGCAGGTCGTAAACGCCCTGGAACGTCGGCCCGTCTCCGATCGGCCAGTTCATCGGGACCGCGGCGACGCCGAGCTCGCGCTCGATCTCTTCGAGAAGCTCGAGCGGGTCCTTCCCGGGCTGGTCCATCTTGTTGATGAATCCCATGATCGGGATACGGCGCGTGCGACAGACGTGGAAGAGCTTCCGCGTCTGCGGCTCGATCCCTTTCGCCGCGTCGAGGACCATGACGGCGCTGTCGGTCGCGTGGAGCGTGCGGTACGTGTCTTCGCTGAAGTCCTGGTGGCCCGGCGTGTCGAGGAGATTGAAGCAGCGCCCGTCGTACTCGAACTGGAGGGCGGTCGAGGTGACGGAGATGCCGCGCTGCTGTTCCATCGCCATCCAGTCGGATGTCGCGTGGCGCTGGGTCTTCCGGCTGCGGACGGCGCCCGCGGTCTCGATCGCGCCGCCATAGAGAAGGAGCTTCTCGGTCAACGTCGTTTTCCCGGCGTCGGGGTGCGAGATGATCGCAAACGTCCGGCGCCGCGCGACTTCGCGCGCCAGCTCGGCGCGGGATTTTTCGATGGCTTCCAAAAGGGTCTCTCCGCGGCGGCAAACGGCTTCGCGGTACGCGCGATTCCAAACCCAACCCGAGCCCGCGTCCGCGCCTTTCTGCTTCCGGCACCCCTCCGGGGTGCAGATCCATAAA
>JBOGJQ010000085.1:0-2442 GCA_050745405.1 Thermoanaerobaculia bacterium | reverse complement strand
CACGAGATCAACCTGATCACGACGATCGCGGCCGCCCTCGGCCTGGCGATGATCTTCGGCTTCATCGCGGCGCGGCTGAACCTTCCGCCGCTCGTCGGCTATCTCCTCGCCGGCGTCGTCATCGGACCTCACACCCGCGGCTTCGATGCCGACGTGGGGCTCGCCGCGCAGCTCGCCGAGATCGGCGTGATGCTGCTCATGTTCGGCGTCGGCCTCCACTTCTCGCTGGACGATCTGGCCGCCGTGCGCGGGGTCGCGGTCCCCGGAGCGGTCATTCAGATTCTGCTCACGACGGCTCTCGGAATGATGATCGCGCTGCTGTGGGGGTGGCGGTTCGGGGCCGCACTCGTGTTCGGTCTCGCGCTGTCGGTCGCCAGCACGGTCGTCCTGCTGCGCGGGCTGGAGGCGCGGGGTCTGCTCGAGACGTTCAACGGCCGCATCGCGCTCGGATGGCTCATCGTCCAGGACGTCGTGACAGTCCTGATGCTGGTGCTTCTCCCGCCGCTGGCCGGCGTTCTCGGAGGGAGCGCGGCGGGAGTGGATGCCGGAGACAGCATCGGCGGGGCTCTCGGAATCACGCTGGCAAAAGTCGGCGCATTCGTGGTGCTGATGCTGGTGGTGGGGCGGCGTCTGTTTCCGCGCGTGCTGTGGCTCGTTGCGAAGACCGGCTCGCGGGAGCTCTTCACGCTCTGCGTCATCGCGGCCGCTGTGGGCGTGGCGTACGGCGCGTCGGTCCTGTTCGGCGTCTCGTTCGCTCTCGGAGCCTTCTTCGCGGGAACGATGATGCGCGAGTCGACCTTCAGCCATCGGGCAGCCGACGAGTCGCTTCCGCTGCGCGACGCCTTCGCCGTGCTCTTCTTCGTCTCTGTCGGGATGCTGTTCAATCCGGCGATTCTGATCGAGGAGCCGCTCGCCGTCCTCGCCGTCGTCGCGATCGTCATGTTCGGGAATACGCTCGCCGCGATGGGTCTCGTTCTTCTCCTCCGTTACCCCCTCAATACGGCGCTCACCGTGGGTGCGGGTCTCGCGCAGATCGGAGAGTTCTCCTTCATTCTCTCCGCGCTCGGTGTGCGGTACGGGTTGATGCCGGCGGAGGGACAGAGCCTCATCGTGGCGGGAGCGCTGATCTCGATCGCACTGAACCCGGCGGTGTTCGCGGCGATCGAGCCGGCGCAGCGGTGGATCCGGTCGCGGTCCGAGCTCGCGCGGCGCCTGGAGTCCCGCGCCGATCCGCTCGCAGTGTTGCCGATGACCGTCGACGCGGCCCTCCTGACCGGCCACGTTCTCATCGTCGGGTACGGCCGCGTCGGCAAGCGCATCGCCGCCGCGCTCCGCGAGCGGGGAGTCCCCTTCACGATCGCCGAACAGAACCGCGAGCTCGTCGAAAAGCTCCGCGAGGAAGGGGCGCATGCGGTCTCCGGCGACGCGAACGACCCGGCCGTGCTGATCCAGGCTCACGTCGCCCGCGCGGCGATGCTCGTCCTCGCGACGCCCGACACGGTCGGCATCCGCAAGATGGTCGATGTGGCCCGCAAGCTGAACCCGAAGATCCAGATCGTCCTCCGGACACACAGCGACGAAGAGGCGGAGATGCTGCGGCGGGAGGCGGCGGGAGAGGTGTTCATGGGTGAGCACGAGCTGGCCCGCGCCATGACCCAGTTCGTTCTCGAACGCATGACGCGGACCAGCGTGTGATCGCGTGGACTCTCAGAAGCGCCACATCCTCCGGAACTGCCGCGGCCCCGTGATCATGGCGTCGTCCGCGAAGCTGGTGAGGGGACCGTCCAGAGTCCACGTCTCCGGGTCGAAGCGCGCGTCGCTTCCGGCGCTGATGACCCGCAGACCATCGGCCGAGGATTCGACGCGGAGGGGCGTGCCCCAAGCGTCGTTCATCGGCATGGTCGCGATGTACATCGGGCTGAGCATCGGCGTCAGCTCGTCGAGCGAGGCGGCTTCGGGAAACGCCCCGTGGTCGGTGCGATACGCCTCGGCGGCGATGGTGATGCTTCTCATGTCGTGCATCGTCCAGCGCGCCCGTTCGGCATCTGTGGGGGCATATCCCATCGACTCGCAGGCTGCGAGAAGAACGTGGAGCAGAATCGCGGGGAAGATCATCGTGCACTCTCCTCGTACCGGCCGGCGATCGCGCGCGCTTCGCCGGTGAATGGATCGAACAGGACGAGCGCGCCGTCGGCGTAATAGAGCTTCGAGGCGAGACTTCCCGGGGGATGCGCTGCGTGGTCGAGCCAATAGACCGGCTCGAGGGTCGTACGAAGCTCCCGCACGGCGCCGCTGTCGAGGTGAAGCAGGTAGAGTCGCGGATCCTCTTCAGCCGTATTGCGGCCGAGAAAGGCGATCCATCCGGCGCGCGGGAACGACGGCAGGCCAGCTCTTCGCGTCGTCTCGAACCAGCGGATCGGCTCGCCCTCGCTCGTGTGGAGC
>JBOGJQ010000084.1:0-1219 GCA_050745405.1 Thermoanaerobaculia bacterium | reverse complement strand
GTTCTAATCTGCGTCAATCTGCGAAATCTGCGGCTCGGTTCCCCCGACTGACGACGTACGACCGACGACCCGCGAAGCGTAGAATCCGCGACGTGACGATCACCATCGACGAAGTGCGCCGCGTTGCCGCGCTCGCGAAACTGCGGCTCGGCGACGAGGAGCTCGAACGCATGGCGCGCGACCTCGGGCGCATCCTCGAGCACGTCGAGCGGCTCCGCGCCCTGTCGCTTCCCGAAACGCCGGAACCACCTCCCGCCGCGCCGTCTCTGCGCGATGACGTCGCGACCACACCGCTCGAGCAGGCCGTCGTCGCCGCGAATGCGCCGGCGTTCCTCCGCGGCCAGTTCGTCGTCCCGCGCATTCTCGGAGGAGAGGAGTGAACCGGATCGAGGAGGCGCTCGCCGCCGCGGCACGCGAGCCGGAGATCCACGCGTTCCTCGAGCTCGATCCCGCGGCGGCGCGCGAGCGCTACGCGCGGTGCGCCGAGGGGCCGCTGCACGGGGTCCCCGTCGCGGTGAAGGACAACATCGTTCACCGCGACGGCCGCACGACGTGCGGCTCGCGCATCCTCGAGGAGTTCCGCTCTCCCTACGACGCGACCGCGATCCGCCGCCTCCAGACCGCCGGCGCGTTCGTCCTCGGGAAGACGAACCTCGACGAGTTCGCGATGGGATCGTCGACCGAGCACTCCGCGTTCGGACCGACGCGCAATCCGCTCGATCCGTCGCGCGTTCCCGGCGGCTCGTCCGGCGGCTCCGCCGCCGCCGTCGCCGCCGGCATCGCCCCGATCGCGCTCGGGTCCGACACGGGAGGTTCGGTCCGCCAGCCGGCCGCCTTCTGCGGCATCCTTGGACTGAAGCCGACGTGGGGACGCGTGAGCCGCTGGGGTCTCGTCGCCTTCGCCTCGTCGCTCGATCAGATCGGGATCTTCGCGCGGCGCGCGGAGGACGCGGCGATCGCGCTCCAGGCGATCGCGGGCCGCGATCCGAACGACGCGACGTCGAGCGCCGAGCCGGTGCCGGACTGCCGCGCGTTCATCGGCAGCGGCGTCGCCGGCAAGCGGTTCGGCGTCATCGAGGAAGCGGTCTCGATGCTCCGCGGGCACGAGCGGAACGAATTCGAACGCGGGCTTCGCCTTCTCGAAGACGGCGGCGGGATCGTGGAGCGCGTCTCGATCCCGCTCCTTCCCGACGCGGTCGCGATCTACTCGATCGTGGCG
>JBOGJQ010000083.1:0-5113 GCA_050745405.1 Thermoanaerobaculia bacterium | reverse complement strand
CACGTTGGAGGACATGGAATGACGCGAAAAACGACGAAACTCCTTCTCGGACTCACCGCAGCGGCCGCAATCGTGGCGACGCCGCTCCTTCTCGCGGGCGGAGGCGGCTCCGGAGGCCACTGTCTGCTCGCCGGGAAGGGGGGAATGCATCACAGGTCGGGACATCACGGCCGCGGAATGGCGATGGGCGCCTTCCTGCACGATCTCGATCTGACGAGCGCGCAGCGCGAGCAGCTCCACGCCATTTTCGGCCGCGCGCACGAGCAGCACGATTCGACGCGCGAGGCGCTGCATACGGCGCTCGTCGAGGCGGCGCGGGTGCTCGCAACCGACCCCGGGAACGTTGCCGGCGCGCGGGCGGCGTTCGACGCGCGGCAGCCGTCGATCGAGGAGCTGAAGACGGGACTCTTCGCCTCGTTCGGCGAGGCGATGGCCGTCCTCACGCCCGAGCAGCACGCGGAGGTGATCGAGCACCTCGATCGGAAGTCCGCCGCGGCCGCGGAGTAACCGCGCGATATGCTGCGGATCGGCGCGGCCGTCCTCCCGTGGGGGGCGGCCGCAACCGTCGTCTTGAGCGAAAACGAGGGAATCCCGAAGCGCGCGGATGCCCACCCGGCCGATCCGCTCGAAGCGCGCGCGATCGCCTCCGCGCGGCGCGGCGATCCGGCACCGTTCGACTACCTCGTGACGAAGTACGCGCGCCGGGTCGCCTCGGCCGCCTGGACGATCACCGGGAGCGGAGACCTCGCCGAGGAGCTCGCGCAGGAGGCGTTCGTGCGGGCCTTCCGGTCGATCCGGAAGTTTCGCGAGGGCGAGCCGTTCGGGCCGTGGATCGTGCGCATCGTGACGAACCTCGCGATGGATGAGATCCGCCGCCGGCGACGGCTCGCGCCCGAGACGGCATCTCCCGATCGCGCGGCGTCCCGGACCGAAGCGCCGGACGTCCGCGCCGGCTCGTCGGAGCTCGCCCGGCGCATCGATCGTGCGCTCGCGTCCCTGCCGGAAAGGCAACAGGTGGTCGCCCGCCTCGCGCTCGTGGAAGAATGGGATCACGCCGAGATCGCGGCCGCGACGGGCCTGGACGTGGGAACGGTTCGCTCCCACCTCTCGCGCGCGCGGGCACGCCTGCGGGAGATGCTGGGAGACCTCTGGAGAAAAGGATGAGCGAGAGCCCGGACCCGAACGAAACGATCCGCGCCACGGCGCGCGCTCTCCGGCACGAGCCGGACGAGGCGATGCTCGCTCGGATCCGCTCCGGCGTGCGGGAGCGGATCGAGACCCCGCCCGCGATCGCGGAGATTCTCGCCGGCTGGCTTCGTCCCGTCTCGGCGATCGTCACCGTCGTCGTTCTCGGGATCGCCATGACGCTCACGCTCCGGCCCGATCTCGTCACTCCCCCGCTCCTGCCCGAAACGGTCGTCGCCGGCGAGGTGTTCGATGTCTTCGAGTGAGGCGGAAGTGACCCCGAAGGGGAGACGAACCCGCCGGCGCCTAGCGGCCGCGGTCGTCCTCGCTCTCGTCTTCCTCGCGGGCGCGATCGCGGGGATCGTGGGCGACCGGATCTTCCTCGTCGTGCACGAGCGCGTTCTCCCGCCGGGCGGATTCGACTTTTTCGCGCGTCACATGGTCCGCCGGCTCGATTATCGGCTCGATCTCACGGACGCGCAGGAAGCACAGGTACGGCGGATCCTCGAGACGCGCACGGAACGGATGCAGGGAATGATGGCCTCGGTCCACGGCGAGCTCCACGGCGAGCTGGCCGCCGCGCATGAGGAGATCGCGGCGATTCTCACGCCCGAACAGCGCGAGAAGTTCGAGCGCATGCGCATGCGGCACGATCACTGATCGTCACTTGGCAGTGTCGCTCAGCAGCGCAAATCCAATCATCTTGTACAGCAGCCGCGCGCCGACGTTCGCGTCCCACTCCGTCTCGCCCGGCGAGACTTCGCACAGATCGAGCCCGACGATGCGCTTTTTCGCGCGGACGAGCGCGCGCAGGAGGCCGATCGCTTCGTTCCACGATAGTCCGCCCGGAACCGGTGTCCCGGTGTTCGGGCAGAGCGTCGGATCGAGGCCGTCGATGTCCCACGACAGATAGACGGTCTCGGGGAGCGCCGCCACGATCTCGTCCGCGATCGAGGCCCACGATCTCCCCTCCTCCTTCTGTGAGGCGAGGTCGGGATCGTAGAACGCGACGATCCGGCCGCCGGAGTCGTCGATCATCTTCTTCTCGGCGCGCCCGACGTCGCGGAGACCGACCTGGACGAGGCGCCCTATCTGCGGGATTTTGGTCGCGACGTTGTGAAAGATCGACGCGTGGGACCAGGTGAACCCCTCGAACGCGTCGCGCAGATCGGCGTGGGCGTCGAGATGGAGAACGCCGAGCCCGGGGAACCGTTCGGCGTACGCCTTCATCGCGCCGAACGGAACGGAGTGATCGCCGCCGAGCACGATGGGCATCTTTCCCCGATCGAGCCAGCGAAGCGTCTCCGCCTCGACCCAGGCGTTCATCTCGTCGCCGATCGCGTTGACCTCCGACACGGCGCGCTCGAGCGCCGCATCGCCTCCCGCCCCGCCGTTCGCGATGACCGGCTCCGCGAGCCGCTCGGCGTTCCGGCTCCACTCGAGGACGTGCTCCGGAATGTCGAGCATCGCGATGCCGCGCCGGTACGGCTCGCCCGTTTCGCGGTCGAAGAGGTCGACCTGCCGCGAGGCCTCGAGCACGGCCTGTGGGCCGCCCGACGTGCCGCCTCCGTACGAGGTGGTCGCTTCGAAGGGCACTGGAATGACGACGACGTGCGACTCCTCGGGGGAGAACGGAAGACCGAAGATGCCGGTGTCGGCCGCAGCCGCCGCGTCGGGATCGAAAGTCTCCGGATCGAACGGCATCAGTCGAGGTCCAGCGGATTCTTGACCGGCGTCGGCGATTTGTCCGCGCGCTTCATCGCCTCGTTGAATTTCTCGTCGAGCAGGCGCTTCCGGTCCTTCTGCGCCGCGAGCTCACGCTCGAATTTCTTCGTCATCTCGTCTTTCTGATCGTGCAGACCCGAGACCATCGCGTCGAGGTCGTGCTTCCGGCTCGTTTCGGGCGGCTTGTGCCAGAGCACGTTCCCGCTTTCCCGATCCACCACCATCTTCGTCTTGCAGTGAGGACAGTCGATCTCGAAGTTTTCAGCCATGGCCGGTCTCCGTACCTATTCTAGTAGACGCGCCGGGGTGATCTCGAAACGGTGTCCGTCTAACTCTAAAGAGGATCTGATGACGGCCGGCGCGAGAACGTCCCCACGACTGCGGAGCGGCAGGCCGAGCATTCTCCTGCTCGACGACGATCCGGAGTTCGCGCGCGTCGTCCAGGGCGCGCTCCCTTCCTCCCGTTACGAGGTCGCGTGGATGCGCTCGGTCACGGACGCGCTCGCGAGCGTGGCCCCGGCGCTCCCGGACGTCGTCGTGCTCGAGCCGGCGCTCGACGGCCGAGACGGGCTCGACTTTCTGCGGATGTTCCGCGAGCGGACTCAGGCGGCGGCCGTCCCGGTGATCGTCGCCACGGCGGCCGAGGACACCGTGCGGCGGCTCGCGGCGCTCCGCCGCGGCGCGGACCGCTATCTCGTCAAACCCGTCGCTCCGGAAACGCTCCGCCGCATCGTCGACGAGATCCTGCGCGCCTCGGGCGACGACCTCTGGTGGACCGTCAATGCCGAAATGGGCGAAGTCGAGACCCTTCGCCGGATCCTTTTCGACCCGACCACGAACCTGCCGACGCTCGCGGCGATCACCGAGCCCGTTCGTGCGCTCCTCCTGCGCGACGGGAGGCTCGACGTCTACTGCATCACGCTCGAGCCGCTGATCCGCATCGAAGAGCGGAGCGCCTGGGAGGCGTTCGACGCGCTCCGCCGCGAGTTCGCGCGAGGGCTTCAGGTGGTCGTCGCCTCCACCCTCGGGAACGAGACGATGGCGGCGACGACCTACGTCGGCAGCAACGAGACATACTTGTTCGCCCCGGCTCGCGCGGGCGGAGAAAGGAGCGAGACGGCGCGCGAGCTCGAAGCGCACAGCCGCCGCGTGCTCGAGACGATCCCCAGCGCGTTTCCGAGGGACGAGATCTCGATCTTCGCCGGCAGCTCGACCGCCGAGCTCTCGTTTCCTCCGGCGCATCGCGTCCTTTACGACGCCATCCGCGAGGCGCGCGATACGGCCGAGCGGCGCGAGACCCGTTACCGTCAGACGCTCTCGCGCCAGCTCGTCCGCGCGATCCGGCAGAAATCGATCCGGACGCTCTTTCAACCGATCGTCGACCTCGCGACCGAGCGCGCGGTTGGGTACGAGGCGCTGAGCCGCGGCCCTTCGGGGAGCGACATCGAGAGCCCCGAAGTCATGTTCGAGCTCGCCCGCGACTTCCAGCTCGTGTGGGATCTCGAGTCGCTCTGTCTCGAGAACATCGCACCCCTCCTCGGGTCCGTCTGCGCGACGGGCCAGCTCTTCTTCAACCTCGAGCCGCATTTCATCCAGCAGCTGCAGGCGCGCGGCCTCTCGGTTCTCGAGCCTCTCAACGAGTGCGACGACCAGGTCGTCATCGAGATCACGGAGCGAAGCGCGATCCGCGACTATCCCGAGTTCCGCCGCACGATCCATCAGCTCAAGCAGATGGGCTTCCACATCGCGATCGACGACTGCGGCTCGGGGTATTCGACTCTCGAAGCCATCGCGGAGCTGCGCCCCGATTACATCAAGATCGGCACCTCGCTGCTCGCGAACGTCGAGACCGATCCGGTCCGGCGGGAGCTCGTCGGCCTCCTCTCGCGCTGCGCGAGCGGCATCGGCGCGATCACCATCGCCGAGGCGATCGAGACGGAAAAGCAGCTCGCCGTCTGCCGCGAGCTCGGCGTCGACGCGGGACAGGGCTACTACTTCGCGCGGCCGGCGCGCTGGGAGGACATCGCTGCCGCGCCGAAGAGCGGATGAGATCCGTTGTTCGTTGTTCGTGGTTCGTTGTTCGTTGTTCGTTGTTCGTTGTTCGTTGTTCGTTGTCGGTTGTCGGTTGTCGGTTGTCGGTTGTCGGTTGTTGGTTGTTGGTTGTTGGTTGTTGGTTGTTGGTTGTCGGTTGTCGGTTGTCGGT
>JBOGJQ010000082.1:0-3049 GCA_050745405.1 Thermoanaerobaculia bacterium | reverse complement strand
CCCCATTGGCCAACACAGACCCGGGCGAGACGCCCGGGCCACTTTCCGCCCGCCCGTCCCGCCGACGCGAAGCGACCGTGGGACGGGCGTCTCGCCCGTCCCCCCTCAACGTGAACGAGCAGGATCGCTCGAGCCAAGAAGGCACGCGGCGAGACGCCGCGGCCACGTTGTCAACGCCGCACGAGGCGCCGTCGCGGAGGCGCGTCCTTTTCGACGAACCCGAGGTTCTCGTAGGCGCCGTAGAGGACCGGCTCGGGGTCGCGGTCGAGCCAGTCGCGGATGATCGTGGCGTACACCGCCCGGAAATCGATCTCGGTTCGCAGGTCGCCGCTGTCGAGGTTCGTGAGTGACGGGACCTCGCCGTAGAACGTCCCGCCCTTGATGCCGTTCCCCATCAGGAAGATGCTGCCCGCTTTCCCGTGATCCGTTCCCGCGCTCGCGTTCTCCTGCGCGCGACGGCCGAACTCCGACCAGGCGAGGACGATCACGTCGTCGGCCAGGCCGCGTCCGTCGAGGTCGTCCTGGAACGCACCGAGCGAGGCGTCGAGGTCCGCGAGAAGCGCGGCGTGCGTCGCCGGCTGCCCGCTGTGCGTATCGAATCCGCCGAGCACGATCCAGACGAGGCGCGTGCCGACTTCGCCGGCAAGGACCTGCGCGACGAGCTCCATGCCGCGCCCGAGCGCCGACTCCGGATATGCGGCGGCCGCCGACGGCGGCGGGATCGTCTTCAACAGGTCGATCGAGTCGAACATCTCGTCGCCGCTGGTCCGGATCGTCGCGAGGTCGCCGTGGGCGTGGCCGGACGATTCGTAAATCCCGCGCAGTGATTCGACGAGCGGCGTCCGCTCCTCGGGGAACCGCGGTCCGGTCACGATGTCGTACCCCTCCACGCTCGATACCGCCGACGGAACGACGAGCTCCGACGACATCCCGAGAGGGATCCGGTTCCCGACCGACAGTGCCGTCAGCGACGAGGCGCCGTCGTGCAGGTAGAGATCCGCGTAGCGCCCGAGCCATCCGGTCGGCGCGTGCCCGCCGTGCCATCCGCCGTCGTCGAGACCCGTCTGCCAGACGTCCTGGCAGTGGAAGTGCGACCGGTCGAGCGTCGGGAAGCCGACGCCGTTCACGAACGCGAACCGCCGCTGCTCGTACAGAGCCGCGAGGCGCGCGAGCGACGGATGGAGGCCCATCGCCGAGCCGACCTTCAGGATCTCGCCGTCGGCGATTGCGAGCTCGGGACGGAGCGAGCGGTAGCGCGCATCGGCGTACGGGATGAAGGTGTTCAGCGCGTCGTTTCCGCCGGCGAGCTGCACGACGACGAGCGACCGCGCGCCCATCCCGGTCATCGGTAGCGCGAACCGCGGCGCGAGAAAGGAGATCGAGACGGCGGCGCCGCCGGCCTTCAGGAACGCTCTGCGAGTCGGGTTCATCATCGTGCCTTCAGTTGAGCTGCCACTCCGGCAGCGCGAGGATGAGGTGCGCGAGACCCTGCCCCTTCGCGGTGAACGTCGCCGCGGAGAGGCCGCTCCCGGCCGCGAGGTACTCCTCGAGCCGCATGCGCGTATGGGCGTCGACCTCGAGCGGCCCGAGAGCGTCGAGCCAGCGATCGACCATCTCGCCGGCCGATCCGATCGGCTCCGTGCCCGCGAAACGCAGCGGATCGAACGCCGCCGCCGCGCCGGCGGCGAAGTTCATCCGCCCGAGTAGCGTCCCCGAGTTGATCCATGCGAGACCGCTCGGCCAGCCGTCCACGTCGGGCGGATTGAACGGCACCTGCCCCTGCGCCGCGAGCACGTTGACCGTGTAGCGCGTCGCCGCGCGGTCGATCCCGAGCTGCCGCTGCACGCCGACCGCGTACTCCACCGGCGACTTCACCTTCGTCAGGATCGCCTTTTCGGAGTACATCTCCGGCGAGAGGAGGATCGCGCGCACGAGCGCCTCGAGCGACGTGTCCGCCTGCATGTAGACGTGCGCGAGCTCGTCGACGACGCTTTCCTCGGGGCTCACGTAGGCGAAGTACTCGAAGAGCTTGTGCGCGATGAAGTGCGCGTGGCTTTCGGTCGCGCACGCCATCCGGACGATGTCGTCGCCGTTCCAGTCGCCGGTCTGCCCGAGGAACGTCTTCTGCCCGTGGTCGTGGAAGACGTCCGCGAAGACGAACCGCCGCGTCTGGCGCGAGATCGTCCACCCCGTGAACGCCCGCGCCGCGGCCATGACGTCGTCCTCGGTGTAGGCCTCGTGCCCGAGCGTGAAGAGCTCGAGGAGCTCCCGGCCGTAGTTCTCGTTCGGGTGCTCCTTGCGGCTTCGGTAGTTGTCGAGCCAGACGAGCATCGCGGGGTCTTTCGAGATTTCGATCGTGAGCTCGGTGAAGTCCCCGACGGCGAAGCGGCGGAGGAGCTGGTTCTGCTGGAGCATCCAGTCGGCCTCGCGGACCTTGTGGATCGCCGTCGCGAAGTGATCGTGGAGAAAGAGCGTCATCCGCTCCTCGAGGGGACGCGCAGTGAAGATCATCCGCGTGAGCCACCAGCGGACGATGCCGATTGCGGTGTCGAGGTCGATGCCCGCGAGCCGCCGGTCGAGCGCGGAGTTGTCGACAGGTTCGTAGTCGACGAGGCGCTCGACGGTCGCCTCGAGCCCCTCGGCGACGGCGCGCTCGAGCTCTTCGGTCGTCGCGCCGAATCCGGCGCGGCGGTAGAGATGTGCCGCGGTCCGTCGATTCCAGTCGATCATCTGAGCCGCCCGTTGATTCGACGGCGGGACTCGTCTTTTGTTTACGCGCCGTCATCCTGAGCGAGGCGGCGCGGGTGGGCGTTAGCGAAGGATCTCCTCAGCCGCGTCTCAGTCCGGCAAAGTCGCGAGTCTGAGTCGCTGATCAGGAGATCCTTCGTCGCTTCGCTCCTCAGGATGACGGCGCTTTGGGTGTGCGGGGCTGTGTCCTTAGAGTAGCCGTCATCCCGAGCGGAGTCGTCATCCCGAGCGGAGCCGTCATCCCGAGCGTAGCGAGGGATCAGGGACGGGTGGGCAATCCGTAAACGGAGCATCTCAGGTC
>JBOGJQ010000081.1:0-4446 GCA_050745405.1 Thermoanaerobaculia bacterium | reverse complement strand
GCCAGAAGGGGACCGCGTTCACGAATGCAGAATGCAAAATGCAAAATGCAAAATGTAAAAAACGTCGAACCCTAGCGATCACGGTGCACTGTGACCTTTGCGATCCGCCTTTTCTGCATTTTTCATTTTGCATTTTGCATTTTGCATTCGCCTCTGAGGGCGGGCGGGTTTCTTCCTTCTGCGTTCTGCGTTCTGCGTTCTGCGTTCTGCATTCTGCGTTCTAAGCTCCCTCGATCTCGGAGCCCTCGCCCACCGGCATCTCGATGACGAATTTCGATCCTTCTCCCTCGCGCGTCTCGACCCAGATCTTCCCGCCGTGCGCCTCGACGATGGCCTTCGAGATGTAAAGGCCGAGCCCGAGGCCGCCGTAGTAGCGGCTCGAGACGTTTCGCGCGCGATGGAAGCGCTCGAAGAGGTGCGGCAGCTCGTCCATGGGGATGCCGATTCCGCGATCGGCGACCGCGGTCCTGACCGTTCCGTCGGCCTGCTCGACGCTGACGCGCACCGTCGAGTCGTCGGGCGAGTACTTGATCGCGTTCGACAGCAGGTTGTCGATGACCTGACGCATCCGGTGCGGATCCGCCTTGAGGGCGACCGGCCCGACGCCCACGTCGAACTCGATCGTGCGGTTCGCGTGGTGCATCTTCACCGCCTCGACGAGGTCGCGGACGAAGCCGATCCACTCGATCTCCTGCGGGTTCACCTGCAGGCGCTTCCGCTGGATGCGGGACACGTCCAGCAGCTCCGAGATCAGCCCCATCATCCGGTCGATCTCGCCGAGCATCGAGCGAAGGTACGTCGCGCGCTCCTCGGGATCGATGTCGTAGATGAGCTGGAGCAGCAGCTGCGCGTAGCCGCGGATCGTCGTCAGCGGCGTGCGCAACTCGTGAGAGGCGACCGAGAGGAACTCGTCCTTCTTGCGATCGAGCTCCTGAAGGGCGGAGATGTCGCGGATGACGAGGACCGCGCCGACGACGGCGCCGCCGCTGCGGATCGGTGCGGCGGCGATCGACAGGTCGATGTCGCGTCCCGTGATCAGGTGAGCGCCGATCGCCACGAAGTCCGGGACGATCTCGCCGCGAAGGGCCTGCGAGTAGGGAAGCTCCTCGGGCGCGATGGTGCGGCCGTCCGGATAGCGGAGCTGGAAGTCCTCGAACGAGCCGCGCGCGATCGCGTCGCTCTGCGAGGCGAGGCCGAACATCGACAGAGCCGCCCGGTTCACGTCGATGACGTTGCCGTCGGCGTCGAAGACCCAGAGCGCGTCGGTCATCGATCCGAGGATCGAGTCGAGGCGCGCCGTGCGCTCTTCCATCATCCGGACGAGCGCCTCGATCTCCTGCTTCGCCTTCACCGCGTCGGTGACGTCCTGAACGAGCAGCGTCAGGCTCTGGGTGATGCCCGAGAGGCGGCCGCGCACCGGAGAGACGATACGGTCGTAGTAGAACGTCTGCCCGCCCGAGCGCACCGGCACCGCCTTGTCGAGCCGCATGGCCCCCTTCTCGGCGGTCTCGACGAGCACCGGCTCGAGATGCGGAATGACATCGCCGACGCGATAGCCGGCCAGATCGATGTCGCGCCCGACGCGACCGTAGCGCGCGGCGAAATCCATCCACCCGCCGTTCGCGATCTCGAGCCGCAGCTCGTCGGCGGAGACGACGGCGATCCCGATCGGCGCCGACTCGAGGACGGCCTCGAGGCGGGCGCGCGCGTTGACCTCGCGCCGCGCCAGGTCCTCGGCCGCGCGGTGCCCTTCGGCCGAGAGGCGGCCCAGGCGGTGCACGTGAAACGAGGCCGCGATCCGCTCCCCGACCGAGAGGGCGAACGCGACGTCCTCGGCCTTGAACCCGCGCCGCGGGTCGAGATGGCCGATCACGATCGCTCCGACGCGCTCGCCGTACGCCTCGAGCGGCGCCGCGATGAGGCTCTGCTCCGCCGCCGCCCTCATCAGCTCGCGCTCTTGGTCCGTTCGCGCATACCCGGTGAGCGCCCCCGGCTTCGGCTCGGCGAAAAAGAGCGGGTGCCCGATCTGGAAGGCGGTGCCCGGCAGACCCTCGCCCGGCCGGAAGGGATGGGCGCGCGCGTAGTCGAAAAGCCGCGCCACGTCTTCGGACAGAGCGTGCCGGCCCGCGAGCTCCAGGACGTCGTGCGACGCGCGATAGACGTAAATCGCGACGTTGACCTCCACCCCGTCGCCGATCTGGCGCGCGATCTCGTCGAGGTCGGCGAGCTCGGGGGAGAGCGTCACGGAATCGAGCGAAAGCTGGCCAAGGGTCTCGGCGCGCCGGCGGCGCCACCGCTCCTGCTCGACCTCGATGCGGTCCTCGGTCACGTCGCGGCTCAGGACGACCGAGCCGACGATCTGCCCCGATTCGTCGCGCACCGGCCCCGAGCGGAAGTTCACGATGCGGTCCTCGCCGCCCACGGGATCGGCGACGCGATAATCCTCGTTCACACGATCGCCGCGGAGCCCGCGCATCGAGGGCAGGTCCTGGATGTCGAGCATGCGCCCGTGCAGATCGCGATGGCGGTTCGCCGTGAGGCGTTCCATCGCTTCGGTGCCGAAGACGAACGGGCGCTCCGATTGCGCGATCGTGTTCATCCGGAGCAGGCGCCCGTCGGGTCCGAAGATCGCCGCCGCCTCGGGGATGTGATCGAGGATCGCGTTCAGGGTCGCCGCCTCCGACAGCGCGGTCCGGTGCAGAATCGCATTGTCCATCGCCAGCGTCGCGTAGCGCCCCACCGTCGAGAACAACCGCTTCTCCTGTTCGGTCCACGTCCGCCTCCGGCCGCACGAATGAAGCGCGAAGATCCAGCGGCGCCCCTCGCGCGTCGTCAATACCTGCACGAGCGCCGATTTCACCCCGAAGCGCGCGAACAACGACGGATCGAGTCCCGGCGTCTCCGGCGTCGCCTCGATCGGGCCACCACCCTCATGCACGCGGTCGATGAACTCGCGCGAGGAGTCGATGGGGACCTCGACACCGGTCGCCGTCGCCTTCGGAAAGTCTTCCCGGGTCTCTTCCCACACCACCGTCGTCACCGGCCGGTCCTCGACCGGTTCGAGGATCCACGCGCGATCCGCCTCGAATTCCTCGAGTGCGATCCGGACGACGCGACACATGAGCTCGTCAAAGTCGAGCGTCTCCGCGAACGACTCCAGCACTCGCGCCAGCATGCCGAGCTCCGAGGCGCTCAGGCCCGAGAAACCGGAGGTCTCGACCGTCATCCGAACCTCCATCGAGTCGGCGGTCGTAACCGGGCGGAGGCGCGCTGCGCGAGCGATAGAGTCATTGCGGATTGGAGAGAAGCGAATCTAACGCTTTTCCTCCGGCGACGCCAGCCGGCGTGGTCGGTCATAGAATCGCGCGATGGAGAAGAAACGGTTCGAAGATCTCGTCGAGTTGATGACGATGCTGCGCGCGCCGGGCGGTTGTCCCTGGGACAGGAAACAGCGGATGGAGGACCTCCGCCCCTTCATCATCGAAGAGGCGTACGAGGTCACGCACGCCATCGACGCGGGCGACCGCGACGCGCTTCGCGAGGAAGTCGGCGACATGCTTCTCCAGGCGGTCTTCGTCTCCGAGATCGCGCGGGAGGAAGGGAGCTTCGCGATCGACGACGCGATCACCGCGATTCACGAGAAGCTCGTCCGGCGTCATCCTCATGTCTTCGGCGACGTCGAGGCCGCGGATGCCGACGCCGTCCTCGTGAACTGGGAGAAGCTCAAGTCCGACGAGCGCCGGGAAAAGGACCAGGGCATCCTCTCGGGCGTCCCCGCCGCCCTCCCCGCCCTACTCAAGGCCCAGCGCCTCACCGAAAAGGCCGCGCGCGTGGGATTCGATTGGGAGAAAACCGCCGACGTGCTCGAGAAGATCGACGAGGAAGTCGGCGAGCTGCGGGAGGCGATCGGGCGCGACGAGCGCGCCGAGATCGAGCACGAGCTCGGCGACCTTCTGTTCGCCCTCGTCAACATCGCCCGGCGGCTCGAGATCGACGCGGAAAACGCGCTGCAGAACGCGAATCGCAAGTTCACCCGGCGGTTCGAGCACATCGAGAGCCGCCTCCGCGAAACGGGACGCCGGTTCGACGACGTCTCCCTCGCGGACATGGACGCGCTGTGGGACGAGGCGAAACGGGAAGGATTGTGACTGTGACGACTCCCGACTCCTGACGGGCCGTTACGGCAGGTCGATGGTTCCCTTCGGCGTCGCGGGGGTGCAGCGCGCGATCCGTCTGACGGCGCGCCAGCCGCCGCGAAGCGCACCGTACTCGCGGACCGACGCGAGGCCGTAGGCCGAGCACGTCGGCTGAAACCGGCACGCCACGCGGCCGCGCAGGAGAGGCGACACGAATCGCCTGTACTGCACGATCGATCCGGCGAGAGCCCGCGTCGCGAGCTCCCGTTCGACCGGAACGAGCGCGTCGTGGGCCGCAACGCCCCCGAAG
>JBOGJQ010000080.1:0-4674 GCA_050745405.1 Thermoanaerobaculia bacterium | reverse complement strand
TGCACCGGGCGCCATTTCCCGAAGATGAGCGCCGCCAGCGCGATGAATCCGCGCCCTGCGCTCATGTTCCGCGTGAACAGCGACGACTGTCCGGTCGAGAGGTACGCGCCGCCGATCGCCGCGAGCGCGCCCGAGAGGAGCACGCCGATCCACCGGATCGTCTCCACGCGAACTCCGGCGGCATCGGCCGCCTCGGGGTTCTCGCCGACCGCGCGGAGGCGGAGGCCGAGCCGCGTCCGGTTCAGGACCCACCACGACACGGGTACGAGAGCGAACGCGAGAACGATCGGCGCGGTCTGCAGCAGGTCGCGCTGCGGGATCTGCGGCGTAGCGCCCGTCGAATCGAAGAGAGCCCCGCTGAGCAAAGCCGGAACCCCGAGGAAGAGGATGTTGATGGCGGTGCCGCTCACGACCTGGTCGGCCTTGAACCGGATCGTGGCCAGGGCGTGAATCGACGCGACCGCGACGCCGGCGGCGATCGCCGCCAGCAGACCGATCCACGGATTTCCGGTGAAGTGGTTCACCGTCGCCGCGGTGAAAGCTCCCGCGAGCAGCAGCCCCTCGAGCGCGATGTTGATCACGCCCGAGCGCTCCGAGAACATCCCGCCGAGCGCCGCGAGCAGCAGAGGCGTCGCCAGGCGGATCGTCGAGAAGAGGATCGCGATCGTGAAGATCCCTTCCATCAGGCCTTCCCCTCGACGCCGGGGCGCTTCGCGAACGGGAAGCGGAATCCCGACCCGGACGCCACGAAGAGAATGATGATCGCCTGGAGGACGAGGACGAGGTCCTTCGAGACTTCCTCCGTGAAGATGTCGACGAACAGCCCTCCGCGGATCAGCGCGCCGAACAGAAGCGCGGCGAGGATCACGCCGACCGGATGCCGCCGGCCCAAGAGGGCGACCGCGATCCCGGTGAATCCATAGCCGGCGGAAAAGCCCTCGTAGAAGCGATAGCGGTAGCCGAGCACTTCGCCGATGCCGACCATTCCGGCGAGAGCCCCCGAGAGAGCCATCGCGAGGATGATCTGCCGTCCCGTCGAGATCCCCCCGTACTCCGACGCGGCGGGGTTCGCGCCCGTCGCGCGCAGGGCGTATCCCCAGCGCGTTTTCCAGAGAAAAACGCCGGCGGCCGCGCAGACGGCGAGGGCGACCAGGAAGGACATGTTGAGGGGGATGCGTTGCGGGAACCCGGCGAACAGATCGCCGAAGCGCGCGATGTGCGCGCCCTCGCCGATCGGCCCGGTCTGCATGATCGGATCGCCGGGCTCCTTGAAGTAGTACTGCGTCGCCCAGTTCGTCAGCGCGACGGCGATGAAGTTCAACATGATCGTCGTGATGACCTCGTGCGCGCCGAAGCGCGCCTTGAGCCATCCCGGCACGGCGCCCCAGACGCCGCCGGCGGCGGGCGCGGCGAGCATCGCGAGAGGCACGAGGAGCCACGGCGAGAGTCCCGCGAACGCGATCCCGACCCACGCCGCCGCGAACGCGCCGACGTAGAGCTGCCCCTCGGCGCCGATATTCAGCAGCCCCGCGTGGAGCGCGAGCGCGACCGCGAGGCCGGTGAAGATCAGCGGCGTCGCGTAAAAGAGCGTGTAACCGATCCCGTCGGGCCACGAAAGGGCGCTTCCGATCAGCAGCGAGTACGTCTCGACCGGATCGTCGCCGATGAGGACGACGATGACGGCGCCGACGGCGAACGCCGCGACGATCGCGAGGAGCGGGAGAGCCAGCGCGTGGACCGCACGCCTCACGACGCTCTCCTCTGGCCGCCGGTCATCATGAGACCGATCGTCTCGACGGGCGTCGACGCCGGATCGACCTCGCCCGCGATGGCGCCGTCGCGGATGACGAGGAGGCGGTCGGCGAGCGAGGTGACTTCCTCGAGCTCCGCGGAGACGAGCAGGATCGCGCAGCCGGCGTCGCGCATCTCGATGAGCTTGCGGTGGATGAACTCGATCGCTCCGATGTCGACGCCGCGCGTCGGCTGCGCGACCAGGAGCAGCCGCGGCCGCGCGTCGAGCTCGCGGCCGATGACGAGCTTCTGCTGGTTCCCGCCGGAAAGCGCGCGCGCCGGAAGGGCGGGCGCCGCCGGGCGGACGTCGAACGCGTCGAGAATGCGCCCGGTCTTTCCGTCGATCGCGCGCGCGTCGAGAAGTCCGCCCGCGCGCTGCAGATCGCGATCGTACTGCGCCCCGAGAATGCTGTTCTCGCGCAGGTCGAAATCGAGGAGAAGACCGCGGCGGTGACGGTCCTCGGGGACGTGGGCGATGCCGAGCGCGCGCCGGCGGCGCGGCGATTCGCCGCGCACGTCGTTGCCGCTGAGGCGGATCGCGCCCCGGACACGCGCGGCGGGAACGAGCCCCGCGATCGCTTCGATCAACTCCGTCTGGCCGTTCCCCTCCACGCCGGCGACGCCGACGATCTCGCCGGCGCGAATCGCGAGCGAAATGCTCCGGACGCGCGGCGACCCGTCCGCCGCGTCGACGCGAAGCTCCTCGACCTCGAGCACCGGCGCGGCGGGCGTCGCCGGCCCTTTCTCCACCCGGAGAAGCACCTCGCGCCCGACCATCATCCGCGCGAGCTCCGCGGCGCTCGTTTCCGCCGTCGGTTTTCCGCCGACCACGCGCCCATCCCGCATGACGGTCACTTGGTCGGAGATCGCGAGGACCTCCGAGAGCTTGTGCGTGATGATCACGATCGTCTTTCCGCTCGCGCGCATCGAGCGAAGAATCGCGAAGAGCTCCTCGACCTCCTGCGGCGTCAGGACGGCAGTCGGCTCGTCGAGGATCAGGATGCGCGCGTCACGGTAGAGCGCCTTCAGAAGCTCGACGCGCTGCTGCTGGCCGACCGAGAGATCCTCGATCTGCGCGGCAGGGTCGATCGCGAGGCCGAATTCGCCGGACAGCCGCCGGATCCGCTCGGCCGCGGCAGCGAGATCGACCACGATCCGTCCCGGCTCCGCGCCGAGGACGATGTTCTCGGTCACGCTCATCGTGTCGACGAGCATGAAGTGCTGGTGGACCATCCCGATGCCGGCAGCGATCGCGTCGTGGGGGCTGCGGATGTCGGCCCGCTGCCCGTCGACGAAAACGTCTCCCTCGTCCGGACGGTAGAAGCCATACGCGATGCGCATGGCGGTCGACTTCCCGGCGCCGTTCTCGCCGACGATCGCGTGAATCGTCCCCGCCCGGACGGTCAGGCTCACGCCGTCGTTCGCAACGACGGCGCCGAACCGCTTCGTGACGTTGCGCAGCTCGAGCATGCGCGGCTACTCCGCCCCCGCCGCCATCGCGTCGGTGACCTCGATCTCTCCCGCGATGATCTTCCGCTTCGCCTCCTCGACCTCGCGGATCACCTCGGGAGGTATGAGGTGCCGGTTGTACTGATCGAGCGCGTAGCCGACGCCCTCGTTCTCGAGGCCGTAGACGTGGACGCCCGCGTCGAAGCGGCCGGCGACCTTCTCCTCGATGATCTGATAGACCGCGTTGTCGATCCGCTTGACCATGCTCGTCAGCACGTAGCCCGGCTTGACCCAGTTCTGGTTCGAGTCGACGCCGATCACGAGCTTGTCGAACTGCTCGGCGGCGTCGAACGCGCCGAGGCCGGAGTTCCCGGCGGCGGTGAAGATCACGTCCGCTCCCTTGCGGATCTGCGCGACGGCGAGCTCTTTCCCCTTCCCCGGATTGTTCCATGCCGCGTCGGTCACGCCGATGTAGTTCTCGATGACGCGGATGTCGGAATCGACGGCGCGCGCCCCTTCCTCGTAGCCGACCTTGAACTTCCGGATCAGGGGAATGTCCATGCCGCCGATGAATCCGACCGTCCCCGTCTCGCTCGCGTGCGCGGCGATCATTCCGACGAGGTACGATCCCTGGTGCTCCTTGAAGATGAGCGAGGCGACGTTCGGCAGATCGATGACGCCGTCGATGATCGCGAAATCGATGTTCGGGTAGTCGCGCGCGACGGCGGCCATGATCGGCGTCTGCGCGAAGCCGACGCCGATGATCAGGTCATAGCCGCGCTCCGCGAAGGCGCGCATCGCCGGCTCGATCGACGTGGGATCGCCCGGCTCGACGTCGCGCAGAACGATCGGCAGTTCGCGCGCCGCGCGCTTGACTCCCTCCCACGCCGCCGCGTTGAACGAGCGGTCGTCCTTGCCGCCGATGTCGAAGACGATCCCCACGTGCACCTTGTCGCGGTCCTCGGGCCGCTGGAGCTTCGGAGTGCAGGAGAGGCCGACCAGGAGGATCGAGAGAAAAGCCGCGAGTCGCGTCCAACGGATCGTGCGCAGCATCGGTCGGGGGGCATCGTTGCAGAGAAACTCCCGAGAGGCAAGGTGCGTCTTGGGCGTCCGGAGCGTCCTGGGCGTCCTGGGCGTCTTGGGCGTCTTGGGCGTCTGGGGCGTCTTGGGCGTTCCGCGCTCGGTTCCACTCCTCACGTCCAGGCGGAAACCGTGATCCACAGATTGCACAGATGGTCATCCACAGATTTCGCAGATTTTCACAGATTGAGCTGAGTGAGGTTGCCCCGGTTCGGTGGACAGGTTGGTATTAGCGTCAGGCAGTCTCCCGCTTGACGCGTTCGTAGCTGACGGGTGAATGGTAGCCGATCCCGGAATGGCGACGGTGCGGGTTGTACCAGCCCTCGATGAAGTCGAAGAGGGCGGTCGTGGCTT
>JBOGJQ010000079.1:0-3177 GCA_050745405.1 Thermoanaerobaculia bacterium | reverse complement strand
CGCCGAGGCGTCCGGACCGACCTTACAGCGCGCCCTTGCCAGACAGCACAGCGGGGATCGTGCGAAGCAGGATCTTGAAGTCGAGCGACGGGGACCAGCTGTCGATGTACTGGAGGTCGAGCTCGATCCAGCGGTCGAAGTCGACCTCGTTGCGGCCGCTGACCTGCCAGAGGCACGTGAGCCCCGGCTTCATCGAGAGCCGCCTTCTCTGCCACCGCTCGTACAGCCCCACCTCCTCGGGCAGAGGCGGACGCGGGCCGACGAGGCTCATGTCGCCGCGCAGCACGTTCCAGAGCTGCGGCAGCTCGTCGAGCGAGAAGCGGCGGAGGACCCGGCCGACCGGCGTGATCCGCGGGTCGAGGCGCGACTTGAACACCGGCCCGTTCATCTCGTTGAGGTGCGCGAGATTCGCGCGCATGCGGTGCGCGTCGTGGACCATCGTGCGGAACTTGAAGAGGCGGAACGTCCGCCCGTTGAGGCCGAGGCGCTTCTGCGCGAAAAGGATCGGCCCGGGGGTGGTGATCCGGATCGCGAGCGCCGCGGCGCCCATGATCGGAGCCATCACGAGCAGCAGCAGGATCGACGCCGCCACGTCGATGAACCGCTTCACCGCGAGGTGCGTCATGTTCGACGGCGTCGTCGTGAAGGTGAGGAACGGGATCCCCTCGAGGTCCTCGAGCTCGACGCGCGCCACGCGGTTCGGGAAGAAGTTCATCGCGACCCGCGTCCGGATGCCGAGCTCCTCGCACAGAAGGAAGACCGACCGGAGCGCGTCGAGCTTGCGGCGCGTCACGGCGAACACGATCTCGTCGACCGCCAGATCGCCCGTGCCGCGCTCGATGAGACGGCGCAGGTCCTCGACCGATCCGAGGGTGCGGTAGCGGGAGTTCCAGCCGTTCGGCAGGCGGTGGCCGTCCGAGACGAATCCGAGGATTTTGTAGCCCCAGTAGGGATGCTTTTCGATGAGCTGGACGATCTCGCGCGCGCGGCGGCCGGTGCCGACGACGAGGATCGTCCGGTAGTTCATCCCGCGCAGACGGACCCACCGCGCGATCCCGCGGATCGCGAGCCGGTTCAGGGTCAGCAGGACGGCCGACAGGACGGCGAAGAGGAAAAACCACGACCGCGACAGGAGCTCGAGACGCGCGAGGTACGCGATCGTCGCGAGAAGAACCGTGCCGAGTCCGACGATGTGGAGCACGTCGCGCAGCTCGCGGACGATCGGGACCGTGCGGTGGCTGTGGTAGCTCTGGTGCGAAAAGAAGAGGAGCGACCAGATGATGAGCGCGACCGGAAGGACCTCGAGGTACTCCCCGATCGGGTGGAGGCCCGTCGGGAAGACGGTGGGGAAGAGGGCCGGAAAAATGACGTCGCGGATCCAGAACGCGATGAAGAAAGCCGCTGCCGTCAGTGTGACGTCACTGAGGTAAACGACTCTCCTGACCAGTTTTGCGTGCTGCTTGAGCATCCGCCTTCCGAATCGTGCCGCGAGACGCCCCCCGACGCAAGCTCAGGTGCAGGGCCGCGCCGGGTCCGGCGCCAGGGGTGAGCTCGCGTCCTGATACGGACGCCGCCCGCAAAACGTCTACGCCCCCCCGGTCATTTCCTCGAATACATGTTCGTAGGCGTCGGTGATCGCGTCCCAGCGGTATTTCGCCGCCACCCGCTCCCGCGCCCGCCTCCGCCACGGGCCCGGATCCGCGGCGAGCGCATCGGACAGGACCTGCTCGAGGCGGGGCGCCCCGTCGAAACGGAAATAGCGGACCGCGTCGCCCCCCACCTCGCGGTTCTCGGGGGTATCGAGGGCGAGGACGACGCCGTTCGATCCCATCGCCTCGATGAGAGCCGGGTGGGTCCCGCCGACCTCGGTCGCCTGAACGTAGAGCGCCGCTTGGCGCTGAAGAGTCCGGTAATCGCGCCCGAAGATCGCCCCTGGGAGGATCGTGCGTTCGTCCGCCGTCCCGCGGAGCGCCTCGATGAGCTCCCCCGCGTACGGCGCGCTGCCGACCATCACGAGCGGCAGGTCGGTCTCGACACGCCCGTACGCGGCCGCGACCTCGACCGGGTGGTTCTCCGGCTCGAAGCGGCTCACGTAGAGAACGTACCGGCCGCTCGTCAGCCCGAGCCGCTCGAGGATGTCACCGTCCTCCTCCTCCGGAAAGTCGGCACCGTAGGCGATGACGTCCGGCCGCGCACCGAGCCGCCGCCGGTAGTAAGCCGCGATCGTCTCCGCGTCGGCGACGAGGCGCGTCGAGAACGTCGCGGAGAGCGCCTCGCCACCGAGGTAGACGAGCTTCCCGAGAACGTTCCACTTCTTGCGCATGCGCTCGATCCCGTCGACGTTCGTCGCGGTCGGGATCCCCGCGGCGCGCAGGATCGGGAGGACGAACGCGTTCGCGGCATTGCAGAGGAGCGCGACGTCGTACCGCGCGCCCGCCGCATGGACCGACGACAGAAATGCGTGCGAGACCGTCTCGAAATACTTGTGCCGCACCGCGGGAAGGTGAACGAGCCGGATCCCTTCCCACGTCTCCGGCCGCTCGGGGTAGAGATACGAGCGCGCGTACACGGTCACGTCGTGCCCGCGCGCGACGAGCCGTCGCCCGAGCTCGGCGGCGAAGGTCTCGAATCCGCCGTAGCGCGGGGGGACGCCTCTCGTTCCGATGATCGCGATGCGCATATCAAATCGTCAGTCGTCAGTCGTCAGTCGTCAGCCGTCAGCCGTCAGGGTACGCGGTAATGGTCGACCGTGGCCTGATTGAGGGTGACGCCGAGGCCGGGGCGGTTGGGGAGGCGAACCGTGCCGTGTGGTTGGATGTCGATGGGCTCCTCGAAAAGGTCGGAGCGGAGCGGATTGGGGTTCTGGTCGAACTCGAGGAGTCCCGCGTTCGGCAGGGCGGCGATGAAGTGCATGTTGGCGATGGCGGCAACGGCCGATGAGAAGACGTGTGGGACGACAGGAAGGCCGTGCGCCTCGGCAAGCGCGGCGACTTTGCGGCAGAGGGTGATGCCTCCCGTCCAGATGACGTCCGGCTGCACGATGTCGACCGCCCGGCGCGCGATCAATTCGCGGAAGCTGGCCAGGCCGGTGGCCGTCTCGTAGCCCGCGACCGGAACGTCGAGGGCGCGGGCGACTTCGGCGCTGCCGTCAATGTCGTCGGTGCCCACCGGCTCTTC
>JBOGJQ010000078.1:0-5112 GCA_050745405.1 Thermoanaerobaculia bacterium | reverse complement strand
GGTCTACCTCGGCGAGGGATGCGTGGTGCCGGCCGAGGACGGCTCTCTCGTCTTCGCCGAGGAGCTCGACGTCCGGACCGCGGCCGGAGAGCCGTTCGTCGTCGACACGTCGCTGCGCTACGGCGCTCCGGAATCCGTTTCCGCGTCGTGGCCAGACGGGACGTGGTGCGAATCCCTTCGCGCCGTGGTTCTGCAGCGCGCCAGCGCCTGGGCCGCCGCCGTCCCGCGCCGCGATCTGCTGCTCGATCCGCGCGCCGCCGGTTGGGCCGGCGCCGAGCAGCTCACCGCCGCGCTATCCGAGGCGGGACTTCGCGTCGCGAGCGCATCGCTGCGTCCCCGCATCCCGGAGGACCTCCTCTCGACGGCGCCCGTCTCCGCGATCGAAGCCGCCGCGGTCGATCGTCCTCCGGTCATCCTCCTCGCTCTCGACGGCGCCGACTGGGAGTACCTCGATCACCTCACCGAAAGCGGCGCGATGCCGAACCTCGCGGCGCTCGCGCACGACGGGGCGCGCGGCGTCGCGCAGACCGAGCACCCGGCTCTCTCGCCGATCCTCTGGACCACGATGATGACGGGCGTCAGCCCGCTCGAGCACGGCATCCTCGATTTCACCCGTTTTCATCCGACGTCGCGAACGAAGGAACCGATCACGAGCGACGAGCGGAAGGTTCCCGCCGTCTGGAACATGCTCACGGATGCCGGCAAGGAGGTCGCCGTCTTCGGCATCTGGGCGACGTACCCGGCAGAGCCGGTGCACGGGACGATCGTCTCCGATCGCTTTTTCACCTTTCTCTACCAGGAAGACGAGCTCCCGCCGGGCGTCGTCTGGCCGAAGTTCCGGGAGCCGCTCGCGCGGAAGATCCTCACCGAGGTCGAGCAGGAGACCGCGTATGACGACCTGAAGGCGTATCTGCCGTGGCTCTCGGAGGCGGAGTACCGGCAGCACGCGACGACGGAGAACCCGTACGGGCATCCCGTCAGCGCGCTGCGCCGGATCCTGATCGAGACGCGCCTCTACGACCGGCTCGCGCAGGAGCTCGTCGCGCGCGAGCTGCCCGACCTCTCGATCGTCTTCATTCAAGGGACGGACACGGTCGGGCACATGTTCGCCCCGTACGCACCGCCGCGGCAGCCGGAGGTCGACGAAGAGGATTACGCGCGCTACAACCAGGTCCCGGAGCGCTACTTCCGCGAGGTCGACGCGCTCATCGGCCGCTACGCCGATCTCGCGGAACGCAACGGCGCCGTTCTG
Source organism: Thermoanaerobaculia bacterium (assembly GCA_050745405.1). Classification (GTDB taxonomy): domain Bacteria; phylum Acidobacteriota; class Thermoanaerobaculia; order Gp7-AA8; family Gp7-AA8; genus JBOGJQ01. The sequence goes on along the minus strand of JBOGJQ010000078.1, from coordinate 3,860 downwards.
ATGCTCGTCTCCGATCACGGCTTCCACTGGTTCGAGGGGCGGCCGACGGAGCTGTCGAGCTTCGCTCAGGCGACAGCCGCGCGGTGGCACCGGCAGGAGGGGATCTATCTCCTGCACGGGCCTGGAATCGAGGCCGCGGACGGGCTCCACGGCGGAATCCGCCAGGTCGCGCCGACGCTCCTCGCGCTCACCGGCGTACCCGTCGGCGAGGCGATCGAGGAAGCGCCTCTTCCCGGCGCGCCGCGCTCGCTCGAGGCCGCCGTCGATTACCGCGCGTATTTCGAACCGGTGAGTCCCGTCACGACCGATCCGGCCGGCGCGGACGAGGAAATCGCGAAGCTCCGCGCGCTCGGCTACATCGGCGCGGGCGAGTCCGTCACCGCCGGCACCGCGGAAGGAACGCGCACAGCGGGATCGTGGAACAACCAGGGTCTGATCCTGCGCGACGAGGGAAAGAAGGAAGAGGCGATCGCCGCGTTCGAGAAGGCGATCGAGACCGACCCGAATCTCGCGTCCGCCCTCTGGAACCTCAGCGACACGATGTACGCGCGCGAGGAGCTCGACCGCGCGGACGAGCTTCTCGTCCGCGCGTTCGCGAACGGCCTCCCCGAGGGCCGAAAGTACCTCATCGGCCGGGCCATCGCGTATCAGAGGAACGAGGACGCGGAGCGGAGCCTCGATCTGCTCGAAGCCGCCGTGCGCGCGCAGCCGAATGACGCGGAGCTGCGTCTGTTCCGCGGCCGCTACCGCGTCGAGCTCGGCGACTGCCGCGGGGCGCTCGACGACTTCCGCGCCGCGCAGCGTCTCACGCCCGAAGACGCGATGACCTACGCCTCGGCCGGCGTCGCGGCTCTTTGTTTAGGCGATCAGGCCGAAGCGCGCCGGCAGTTCCGACGCGCTCTGCAGATCGATCCGAATCAGGCGCAGGTGCGCGCGATGTTGCAGCGACTCGAGTAGGCGGAACCGCCCGCCCGGGAGAACGAAGCCGCAGATTACGCAGATTTACGCAGATTCAAGAAACAAAACCAATCTGTGTAATCTGCGTAATCTGCGGCTCGGTTCTCCGTCGGCTTCGCATGGCCGTCGGCCACATGAGAGTGTTCAGCGAACGAAGTAGCCGTCGATCGACTTGACCCGCACGCCGCGCCGGCGAGCACGGACTTCGACATCGCGCCACTCCTCGCCATCCCCGGCGGCAGGCTCCGTGCCGTACGTCAAGACATACTGGTTTCGCAGCTCGCGGTCGATCCTCTCGTAGACTTCCGCGATGCCGTCGCGGGTGCGGAGATACCACGCCTCGCCGCCGGTGACGCGCGCGAGCGTCTCCAGCTCGCGGCGGAGGCGATCGACGAAGACGGAGAACATCGGGCCCGTCTCGTCGAGAATGATCGCGTACACCGCCGCGCCGCTCTCCTGCGCGACGCGGATCGCCTCCTTGTAGTCGTAGCGGCTCGCCCGGTCCTCCCCGTCGGTGAGGACGACGAGAGCGCGCTTGCCGTCGAGTCCCTGAAGCTGAAGGAGGCCGAAAATGATCGCGTCGTACAGCGCCGTCCCGCCGCCGGCGGTGAGCCGGTCGATGGCGGCGGAGACCGAGCCGAGATCGGACGTGGTCGGGTGGGCGAGGCGCGGCGCGCCATCGAAGTCGACGACGAACGCGCGGCCGCCGTTGCCGATCGTCCGCGCGGCGAAGTCGCGCGCCGCTTCCTGCACGTCCGGCAGCACGAGCGTCATGCTCCCGGACGAGTCCATCGCGATCCCCGCCGTCCAGGGAGCGCCCTCGAGGAACTCGAATCCGTGGATTCTCTTCCGGTCCCCGTTCTCGAGCACTGTGAAATCGGCCGCCGTGAGGTCGCGCACCGGCTCGCCGTCGTCGAGAGCCGTCACGTACAGCTCGACCTCATTGACCTCGATCGTCGCGACGTACCCCTCCGGATCGAGAAGGGCAGCGTCCTCGGCGAACGTGCCGTCGTCGAGGCGGGCGACGGCGCGGAGGACCGAGGTCTCGCCGGCGTCCGGGATGTCGATCTGCCAGGGGGAGGCCGAGAGGCTCCTGAGACGGCGGCCGTCGAGAAAGAAATCGATCCGCTCGAGAGTCCGCCCGAGCGGCTCCGCGGTCTCGACGTGCGCGCGGTTTCCGTCGACCGAGAGCTCCACCCAGAACTGATCGTGCCGCTCGTTCACGAGGAGCAGATCCTCGGCGACGAGAGCGCCGTCGACGCCGAACGCCGCGGCGCGGAGCTTCCGTGGGTGGGGAAGGTCCCCGAGATCGATGCGCGCCGTGAAAGGCGGCGCGTCGTCCGCGGCGACTTCCGCGTCGTCGAGAAAGAACGCGACGCGATCGATGCCCGGATCGCGCACGAGGGCCTGCGCCTCCACGCGGCCGCTGAACGGCGGCCGGCCGCCGATGATGAGCTGCAGCGGCTCGATCGAGCTTTCGGGCGTGAGCGAGATCGCGCCGTGCACGACGTCGGACGCCGCCCCGGCGAGCGTCATCGCCGCCTGCCGGACTTCGGACCCTTGCGGCGCGAGGCGCGCCGCCTCGACGAACGCTTCGGCCGCGCCCCGTTCGTCGCCGCGGCTCCGGCGGACCTGACCGATTCCGAGGAGAGCTTCCGCGTGGCTCGCGGGGGAGGCGGGATCCCGGACGACCTCCTCGAACAGGCGCGAGGCTCCGCCGACGTCGCCGGCCTGGAGATGCGCTAGTCCGAGAAGGACGGCCGCCGTCTGTGCCGCTTCGCGGTCGCCGCTGCTGCGCGCGAGATCGCGCATCCGGGCGAACGTCGCCGCGGCGGTCTCGAGGTCGCCTGCGCGGCGGTAGGCGAGGCCGAACGCGCGCGTTGCATCGACGAGCCGCCCCTCGCGCGCGAGGGAGGCGCCCTCGACGAGCAGCGGCGCGAGCTCTTCCATCCTGCCGAGAAACTCGGAAAGCTCCGCGGTCGCGAGGAGCTTCCCGCGTCCGTTCTCGAGCGGAAGACGGAAACGCTCGCGGCCCGACGGATCGAAGACGACGAAGTACGACCGCTGATCGAGCTCCGGGAAAAGAGGCTCGGGAGGGACGGTCATGCCGGCGATCTCGAGTCCGAACGGCTTTCTCGCCCGCTCGAACGCGGTGGTCGTGTCGATCAGGAGGCGGACGAACGAGGGGATCTTCCGCGCCACCGCCGGGTGGGTGAGCGATTCGACGACGATTGCGGCGCACTCGGCGCAGTACCGGTTGAACGCGAGTCCGAGTACGGCCTTCCCTTCCGCCTCCGCCTCCGCCTTCGCGAACGCCCTCTCGTCGTCGAAGAGCCAGTCGCCGGGAATCGTCACCTTCGGCGCCTCGCCGCGCGCGAGCTCCTGGACGCGCGCGTCGAGCGGTGTCGTCGCCCCACCCCACGCGCCGGTCATCAGCTCCTCGAAGACGACGGCGACGCGGGTCCTGCCACTCTCCACGTTCAGCGGCGCCGACCAGTGGAGCTGCGGGTGCTCGGAAAGATCGGCGGGGAGGATCTCCTGGATGATGATCGGGAGCGCCTCGTCGCCGCCGACGGCGACGGTCACGCGCATGCGGGTCGACGCGAGGCGGCCGGCGACGCCGGAGAGCTTCGCGAGATCGAGCGTCGCCTCGACCTCGCCCGCCCGGACGCCCTTCGCGTTCGGGGCCGCCAGATTGACGCGGACGAAGACGGGAAGCTCGCCCGTCGGAGCGTCTCCGTCGAGAAGGGCCGCGGCGCGAGCCTCCGCGAGTGCCGCGGGAGGACTCGATGAGGCCCACCGCGGCGCCGTCACCTCGAGCCCCTCGCGCCGCGCGCGCACCTCGATGCGCCGCGGCTCCGTATCCGGAGCGCGCGGCACCTGGTACGTGATCACGATGCGGT
>JBOGJQ010000077.1:0-9363 GCA_050745405.1 Thermoanaerobaculia bacterium | reverse complement strand
CTCCAGGCCTATCTCGACGAACGGGGAGGGACCCGCTGATGGCCCGCGCGCGCCGCGGGTGCTTCGCGACCCTCGCCCGCTCCTTCGCGACCCTCGCCGCCTTCGCCGTCCTCTTCGTCGTCGGCCTGGGCATCTTCGCGTGGAACGCATTGAACAAGCCATATCGGGGGTACGAGACCCCGACGGCGCTCGTCGAGGTCGAGCGCGGCTGGCACAGCGGCGAGATCCTGGACCACCTCCGCGAGGAGGGCGTCCTGCGTGACGACTTCGTCCCCCTCGTCTATCTGAAACTGGTCCGCCGCGGCGACTCGCTCAAAGCCGGCGTTTACGAGTTTTCGGAACCGATGAGCCCGATCGCCGTCGTCGACAAACTCGCTCGCGGCGACGTGATCCTCCGCACCGTCGTCGTCCCCGAGGGGCGCGACCGGTTCGAGGTCGGGCGGATCTTCGCGGCGGCGGGGTTCGGAAGCGCCGAGGAGTGGGACGGCGTGACCGCCGATCCCGCCCTGATCCGCGACCTCGCCCCGGAAGCGGCGTCCCTCGAGGGGTTCCTCTTCCCGGACACGTACAAGCTGACGCCGGGAACGCCCCCGGCTCGGATCGCGGAGACGATGGTGCAGAACTTCCGCGACAAGTTCGGCGATCAGCTCGCGTACATCTCCACGGGCCTGTCGGTCGACGAGACCGTGACGCTCGCCTCGATCGTCGAGACCGAGGCCCGCCTCCCCGAAGAACGTCCCGTCATCGCCTCGGTCTACCTCAACCGGATCCGGCAGGACATGCTCCTCGGCGCCGATCCGACCGTCATCTACGCCCTCAAGCTCGCGCGCGAGTGGGACGGGAACATCCGGAAGGAAGACCTCGCGATGGATTCGCCGTACAACACGTACCGCTATCGCGGCCTGCCGCCGGGCCCGATCGCGAATCCCGGTCTCGCCTCGCTCGAAGCGGCCGCGAATCCGGCCCAGACGAGCTTCCTGTACTTCGTCGGGCGGAACGACGGCTCGCACGTGTTCGCCCGCACGCTCGCCGAGCACAACCGCAACGTTCAGGAGTACCAGCGCGATTTCTTCCGCCGGCAGCGCCGCGCCAAGGCGGCGGAAGAGGCGAAGAAGCCGAATTGACTCGGGTGTGACGACCGGGTACCTTCTTTCCATCTTCGATCGCGAGGGAGATCGATGTCCACGTCCTACGACGTCTTTGGGAGATACCTCCTTTTCCGGAGGCTGGAGAAGGGTGCGCTGTCCGAGCTGTGGCGCGCCGGCCGCGTCGACGGAGATCGCGTCGGCGGCACGGTCGCGCTGCGGCGCTTCACGGGTGGCGATCTTCCGGCTCTTCGGGAGGCGGCGCTCGCCGCGCGCGGCGTCGTGAGAAAGATCGAGGGGACGACCGTCGTCCGCGAGCAGGTCGTCGACGTGGCCGAGGGAACACCGTTCATCGCCCATGACTATCCCGGAGGGCGGACGCTCCACGGGATTGCCGACCTCGCGCTCTCTCCCGGCGGCGGGCAGCCGATCCCGGTGGACCAGGCGCTCGGGATCGCGGAGCGCCTCGCCGCGTCGATGCAGATGCTCGGCGGCATCCGTCTCGAGGGATCGCGTCTCGTCCACGGAGCGCTGATTCCGCAGCTCGTCTGGATCAGTGAGGAGGGAGAAGTCCGCGTCGCGGGGCAGCACCTCTCGCGCGGAATCATCGCTTCCCTCCGCGATCCGGCGGTGCGGGAGGAGATCGGCGCGTTCCTCGCGCCCGAGGTGCGTGACGGCGCGGCGCCGACGCCGCAGGCGGACGTCTGGTCGATCGGCGCGGCGCTCCATCTCATGCTCTTCGGAAAAGCGCCCGCGACGCCGGAGGACGTTCCCGACTTCCGGGAGGCGAGGCTCCTCTACGACGACGAGCCGGTGCCGGATGACGTCCGCCCGATTCTCGAGCAGACGCTCGCGAAAGATCCGGCGCGCCGATTCGCCGGACCCGAGCCGCTCCACCAGGCGCTCGCGCGTCTGGTCGCCGGCGGCTACGCCTCGAGCACGTTCAATCTCGCGTTCTACCTCCACACCGTTCTGAAGGGAGAGATCGAGCAGGAAACGAACGAGCGGAAGCGGGAGGCGGACGCGGACGTCGCGGCGTCGCTCGCGCGGAAGGAGGAGGAAACGGCCAGGGCTGCTCCGCCTCCCGAGCCCGAACCGCCGCCTCCGCCCGCGCGTCCCGCGACTGTGCCGGCGCGCGCCGCCGCGGTGAAACCCGATCATGCACCGTCCGCACCTCCACTGACGCATCCCGAGAGTCGTCGCTCGCGCGCACCGCTCGTGGCCGGGGCACTCGTCGTCCTGCTTGCGGGAGGCGCGGGCGCGTTCCTCCTCGTCCGCGGCAGAACCGAGCCGCCTCCGGCGCCGGTGCAGACGGCCCCTGCTCCGGCCGCCTCTCTCGCGGCCATGGATCCGTTCGCGGGCGAGGCGGCGCCCGACACCCCGATCCTGACGGCGATCGCGCCGACCGAGACGGCGGCGCCGCCGGCGGAAACCGTATCGGCGACGCCCGCGCCGATCGACGAGGCCGCGCGGCAGCGCGCCGTCGACGAAGAAGTCGAGCGGCGCCTTCGCGAGGAGGTCGCTCGCCTGCAGGCGGAGTACGAGCGCCAGCTCGCCGCCGAGCGCGCGAAAGTCGGCGCCCGACCGACGCCGTCCGTGCCCGCCGAAACCCGTCCCGCGCGCCGCGAGCCCGACCCGGAGCCCGCGCCCGCCGCGGCGCGATCGGAACGGCCGCTCGATGCCGACACTCTCAACAGACGGACACTCGAAGAGATCGAGGCCGAGCGTCCCGCGACGACGACGGCCGACCAGAAAGTCGCGGCACCGGCAAAGGCCGAGACGACCGCCACCCCCGCCCCGCCGCCCGCCCCCGCGGTGCGCGAAGGGGATCTCGTCGACTTCGCCGACCTCGATCGCAAGCCGGAGCTCGTCCATTTCGTCGAGCCGGAGTACCCGCCGATCGCGCGGAAGCGGCGCCTCACGGGATCGGTCATTCTCACGGTTCTGATCGACGAAACCGGAGCGGTCGCGGACGTGCGCGTCCTCCGCGGCGACTCGACGAAGATCGGCTTCGACGAGGCCGCCGTGCGGGCCGCGCGGCGAATGCGCTTCTCGCCGCCGATGAAGGACGGCAAGCGCGTCCGCACCTGGCTCGCGTTTCCGGTGAACTTCCAGCTCGACTGACGGCACCGAATTTGCCCCTTTGGGGGTGCCATGCCACGCGCCGGACAGCGGAGGAAGGACGCCCTTCTGCGCCACGGCCTCCGCCGCCTCGGATCGAGGCAGACCGGGTTCCGCTACGAGACCGCCGCCGGCGAGCCGGTGCGGGACGAACGGACGCTCGCGCGGATCGCCTCCCTCGGCATCCCGCCGGCATGGCGCGAGGTGCGCATCGCCCGCTCGCCCGGCGCGCCGCTGCAGGCGATCGGCCTCGACGCGAAAGGGCGCACGCAGTACCGCTATCACCCCTCCTTCCGCCGCCGCCGCGATGACGAGAAGTACCTCCGCATCGTCCGGTTCGGTGAGGCGCTGCCGCGCCTCCGCAGCCGCGTGCGGCGCGATCTCGGCGGCGACTCGCTCGAGCGCGCGCGCGTCCTCGCGACGATCGTCCGCCTGATCGATCAGGGCTTCTTCCGCGTCGGCAATGCCAAGAGCGCGAAGAGCGAGTCGACGTTCGGCCTGACGACCGTCCGGTCGCGTCACGTTCAGGTGGACGGCGAGGTCGTGGAGTTCGATTTCGTCGGGAAGTGGCGCAAGCCCCACCGGCGCGCGATCCGCGACGCCCCCATCGCGGAGGTCATCCGGCAGCTCAAGCGCGGCAACGGGCGCAGCGAGCTCTTTCGATGGGACGACGGATCGCGCGAGGTCGACGTCAAGGACCGCCACGTGAACGACTACATCCAGGAGGCGATCGGCGACGAGTTCAGCGCGAAGGACTTCCGGACGTGGGCCGGCACGCTCTTCTGCTCGATGGCTCTCGCATGGCAGGGACAGGCGCGAACCAAGACGGAGCGGAAGCGGCGGATCCGGAGCGCGATCGAAACGACCGCCGAGCTGCTGGGAAACACCCCCGCGGTCTGCCGCTCCTCGTACATCTGCCCGCGGCTCCTGCACGATTACGAGGAAGGGCTCGAGTTCGACGCGATGCGGCGCAAGGGGCGCGCGATTCCGAAGAGCGGCCTCTCGCCCGAGGAGCGGGCGCTCCTCCGGTTTCTGCGGGAGACGATCGCCGACCGGAGGCGCCGCCCGCGCGCGACGTCGGCGAGGTATCGTCGTCCGTCGTCCGTCGCTCGCCGCCCGTCGTCCGTCGTCGGGCGGTCGGTCCGGAACGCGTCATCCTGAGCGAGGGGGAAGGGCGGGCGTGAGCGAAGGATCTCCTCAGCCAGGTCTCGATCGCGCGACGGCGTCGCGAGTCTGAGTCGCAGCTGAGGAGATCCTTCGTCGCTTCGCTCCTCAGGATGACGGCGTCGGCCATACCGGCAACCGACAACCGGCAACCGACAACCGACAACGAACAACGAACAACGACGGAGTTAAAACGTCTGCCCGATCCAGAACGACGTCTCGAAGCCTCCCTCTTCGACCTCCTCGAGGTCCGTCCTCTTCGCGAAGTTCCAGTTCAGGTCGAGGCCGAACAGGTTCACCGAGAAGCCGTACCCGAACGCCGCGCGCGCGTCCTTGAGCCGTCCTTCTTCGATGAACGTGAACTCGTCCCCCCCGAAATAGGCGCCGCCGACGTCGAAGAAGAGCGTGCCGCGGATCTCCTGCAGCGCGAACCCGGGCATGACGAGGTAATCGATGAGCGGAAAGCGGACCTCGAAATTCGCGTAGAAGGCGCGGTCGCCCTGGAACGAGCGGAAGTCGTACCCGCGGAGGGTGTTGAGACCGCCAAGATAGTAGAAGTTCGGGAAGTTCCCGTTCGAGACGGCCGCGAAGCCGCGGAATGCAAAGAGCGTTCTTGACGTGATCTGGAAGTACTGCCGGAAGTCGACGACCGTGTCGTGGGTCAGCGTGCCGCTCTCCTCCGTGTCGTATCCGTACGTCGAGGTCACCTGGTACCGGCGACCGGAGATCGGGCCGAAGCTCTTGAACACGGCGCTGTCGCCGGTGAACGTCCCGCTGACGAGCGGGAAGTCGTCCTCCCTCCGGAAGTAGAGAATCTCCCCGGTTTGCGGATTCTGGCCGATGGGAAAGTCGAAATCGCGGAGCATGTACCCGCCGCCGAAGTCGACCCGGTGATAGCGATCGAAGGGATAGCTCATGAGGCCGATCAGCCCCGTCTGCCGGTAGATCCGCTCGCGGTCGAAACGGCCGGTATCGAAGTTGGCCGTGAGGAAGTACGTCCTGTCGTCGAACAGCCGCACACCCCAGTTCAGCCTCTCGGTCATGTCGAGGTACAGGAAATCGAAATTCGCGAAACTCGAGACGGAGTCGAGGGCCGCGACGAAGCGGCGGTTCCCGAGCATGTCACTCATGTAAATGACCGAGCGCGACAAGAGGGTCTGGTCGGAGTTGACGCCGCCCTGAACCTGGATGTCGTCGATGTGGAGCTTGAATCCGCCGTAGGGCTCGATCTTCTCGGGATCGACGGCGACCTCCACCGGCGGGAGGAACGGGATCCGCGCCTCTTCCGCGAGGGGCTCCGTCTCGATCGGGATCGTCTCGACGACCATGAGCGGATTGGACGTCTCCGTGACGTAGAGCTCCCACCTCTGCTTGTAATAGGAACTGAAGACGACGTGCTCCTCTCCTCCCTCGCCCGTGAAGACGACGGGAGTGAACGCGCCGCCGACCACGTCCGTGTACTGGACGATCTCGCCGCTCCCGAGGTCGAGCGCATAGATGTTGAAGGAGGCGTAGTTCGCCGGATCGTTCGCGAGATCGTCTCCCTCGCCCTCGGCACCGCTGTCATCGTCCTCGTCGAGCTGCGCCGCCAGCGCGATCGCCTTCTCGCGGACGGTCTGTTCGACCTCGGAACGCTCCGTCAGCCGGTCGGACGCGAAGAAGATCCGCTCCCCGTCGGGCGACGGATACGCGTCGATGTCGTTCCACGCGCCGCGGGTGAGCTGAAACCGGCGGCTCGGGTTCTGCACGTCCAGGCGGAAGATCTTCGCGAATCCGTCGACGACGGACGAGTAGTAGATCCAGCGGCCGTCGGGCGAGTAAACCGGCGCGGCATCGAAGAAGGGGTCGTTCGTCAGATTCCGCACGCGGTCGGTCCCGATGTCGTAGATATAGAGGTCCGCCTGATTCCCGGAGAACGCGTGGAACACGATCGAGCGGCCGTCGGGCGAGAACGCCGGATTGAGCTGCTGCTCGACGTCCATGGAAACGGACTCGAGGAGCTCGCCCGAGAGGGCGTTGATGATCATCAGGTTCCGGCCGCGCTCCTTCTTGACGAAAAACGCGATGTAATCGCCGTTCGGGCTGAAGGCGAGATCGCGGCCCATCACGGGCGCGGTCGTCATCATCTGCGCGATGATGTACTCGTACTGATCGGCGTAGCCGCGCGTCAGGTTCTTGAGCAGCTTCCGCTCGGGGACGTTGAACAGGACGACGTCGAGGTCCTGCTTGTAGGTCGTCATCGCGGCGAGCAGGTCACCCGACGGCGCCGGCGCGGGAGAGACTTCCTGACTGCGCACGTCCTCGATCTTGAAGCGGTCGCCGTACTCCATCGGCTCGCCGCGCGCGACCAGAGCCGGAAGGTAGCGCCGGCGGAGCCAGATCCGGAACCGCGTGTCGAACTCCTCGGCCGTGAGGTCGAACGCCCGTTTCACGGGACGGTCGATCGAGCCGCCGAGCGTGTTCCGGTACTCGTAAATGAAGTCGCGAAGCCCCTCCCATCCCCACTGGTCGACGATGAAGCGAAAGACGGAGTGCCCGAATCGATACGCGAAATACCCCTGGGCGCCGCGCGTGACCGAAGGAATCTCGTCGTTCACGACCGCGTCCCGGAGGACCATGCGGTCTTTCGTGTCCTCGTCCTGCGCCATGAAGGAGGCGAGCCCTTCCATGAACCACTGGGGCGGGCTGCTCGTGATCTCTTTCCCGAGGCGCCCCTGGAAGAGGATCTCGTACTCGAAAATGTGCGTGAGCTCGTGCGTGATGAGCTGGAGCAGATCCTCGTCCGGCATGTCGATCGGCAGGACCATCCGGTTCCGCGCCGGCTCGGCGAACGCTCCCACGCCCTCGGGGATGAACATCAGGATGACGTTCGTCTGCTCGAAATCGGAGTGGGTGGCGTAATAGATGATCGGGACTCTCTTCGGAATCTGGTAGTTGAACTTCCGCGCGAGGTCGTCGTAGGCGCTCTCGGCAAAGCTCACGACCTTCTGCAGAGCGTCGCGCTCTTCCTCGTAGAAGTACACGTCGAAGTGCGTCGAGTGGTAGATCTGCCACGCGAACTCGTCGTACACGATCTTGTTCTTTCCGAACGCGAGGGCGTCGGACGGCACGGCCGCGACGAGGAGAGTGGCGACGAGGAGAGCGAGGGCTGGTTTCACGGAACCTCCGTGGTGCGTTCGTGGTCGTACTGACACGACTAGTTTGTGAACATGAACCGCGTCGCCGACGTCTCCTGGGAAACGAAAATACCGACGAGCTGCGTCTCGAGAGACCGAAGGTTTTCAAAGAGGCCCAGGATCTCGTCGTAATTGCGCTGATCGAATTCCTTGAAATCGCGGAAGTTCTCCTCGACGATCTTCTCGCCCGTGTCGCCGTCGAACACGGCGATGACGATGTCGAACACGAAGCCGGTACTCTCGACCAGGACCTGGCGGTAATACGTCCGGCCGTCGAGGGGCGAGACGTATTCCTCGGTCCGGTAGCCGCTCTTGTCCTCGATGTCGAAGTCGATCACGCCGCCGAGCACGTACGCGGCGCCGGTCTCGTCGGCGATCTCGCGCCACCAGTCGCGACTCGCCTGCAGCTGTTCCCAGTCCGCCGTCGGCACGCGGCGCGCCGAGGCGTCGGCGACGTCGAGGTCGGTGGTCTTCCCCATCTGCTTCCGCAGGAAGCGCGCGAACTCGGCCTGGACGTCGACCCGCGCCGCGCGATCCTCCCGCGTGTCCTCCCCCGTCGTCGCGATGATGAACGGGGCGAGCGCGATCGTCTCGTCGGGCTCGATCGGCAGCCGGGGCTTGAGAGGCAGCTTGAGCGGCACCTCGATGACGTCCGCCGGAGCGGCGATGGCGACGATCAGAAGGACGGCGGCAATGCGGACGGCTCTCATGCGGCACCTCCCCGGGGCGGCGGCGGCGTTTCAGGCGGCGTCTGCGGGACCGGCGGCACCGGATCCGGCGGCAGATCGGAAACAGGGATCTCGCCGGGCTTGGGCGGCTCCTCCGGCTGCGAGACCTGCACCGGCTCCGCCGGCGCCTCCTCCGGCTCCGCCTCCGCGGTCAGCGGCTCCTCCTCCGGAGGCTCCTGCTCCCGCTTCCGATTCCGCGAGGCGAACTCGACGAACCGGCTGTAGTTCTTCTGGATGTACTGATTCGACTTGTCGAGCCGCAGAGCGCGCGCGTACGCGTCCTTCGCCTTGTCGAACTCCCCGATGCCCTCGTACGCGACGGCGAGGTTGTTGAGCGCCATCGCGTTGCTCGGATCGAGGGTGACCGCCCGCTCGAAGCGGAACAGCGCCTCGCGCCAGAGGTTCGACCGGGCCATCCGGACGCCGAACGCGAGCTGATCGCCCGCCTGGGTGACGTCGATCCCCCGGCTGGCGCACCCGGTGCTGCCGGCGGCCGCGAGGACGACAACGAGGAGAAGCGCTGGCGTTCCGAAATGGCGCATGGCGATCCTTCGAGGCGTTTCGATCACGTCAACCGGTGACGCGGCGAAGACAATCCCGCGAGGCCGGGAGCTGGCACTGGAACAGGACGCGCATTATAATGACGCCTCGGACCATCCCACAACGGCGCCGGCGCTCCCCGTCCACCCGCCCGCCGCGCCATGCCCGATCGACGAGACCTTCTTCTCGCATGGTCTCTGCTCCCGCTGCTCACTCCCGCGCGGAAACGGATGCTCCTCGCGCGCTTCGACCCCCCGGAGTCGATCGCGAGCGCGGACGTCCGTGAGATCCGGGAGCTTCTGAGTATCCCGCTCGCCGAGGCGCGGATTGTGAGGGATCCGTCAACTCTCCCGCAGCTCGCGCGCGCGCGCGACGCGCATCGCGCGGGCGCGCTCATTCTCGGCGATCCCGACTACCCGCCGCGGCTCGGCGAGATCGCGGATCCGCCGCTCGCCCTCTTCACGCGCGGCGATCGCGCGATCGCGTCCCGTCCCGCGATCGCGATCGTCGGCTCGCGCCGCGCGTCGCCGTACGGGATCAACGCCGCGG
>JBOGJQ010000076.1:0-12964 GCA_050745405.1 Thermoanaerobaculia bacterium | reverse complement strand
GGGGCTCGCGGCGGGACGCCGCGGCCACACTACGCGCGCGCGACGACGAGCGCGGCCACGCGGGTGGTTCCGGCGCCGCGGAGCGCGGCCGCCGCGGCGCGGAGTGTCGCGCCGGTGGTGCAGACGTCGTCGACGAGGAGAACGGATCGTCCGGCTGCGGACGGAGACGAGGCGAACGCGCGCCGGACGTTCGCGGCCCGCTCCTCACGATGCAGGGTCGACTGCGCGGGAGTGTCGAGCCGCTTCCGGAGCGCGCCGCTCCGGAGCGGCAGGCCCGTGGCCGCACAGAAGGAACGCGCCAGCAGTTCCGCCTGGTTGTATCCGCGCGCCGCGAGCCGCCGCGGGTGGATCGGGATCGGAACGACGGCGTCGAACGCGCCCTCCTCGAGAGCGCGCCACCGTTCGACGAGCAGCGACGCCAGGGGTGCGTCGAGAAAATCGTGGCGCTCGAACTTGAAGGCGTGAAGCAGCCGCTCGAGCCCGCCGCGGTACTCCCCCCACGCCGCGATCCAGGCGACCGGATCGTCCTCGAGCGGCGCGCACGCGAGGCAGACGTAGTCGCGGAAGTCCTCCGGTCCCTCGTGCCACGGCGCGGCGCACCGCCGGCAGTGGACGGCCGCCAGACGCGGGAGAGACGTCCAGCAGGAGGCGCAGCACGAGGCGCGACGGGCGGTCCACGGCAGGTCTCCGCCGCAGACGATGCAGGGGGACGGAAGAACGATCGCGAGAGTGTGTCGTCCCAAGTACGAGACGCCGTCGATCAGGCGCGCCACGATTTCATTGTACGGCGCGGCAGCCGCCGGCCCGGAAAGGACGCGAACGCATGCACTCTGCTCGATTGAAAGCCCGGGAGGCAAACCGTATAGTGACCGCCATGAAACGGGCCGTATTTGTGGTGATCCTGCTCGCATTTCCCGGAGTCGCCTCCGCCGAACCGTTTCAGTTCGGCATTCTCGGTGGCGGAGCGCAGTCGATGGAAGACGGATTCGAGTTCGACTTCGGCGAGGGCGTGACCGAGGTCTTCGCCGGCGCCCGCGTCGACGTCGCGACGATGTTCAACGTGAAGCTCGGGCAGGCCGACGCGCCCGTCGGCCCCACCGGCATCGCGGCCGACGACGCGAAGGTCGAGTACATCGCCGGACAGGTCGAGTATCAGTTCGACGAGATCTGGGGATCGAGCTCCGTCTTCGCCGGACCCGGCGTCTACCGGAGCCGCGCCGCCGACCTCGAGGAGACGAGCTTCGGCCTCAGCGGCGGTGTCAACGCCTCCTTCCCCCTGACTCGCCGCTTCGCGCTCCTCCTCGAGCTCTCCTACCACTGGGCGAACTTCGAAGAGGACTACACCTTCGTCACCGCCACGGGCGGACTGAAGGTCTCGTTCTGAGCTCCCGCATGGCTCCGGAGTCCGAAGAGCGGCCGGAGGGGGTCCGTTACGGCCTCCTTTACGGCGTGGCGATCAGCCTCCTCGTCGAGTACGGGATGCTGAAGTTCTACATCGCCCATTCGGGACGATTCACGCAGATCGAGGACTACATCCAGTTCGGCCTCGCCACGCTCTTCGCCATCTTCTTCGCGGTCCTCGGCGTGCGATATCTCACCCTCTTCATCGGCGATCTCCGGAACCGGTAGTTCGTTGATCGTTGTTCGTTAGTCGCTTCCTCGGACAACGAATAACGAACAACGAACAACGACCGGGGAACTTTCGCCTCTTCCGGGCGTAGAGTCGTCAGATGGAGCCGACCGACGCGGATCTGATGGCGCGGCTGCGGTCGGGCGACCACGATGCGTTCACCGCGATCGTGGACCGGCACAAGCATCCGCTCGTGAATTACCTGACGCACCTGCGCGGTGACCGGGACCGTGCCGAGGAGCTCGCGCAGGAAGCGTTCGTGCGGCTGTTTCAGCACGCCGATCGGTACGACGATCGCGCGGACGTGGCGCCGTATCTCTACCGCATCGCGACGAACCTCGTCCGGTCGGAGTTCCGGCGCCTGCGGCGGTGGCGCGCCATCGTGCCGAGGCTCGACCGCGCGCCCACCGCGCCGGAGAGCGCGAGCCGGCGCGTCGTCGAAGACGAGATCTGCCGCGAGGTGCGGCGCGCGCTGCGGTCGCTCCCGTTCCGCTACCGCGCACCGCTGGTGCTGCGCGAGATCGAAGGATGGAACTACCAGCGGATCGCCGAGGCGCTCGGATGCCGCGAAGGGACGATCAAATCGCGGATCGCGCGCGGACGCGAGCAGCTCCGCGTGCTTCTCGAACCGTATTGGATTTCCGGAGGAACCGATGACACCCGAAAGGCCGGGCGAGCTGCTTCGCTCGCTCCCGCGCGAAAGAGCGTCTGACTTTTTCACCGCGCGCGTTCTCGCCGCCGTGCGACGACCCGCGCCACGATCGCGTCGTCCGCTCGTGCTGCGTTTCGCCGCTCTCGCGTTCGCCGTGGCGATCGTCGCGTCCGTCGCGGGCGTGGTCGCTCTCGACGCGCGCCGCGAGCGGGTCGCGGAGGCCCGCCTCGCCGCCATTCGCGCCGAGCAGCAGCGCCTCGAGCGCGAGCTCGAATTGCTCGAGGACGTCGCGACACCCGCGAATCGCGTGGTCTACGTCGGATCCACTTCCGACGCCGATTACTTCGTCGATCTTCGAGCCCTCGAGGAGCGATCCGCTTTCGCCGCCGAGCCGGCGGTGGAGCGGGCGAGCTTCCAGCCGGGGCTGTGAACAACCAGGAGGAGGAACCATGAATGGGATTTCACGCATCATCGTCGTTACGGCGCTCGTCGCCCTGCCGCTCGCGGCGCAGACCAAGAACGACGAAGTACGACGGAAGGTCATCGTCGGAGAGAACATCCGCGTCGTCGAGGGAGACGACGGCCGCACGCTCTTTTTCGCGACCGGCGGCGGCGCCTATCTCGGCATCTCGACCTCGAACCTGACCGAGGAGCTCCGCACGCATTTCGGGGCCGACGCGGACGCGGGAGTCCTCGTCTCGAAGGTCTGGGACGACACCCCGGCTTCGCGCGCAGGCCTCCGCGTTGGCGACGTGATCGTCGCGATCGAGGGCGAGGAAGTCGGCTCGAGCTGGGACGTCAGCGCCGCCTTTCGCGACCGCGAGAAGGGCGACCAGGTTCGGATCGACGTCATCCGGAACGGCGTGCCGCAGCAGATCTTCGCGACTCTCGACGAACGGACGGGGGCGATGCGGTGGCAGTTCGGCGAGGAGGGGCTGCTGCGCCGCGAAACGCTCGAGCGGGCGCTCAAGGCCGTCCCCCGCGCTCTCGATGGCGAGCAATTCCGCACGTTCAGAGTCGGGCCGGAGTGCGCCGATCTTCGCGAGCGGCTCAGCGAGCTCGAAGCGAAGATGAAGGAGCTCGAGAAGAAGCTGAAATAGTCGCCGTCGCGGTATACTGGAAGCACACGTCCAATGTCCGCTTCCGCCGAGCAAACGGCCACGACGTACTTCCTCGTCGGCATCGTTCCCTATTTCGACCTTCTGGACGAGACCGACGCGGCGAAGGCGACGCGGTTCGCGGCAAGAATGCAGCAGGTGCTCGGCGAGGCCGCGCTTCTGGCTGACGGCGTCATCCTCGACTCGCTCGGCTCCCGTTTCGTGGCGCGCTTCGCGACTGCTCCCGCCGCCGTCGACGCGCTCCGGCTCGTCGCGCGCGGCATCGCCGAGCAGAACGAAGCGCATCCCGGCGATCCGCTCGAGCCGGCGGTTCTGGCTGACTGCGACGACGGGGCGGCTCCGGGTGGAGGCGTCGCCCCCTCGTCGCTCGCCTTCGCGAATCGCATTCTTGGCTCGATGGAGCCGGGACAGGTCCTGATGACCGCCTCGCTCGCCCATGCCGCGGGCGTGATCGAGACCGCCCCGCGGGCCGGCTCCATGGCGGGAATCGACCTGTACGGCGTACCGCTCGAACCGGCGGCGCCGGAGCAGGAGCAGGAACCCGCGCGCGAGGAAACGGCCGTTGCAATCCCCCCGCGACGCCGGAGGCTCGCTCCCGTCGCGGCGATCGCGGCCGCGGGCGGGGCTTTCGCCGTGGTCCTCGGGGCGATCATCTTCTGGCCACGCGGCGAAGAACCGGTGAGCCGCGTCGAAGCCGCGTCAACGCCGGCGCCGGCGGCGGACACCCGCCCCGCCATTCACCTCGCGCCCTTCGCCTCTCCCTCGGACGATGCGGAGGCGGTGGCGCGGGCAACCGCGCTCGAGGAAGCCGTCCGGCGGATGCTCGCCGGCTCCCCCGACGTCCGCGTCATGAACGATGCCTCGTCCGCCGCGGTTCGCTCCTTCGGGCTTCGTCGGGTCGATGGCGAAGCCCCCGGGCAGCTCGTCGTGTTCGCCGCGGGCGCGGCGGCCGAGGGGCCGCGCGTCTCACTGGAGAAGCCGGGTGAAGCGGCGGGCGTGATCGCGCGCTGGATCGCCGGCCAGAGCGGCGTTGCCGCGGCGAGCGTCGCTCCGGCCAACGAGGAAGCACTGTCGAGATTCGTCGAGGCGGTCGCCGCGAGCCGTGGAGAAGATCCCGGAGCGCCGCGCCGCGCCGCGACGGCCGCGCTGGCGGCGATGACCGCCGATCCCGAATATCTTCCGGCGGCGCGGCTCGCGCTCGCCCTGGCGCGCGAGGCCGGCGATGAGGCGGCATCGGTCGCGGCCGCGCAGCAGGTCGTCCGCCTCGATCCCGAAGATCTCGCAACGCGGAAGTCGCTCGTCGAGTGGCTTCGCGCGGACGGCCGCACCTCCGACGCTCTCCGGCTGCTCCGTCCGGCGGTCGCTTCTGCGGCGGACCGCGACCTCGTGCTGTTCGCCGCGCGGGAGGCGCTCTCCGCCGGAGACGAGGTGTCGTTCCGTCATCTCCTGCCGTCGATCGCGCGCGTCGCGGGCGATGCCGCTCCGCTGCATGCGCCCGATCTTCTCGTGACGCAGGGGCGGCTAGGCCTCGCCGCTTCGCAGTATTACGAGATCGAGCGCGCCCAGCCGTCGAACGCGGCGCTCGCCCTGAAGATCGGGCGCATCGCGGCTCTGCGCCATTCGATGTCGATGGCCGAGCTGGAGCTGCGGAAGCTCGAGGGACTCGATCCCGGGTACGGCGCGCCGCTGCTGCGCGCCTTCATCGCCGCCGAGCGCGGGGACGCCTCCGCGGCGGCCGCGGCGCTCGATGCGGCCGCGGCGGGCGCCGGCCCGCAGCACGACTTCCACACGGCCTCGGCCGAGGTCCATGCGATTCTCGGCGATCATCGCGCCGTTCTCGCCTCGCTCCGGCAGGCCGTCGACGGGCGCGAGCCGTCCTTCGCCTATATCCTCTCGAATCCTCTTTTCGCGTATCTGGGCGACGAGGCGACGTTCCGCTCTCTCCGCGAGCGGATGTTCGCCGCCCAGAAGGAGACGCGCGAGGCCCTCGCGACGATTCGCTGAGGGGCCGCGAGCTCGTGGCAACTCGTTTGCTATCCCCCGAGCGGGATGAGCACGAAGCGCTCCGAGGGCCTGCGTGCCCTGATCTGTGAAGACGACGCCCCGATCCGGAGGATGATGGAGACGATGCTCCGGCGCGACGGCTTCACCGTCGTCGCCGTGGGCGACGGCGCCGCCGCGACCGAGCATCTCGGCACCGCGGATTTCGATCTGATCGTTCTCGATCTCATGATGCCCGGTGTGAACGGCTTCGAGGTCCTCGCCTTCCTGCAGGAGAACAAACCGCGCCGGCTCAAGCGCGTCCTGATCACGACCGCGATCCCCTCGGCAATGGCCTCCGGCATTCCGCCGTCGATATGCCACGTTCTTCCGAAGCCGTTCGACATGGTCGATTTTGTCCGCCACGCGCGCGAATGCGCCGAGGACACCCTGACGAGAAAAACGAAGCGGTCGCTGTCGCCGGCTCCCTCGCCCGCGTGACTGCCCACACGTCTCATTAGAATG
Source organism: Thermoanaerobaculia bacterium (assembly GCA_050745405.1). Classification (GTDB taxonomy): domain Bacteria; phylum Acidobacteriota; class Thermoanaerobaculia; order Gp7-AA8; family Gp7-AA8; genus JBOGJQ01. The sequence goes on along the minus strand of JBOGJQ010000076.1, from coordinate 7,059 downwards.
ACCTGATGCGCGCCATCCGCGTTCAAGCACACGGCGGTCCCGAACGGCTCGAGATCGCGACGATCGATCCTCCCCGTCCGGGACCTGGAGAGGCCCTCGTCCGGATCGAGGCCGCCGGCATCAATTTCATCGACGTCTACCACCGGACCGGCCGCTATCCGGGAAAGCTCCCCTTCACGCCCGGCGTCGAGGGAGCCGGACGAGTGGAAGGCGTGGGGCCGGATGTGTCCGGGCTCGCGCGCGGGGCTCGCGTGGCGTGGACGGGTGTCCAGGGCGGGTACGCGGAGCTCGCGGTCGTTCCGGCGGAGAGGCTCGTTCCGCTTCCGGAAGGTATCGAGCCACGCATCGCGGCCGCGGCGCTTCTGCAGGGGATGACCGCGCATTACCTGGCGCACACGACGTATCCGATCCGGCGCGGCGAAACCGTCCTGATTCATGCGGCGGCCGGCGGCGTCGGGCTTCTCCTCGTCCAGATGGCGAAGCGGCTGGGAGCGACGGTGTTCGGCACTGTCTCCACGACGGAAAAGGCGGAGCTCGCGCGCGAGGCGGGCGCGGACGAGGTCATCCTGTACACCGAGGTGAGCTTCCGCGACGAAGTGCGGCGGCTGACCGGAGGGACGGGCGTTCACGTCGTCTACGACTCGGTGGGGCGCACGACGTTCGACGACAGCCTCGATTCGCTCCGACCGCTCGGGATGCTCGTCCTGTTCGGCGCCTCGAGTGGCGCGGTCCCGCCGTTCGATCCGCTCCTTCTGAGCCGGAACGGATCGCTCTTTCTGACGCGCCCGAAGCTCGACGACTACGTCGCCGACCGGGCGAGTCTGCTCGACCGCGCCGACGACGTGTTCTCCTGGATCGCCGACGGCTCGCTGCGCCTCCGGATCGAGCGGACGTACGCACTCGAGGACGCCGCCGAGGCGCACCGCGACCTCGAAGCGCGGAAGACGACGGGCAAGTTGCTCCTCATTCCGTGACAGAGTCGTCAGTCGTCAGTCGCCAGTCGCCAGGGCGTCATCGTCGTGGCGAGCCTCACGCCGCCCGTCAGGGCGGCGGAGAATGGCCGGGGGCCGCGCGCGACGCGCGCGAGCCCCCGGACGTCGAGTCACGAACGAATTCGCGCCCTGAAGGGGCGCGGGACGCTACACGCGCGCCTCGGCGCGGAGCTCCTCGAGCAGCTTGATGTAGTTCGCGTAGCGGTCGGCGTCGATCCTCCCCTCTTCGACCGCCGCCTTCACGCCGCAGTCCGGCTCCTCGTCATGGACGCAGTCGTTGAACCGGCACGATCTCGCCGGCTCCTGGAACTCCGGAAAATAGAACCGCAGCTCGCGCGGATCGACCTGCCACAGGCCGAACTCCCGAATGCCCGGCGTGTCGATGACGCGCGTTCCGTTGCCGAGGTCGTAGAGGGTGGAGCGCGTCGTGGTGTGCCGCCCCGTCCTCGTCTTCGCGCGCACCGAGGCGACGCGGAGCGTGAGCTCCGGCTTGAGCGCCTTCACGAGCGACGACTTGCCGACGCCGCTGTGTCCCGCGAAGACGGTCGTCTTCCCGACGAGGCGCTGGCGCAGATCGTCAAGGCCTTCGCGCGTCTCGGTAGAACAGAAAACGACGGGAACGCCGAGGGCCCGGTAAATGTCGAGGCGAGACAGCTCTTCGTCGCGGTCCTCCGGCGGGAGAAGATCGACCTTGTTGACGGCGATCAGAGGCGCGGCATCGCCGTGCTGAATGGCTACGAGATAGCGATCGATGAGCCCCGGGCGCAGCGGCGGCGCGACGACCGAGGCGACGTGGACGACGAGATCGATGTTCGCCGCGATCACGCGCTCCTTGCGCGGATCGAACGGGTCCGACCGCGAGAGGAGGCTCGAGCGCGGAAGAATCTCGATGACGACGTTCCGCGACGGCTCTCTCCGGACGCGCACGTGATCCCCCGGCGCGAGGTCGTTCTCGTCGTCGAGCCGGATGGCGGGAGCGAGGTGGCACTCCAGCAACTCCCCCTCCGCGAACGCCTCGCATCCGCGCGCGAACACGCCGACGACCATCGCCTCGATGACCGCCCCTTCTCCGCTCTCGAGCGCCGCGCGCGCGAGGTCCTTCGGCGCGCGTGCCCGCGGATCCTCCACGTCGAGATCGAGCTCGTCGGCGTCATCGAGCTCTCTCGGGTCGATCTTCGTCCGGTTCCTGCTTTTTCCCTTCGTCACGCGCTTCAGTTTCGCGACTTTCCGCCGCGCCTTGCCGAGTTCGTAGCTCTCTCGATTCTCGAGAAGCCGAACCCGTTTCCACCGATGATCCATGATGACACTCCTCGCGGATCGGGCACAAAGCCCGGACACACCTCGGGCGGACGGTGAGAGCAAGGCCGCGGGGACGGAGGTCGAGGTGAGGAGCGCCTACACGTCCGGCGTCGCGGCGGGGATGGCCACGGAATCGGCGGCGTGCGTGTTCACAGGCTCCTCCTGAAGGATTTGGGAGCTCGATCGTAGCACGGGCGTGGTCGCGAGCCGAGCCGTCATCCCGAGCGTAGCGAGGGATCAGGGACGGGTGGGAAACCCTGATCGGAGGGCCTCAGATCGGCGGCGGACGAATATTCGCTCTGCCGCCGAAGGCCGATGCCGCGTCCCGCGCGCCCCGCCCGTCCCTGATCCCTCGCTAAACGCTCGGGATGACGCCGTTCCCCGCCCGACCTGCGGAGCGAGCGGCGGAGCCTGACTCCCGCGGTCGGGCTTGGTATCATCCGCGCCCGCATGCACAATCGTCTCCTCCCCGTCTCGCTCGCGCTGCTCCTGGCCGCGTGCGCCGGCAGCACGCCCCCGGCGCCCGTCGCCGACGAGGTGGCGACGACCGTCGAGCCCGAGGCACCGCCGGCGCCCATCGGAATGATCCGCGTCACGGCTTCGCGCCTGAACGTCCGGTCGGGCCCGTCGACCAAACACGAGATCATCGGCTCCGCGCGCCGCGGCGAGCGGCTCGCGCTTCTCGAGCGCGGCGACGGCTGGGTGCGTGTTCTGCTCACATCCGGGACGATCGGGTGGGTCTCGGCGACGTACGCGCGCGACGTCCGGAACTGCCTGCCCGATCGGGAGTTCTCGATCGTGCAGGCGCCGATGATGAGCTTCAGCGACAGCGGCGCGCACGGCACGGTCGTCGTCGACGCGACCGTTTCGGCCGACGGCAAGGTCACGAAGACGAACATCCTGTCGAACTCGACCGGCGACGAAGCGCTCGCGATCCTCGCCGAGCGCGAGATCCGTCAGGCGGTCTTCGATCCGCCCGTGCGAAACTGTCTCCCCCGCACGTTCATCTATACCTACCGGAGAACCTACTGATGCGCTTTGCCGTTCTTTTCGTGCTCACCCTCGCGGCGACCGCCGCCACGGCTGCTCCCGCCCTTCCCGATCAGGCGCTCATCGAGCGCGCGCGGGCGATCCTCGATCGGGTCCCGCTCATCGACGGCCACAACGACCTGCCGTACCAGTACCGCGAGCGCGTCGAGAACCGTATCAGCGAGCTCGACGTCGCGCGCGACCAGAGCGGCCTCGATCCGCGCCTTCACACCGACATTCCCCGTCTTCGAGAAGGAGGCGTCGGCGCGCAGTTCTGGTCCGTCTACGTCCCCGCCGCGCTCGAGGAGCCGGTCGCGGTCGTTCAGACGATCGAGCAGATCGACGTCGTCCATCGGCTCAACGCCCGGTATCCCGAGAGGTTCGAGCTCGCGCTGACGGCCGACGACATCCGCCGGATTCACGGCGAAGGGAAGATCGCGTCGCTCATCGGGGTCGAGGGCGGCCACTCCATCGCGAGCTCTCTCGGCGTTCTCCGGCAGCTCTACCGCCTCGGCGCGCGCTACATGACGCTGACGCACTCGGCGAACACACCCTGGGCGGATTCGTCCACGGACGAGCCGGAGCACGACGGCCTCACCCCGTTCGGCGTCGAGGTCGTGCGCGAGATGAACCGGCTCGGCATGCTCGTCGATCTCTCCCACGTCGCCGAGACCACGATGCACGACGCGCTCGACGCGGTCGTCGCGCCGGTGATCTTCTCGCATTCGTCCGCGCGCGCCCTCAACGGCCATCCGCGCAACGTTCCCGACTCGGTGCTCCGCCGTCTCCCGGAGAACGGCGGCGTCGTCATGGTCACCTTCGTCCCGAGCTTCATTGCCGAGGAGGCGCGGCAGAGGTCTGCCGAGCGGGCGGCCGTGAGAGCGCGTCTCGAATCGCTCTTCCCGGGTGATCCCGAGAGCGTGGAGACGGAGCTCGCCGCCTGGACCGAGGCGAATCCCTCGCCGGATGCGACCTACGTGCAGGTCGCGGATCACATCGACCACATCCGTCGCGTCGCGGGCATCGATCACATCGGCATCGGCTCGGATTTCGACGGCATCGGCTCGACCCCGCAGGGCCTCGCGGACGTGGGCGACTTCCCCGTTGTGTTCGCCGAGCTTCTCCGGCGCGGGTACTCCGAGGAGGACGTCGCGAAAATCGCGGGGCGTAACGTCCTCCGCGTGATGGATCGCGTCGAGGCCGTCGCCGCGGAGCTGCGGTCGTCGCGAGCGCCGTCGGAGGCGCTGATCGACGACTCCGTGCCCGAGACGGTCGATCGTTGATCGTTATTCGTTGATCGTTGTCGGTTGGCCTACCGGCAACGATTAACAAACAACGAACAACGAACAACGAACAACGACAAACGGTACAATCCCGGGCACACATGCAGCTAGAGCCCGGTGCGGCCGTCGGGCCGTACGAGATCGTCTCGCTCCTCGGCGCGGGAGGGATGGGAGAGGTCTATGAAGCGACCGACCGGCGGCTCGGGCGGCGCGTCGCCGTCAAGGTCCTCAGCGCGCGTTCCGTCGCGAAGAGTGACGCGCTCGATCGGTTCCAGCGGGAGGCGCGCGCCGTCGCGGCTCTCTCTCACCCGAACGTCGTCACGCTCTTCGACGTCGGCACGGCCGGTGAGTTCCACTTCGTCGTCACCGAGCTGCTCGAGGGAGACACCCTCCGCGCCCACCTCGACCGGCCGCTCGAGATCGGCCGGGCCATCGAGATCGCGACCGCGATCGCCGACGGTCTCGCCGCGGCCCATGCGAAACGGATCGTCCACCGCGATCTCAAGCCGGAGAACGTCTTTCTCACGACGTCAGGGAGCGTGAAGATTCTCGACTTCGGTCTCGCGCGCCTCGACGAGCTTCTCGCCACCGAGCTCGACGGCGCCGCGACGCTCCTCAAGACACCCGACGGCGTCGTTCTCGGCACGGTCGCCTACATGGCGCCGGAGCAGGTGCGCGGCGAGAGCGCCGACACGACCGCCGACGTTTTCGCCCTCGGGGCCATCCTCCACGAGATGATCACCGGTGCCCGTCCGTTCGGCCGCGCAACTGCCGCCGAGACGATGCACGCGATCCTGAAGGACCCTCCCCCGCGGCTCCCCGGCCGGCGCTCGAAGCTGCTGCGGAATCTGGAGGACCTCCTCCTCGACTGCCTCGCGAAAGACCCGGCCGTGCGGCCGGCCACCGCCGGCGACGTCGCCGAACGGCTCCGTCATCTCGATACGGCGCGGGGCGCGACGCGCCGCGTCGTCGCGTCGGCCGGGAAACGGAGGAGCGTCGCCGTGCTTCCCTTCGCCGCGGCGGCACCCGAGGAAGAGAGCGTCGCAGCGCTGCTCGCGGACACCGTGCGGAACCGCCTGGCCGAGAACCCGAAGCTTCGCGTCGCCGCGCGCAGCGCGGTGCAGCGTTTCGCCGGAACCGACAGTGACGCGCAGAGCGCGGGACGCGACCTCGGCGCCTCCCTCGCCGTCAGCGGGGACGTTCGGCGGATCGGCTCGAGTCTTCACGTTCACGTCGAGCTCGTCGACGTCGCCGACGCATCGCAAATTTGGGGAGAGCGCTGGATCGTCCGGGACACGGACCCTCGCGCCGCGGACGCCGCGGCCGAGGAGATCGCGCGGGCTCTCCAGCCGCGGCTTGCCGGCGAGCCGCGCACACGCCCGCGACGGCAGAAGAGCGGCGCGACCAGCGAATCGCTGCAGCTCATCAGCACGGCGCGGGCGCAGCTCGACATGGCGACGCCGGAAAGCATTCCTCGCGCGGCCTCGCTTCTCCGCGATGCCGTCGCGCGCGAGGCGAGCGCCGCCGCGATGGGCGTTCTGGCGGAAGCGGAGACGGCGCTCGCGGTGCACGGGCTCGCCCCTCCGGCCGAGGTCCGCGACGGAGCGATCGATGCCGCGGAGCGCGCTCTCGCGATGGAAGCCTCGAGCCCCGACGCCCTCGCCGCCGCCTCGGGCGTGCGACTCGCGTTCCTCTGGGACACCGCATCGGCGGAAGCGCTCGCGCGCAGCGCGCTCGCCGAGGACCCTTCGCACTCCGGCGCGCGCCTCCGCCTCGCGGAATGCCTCGTCCTCGTCGACCGAGCCGCCGCCATCGCGGAGATCGACGCTGCCGTTGCGGGCACGTCTCCGGCGCCCTCGCATCTCACGGCGGCGGCATGGGTCGCTTACCTCGCTCGCGACTCGGGAAAAGCGATCGCCCTCTGTCACCGGGCCATCGTCGCGAATCCCGATGTGGTGCGGGCGCGTGCGATCCTGGCGCTCGCCCTCGCGGCGGCCGGACAGGCCGCCGACGCCATTCGCGACCTGCAGCGCGACGCGCGCAGCGAATCCGTCGAGCTCGAGACCGCCCTCGCGGTGGCGTACGCGCTCGGCGGGAAGCGCGCCGGCGCCGCGAAGATCGCGGAGAGGCTCGCGACGCCCGGCCGTCCTCACTACGTCCCGCCGCTCTTCATCGCGCGCATCCACGCCGCACTGAACGATACGGCCGCGGCCGAGCCGTGGCTCCAGCGCGCCGTCACGGAAGGGAGTCCGCACGCGGTTCACCTCTCCGTCGAGCCGGTATTCGCCGGGATACGCGACGACAGCCGGCTCGGGAAAATCCTGACGCGGGTCCGCGCCGGGTTCCCGGCGACTAGCTCCTAGCTACCAGCTACTAGCTGCGAGCTACTTGACAATCCCTTCGGGCAGACCTAGTGTATTACTACAGCAATACACTGCCCATGCTCGCAATCAACC
>JBOGJQ010000075.1:0-24967 GCA_050745405.1 Thermoanaerobaculia bacterium | reverse complement strand
CCGCCGGCGCGCGCTTTCGCGTTTCACTCACTTCTACAACAACCACCGCCGTCACTCAGCGCTCGGCTACAATCCACCGATTAGCCGCCTGGCAGGTGAGAACAACCTCCTGAGACGCGACAACTAGCTACTAGCTACTAGCTACTAGTTGCCACCTACCAGCTCCGCCGCCCATCAGATGTGTTGACGGTCACGTTGGCCGGTGTTATATTCGTCGGCCCGGTACACGGGAATAGGCTTCGTTCACCGATTGTTGACAACCCTTCCGCCGAACCATTTCCCCCGTCACGCGTATTATTTGCGATATCCCGAGGACGGTCCGTCCGATCGGGTAGACATCGGCAGAAGGATCCAGAAAAACACTCACGAAGCGCGAGCCGGGCTCCCGTTGCCGTAAGTCTTTGAATCCATTCGTGCTGCGCGTTGCCGCCGGGCGGCGGTCCGAGCCGGACCGGCCCCGCGTCGCGCGGCACGAACGTTGAACCGAATAGAGACCGCGACAGGGTCGCGAGGAGTCACCCGATGAAGAGCGCCGAGGCCTACGAACACGAACAGGGTTGGGATTTCGAGAAGGCGGCCATGCCGTACGTGGATTCACTCTACAACACGGCGTACCGCATGACTCGAAATTCCGAGGACGCCGAGGATCTCGTTCAGGAGACCTACCTGAAGGCGTACAAGTACTACGACAAGTTCGAGGAAGGCACGAACTTCAAGGCGTGGCTCTTCAAGATCATGAAGAACACGTTCATCAACAACTACCGGAAGAAGAAGCTCACGCCCCACAAGATCGACTTCTCCGAGATCGAGGAGTCGTACGAGCGCGTGATCCAGAAGAACGCTCCGGATCTCATTCGCGATCCCGAGACCGAGATCTTCCAGGACATGATGGACGAGGACGTGAAGCGTGCCCTCGACACGCTTCCGCACGACTACAAGATGGTCGTTCTCCTCGCGGACATCGAAGGCTTCTCCTACAAGGAGATCGCCGAGATCCTCGACTGTCCCGTTGGCACGGTAATGTCAAGGCTCTACCGTGGACGGAAGATGCTCGAGCGGACGCTCCTCGAGTACGCGCGCAAGTACGGCTACATCCGTGGCGCCGAGCCGGCGAAGATGCGGTCCCGCAAGGACGAGGTCAAGCCCGGCGGCAGGAAGAAGACCGACGGCGAGCCGGAGGAACCGCACGCGGGCGATGAGGACGAGGATCTCACGCTACTCGCCGGAGAGGATGAGTTCGACTTCGAGCTCCAAGGCGAAGAGGAGACCGAAGAGGAATTCGAGCTCCGGTAGCGCAGTTTCCAGCCGCTGGGAATCGTCACGTCCCACTCTCGATAGACAGGAGACCTCGATGGTCTGTGACGATGTACGGCGGATCGCGTACTTCTTTCTCGACGGCGAGCTCGGCGAGCAGAAGCAGCGCGACATGGAAAACCACCTCACTGCCTGCCATTCCTGCGACGGCCGCGTCGTGATTCACCGCCGCTTTCGCGCGTTCATCCGCCACCGCCTCAGCCGCCTTCACGCGCCACCCACGCTACGCGATCGCATCCATTCCGCGCTCGGTCCGCGCAACGCCTGAGCGCCGCCCGCGTGAGCGATCACCCTCTCGTCCTCGTTTCCTCGAATCCGAACAAAGCCATCGAGGCCGAGCGCATCCTGGGGCGCCCTCTGCTCCGGGTCGATCTCGCCATGCCCGAGATCCAGGCGGAGACGCTCGAGGAGATCACGCGTCACAAGCTCGAGGTCGCGCGCACCCGCGGACACCAGCGCCTCATCGTCGAAGACGTCTCTCTCGGGTTCGACGAACTGGGCAACTTTCCCGGTCCCTACATCCACTGGCTGCTTCGCGCGGCCGGAGGGCGCGGCCTCGGAGCGATCGCCTTCGCCCTCCGCGACCGCTCCGCCGTCGCCCGCTGCTGCGTCGGCTACTTCGACGGCGAGCGCATCGAGCTGCTCGTCGGCGAGACGCGCGGCGAGGTCCTCGTCGAACCGCGTGGCGAGTCCGGCTTCGGATGGGACGCGTGGTTTCTGCCCGAGGGATCCGACAAGACGTACGCCGAGCTCGACCCGAACGAAAAAGATCGCATCTCGCACCGTGGTCGCGCGTACCGGCGCCTCAAGAAGCTGCTCGATTCCGTCCGGAAATGAGTACGCGGCGATCTGGAATCCGGACGACCTCGTCCCGTTCTCAGCGGGCTGCGCAATATAAGCTGCTCTTTTTCAGCCACTTGTGAGACTGCCCACTTGGCAGACCGTTTGAAAACTCCTCCTTGTGTCCGTCGTACGGACGATCAGGGAAAGGAGGCACCAGCGAATGTGGGTATTCGACGGTGAACAGTGGATCCAGGAGGGAGCCCCGGAAGCGCGGAAGCCCGAGCTCCCCGAAATCGACCTGGAACGTCTGGTGCCGGAACTTCAGATCGTGGAGATCCCGGTACCTCGCAAGCAGGACATTCCGCCGTTTCCGATTCACTGACCGGGAACGAGTCGAGAGAAGAAAGGCCGCACGCCGAGTGCGGCCTTTTCATTTGCGGCCGAACAGCTCGTCGAGGAGAGGGTCGATCGCCTCGGCGGCCGCGGTGAGGATCCGGTCCGCGTGCCATCGTCCGGGGATTTCGAGGAGGACCATGCGCTTCGGGTCGCGCGCGTGCGCGTGAAGCGCCTCACCGTGGCTGTGGTGGACGAGCCAGTCGTCGATGACGTGAACGACGGTGACCGGAACGGAGACGTTCGCGATGTCGTCGACGGCGCGGGGACGGGGACGCCGGAGCGAGCGCCAGTCGATGCGCGGCGCGCGGAACGCCTGCGAGAAGGTGAGATGGCGGTGGGCGGTGAACGGGTTGAGGCGCGGGCGGACGAGCGCGAGGTCGGCGACGGCCGAGACGAGGAGGAGCGATCGCCACGGCAGGTCGGGGCGGCGCGCGACGGCGGAGACGGCGGCGGCGCCGCCGAGCGAGAAGCCGATCACGTCGATGGATGTCCATCCGCGCCGGACGAGCTCCTCGGCGACCGCGGCAACGTCCTCCCACTCGCGCTCTCCGAAGGTGAACCGGCCGCCGCTGTCGCCGTGGCCGCGGAGGTCGAGCGCGGCGACGGCGCGGCCGGTGGCGGCGATCCGATCGGTCAGGATCCGCATGGTCGGCCAGCGGCGTGTGCGCCAGAATCCGGGCACGATCAGGGTGCCGCGCGGGTCGGCCGGCCGGATGTCACAATAAATAATTGTTCCATCCAAAGAGCTTATGGCGGCCGTTTCGAGGCCCTCCGCCCTTGACAAGCCTTCGCTCATCTCTAAGATATACACGGTTTTTTGGTGCCCGCCACCGGCTTCGCCACGAGGCGAGCCGACCTGGTCCGGCAATTGCTCCCCCCGGTGCGTTTGCGGATCACGCCCGTTGACCGGATTGGAAGTCGAACGGTTCTCAACGCCATCGAGAAACGAGGTGATGTAGGCAAACGGATCGATGCTGCTGCCGCCATCTTCCTCAAGTCGATAACCTCGCATCGAAGTATGATTCGATGAACATGAAATGAAGGAGAGAGTACACATGAAGAAGTCCATGCTCGTTACGCTGATCGCGATGTTCGCGGTCGCCATCCTGGCCGTCGGCTGCGCGCCGGAGGAGACGGAAGTCACCGACACCGCGGACACCGTGGTGACCGAGACCACCGCGACCTACCCGGCCGACACCGCTCTGACGGACACGACGCTGACGGACACGACGATGACGGACACGACGATGACCGACACGACGATGACCGACACGACGGCGACCGACACCACCGGAACCTACTGAGACGTAAGGTTTCGCTTTCTGGAAAGGCCCCCATTCCCGGGGGCCTTTTTTCATTGGTGCGCGGCGGCGATCCGGCGCAGATCGGCGAGAAGCGCCTCGTGCACGCGCCGCGTCTCGGCCTCGAGATGCTCTTCGTCGCCGACGTTCGCGATGACGTAGTCCGCCTGCGCGCTCCGCTCTTCGGCCGTCATCTGCCGGCGGATCCGCCGCTCGGCGTCCTCGCGGTCCATGCCGCGTGCGATCGCGCGCTCGACCTGCACGCTCTGCGGCGCTTCGACGACGACGATCCGGTCGTAGCGATCGTGCCCTCCCGCTTCGAGCAGCAGAGTCGCCTCGACGACGACGATGCGATCTTCGTCTCCCGCGCGCGCGCGTTCGTCCTGCATGAGCGCCTCCTCGCGGGCGATGACGAGCGGATGCACGAGCGCGTTGAGCCGCGCGGCGTCCTCCGGCGTCGCAAGCGCGACCGCGGCGAGCTTCGCGCGATCGATCTCCCCGTCGGGAAGCAGGATCTCGGGTCCGTACTCGCGAACGACGGCCTCGTGTCCCGCCTCGCCGGGCTCGTAGAGGTCGGCCACGATCCGGTCGGCATCGACCACCTTGCATCCCAGGCCGGCGAGGATCTCGCCGACGGTCGACTTCCCGGAGGCGAGCCCCCCGGTCAGACCGACCCGGAGAATCATCGCCGTCGCGCCTCGGCCGCTTCGACCGTGTTCGCCATCAGCATCGCGATCGTCATCGGCCCCACGCCTCCGGGCACCGGCGTGATCCAACCCGCGACTTCCGCGACTCCCTCCAGCTCGACGTCGCCGACGAGGACGGAGCCTTTCGCCTCGAGCGTACGGCGCTTCGCCGGCCCGAGAAGCGCCGCGGCCGCGTCGCCGCTTTCGATCCGGTTGATCCCGACGTCGACGACGACCGCGCCGGGACGGATCATGTCGGCGCGGATGAGGCACGGTCGTCCGACGGCGGCGACCACGATGTCCGCCTCGCGGACGACGGCTCCCAGGTCGCGCGTCCGGGAGTGCGCGATCGTGACCGTCGCGTGATTCCGGAGGAGGAGGATCGCCGCGGGCTTTCCGACGATGTCGCTTCGACCGACGATGACCGCGCGTGCGCCGGACATCGGAACCCCCGATGCGGCGATCAGGCGCACGACGCCCGCGGGGGTGCATGGGACGAGAGCGGGACGGCCGAGCTGCAGGCGGCCCACGTTGACCGGATGAAACCCGTCGACGTCCTTGGCCGGATCGATCGCCTCGACGACGGCGCGCTCGTCGATCTGCGCCGGCAGCGGCAGCTGGACCAGGATCCCGTCGACCTCGGCGTCGCGGTTCAGCCGGTCGACCTCGGCGAGGAGCGCCTCTTGCGTCATATCGGCCTCGAAGTGCCGCACCTCGCCGGCGAGGCCAAGCTCCTCGGCTTTTCGCGCCTTGTTGCGGACGTAGATCTCCGAGGCGGGATCCTCGCCGACGCGGACCGCGACCAGCTTCGGCCGGATCCCCCGCGCGGCGAGCTCCGCGATGCGCGGCGCAAGCTCGAGCTCGACCTCTCGCGCGACCTGTTTTCCGTCGATGACCGTCGCCGCCATGACGGCCGCGCTTGTATCACAACAGTTGTCCGTTGTCCGTTGTCGGTTGTCGGTTGTCGGTTGTCAGGATGTCGGTTGTCGGTCGTCGGCTGTCCGCCGTCATGACGTCGTCGTCATCCTGAGGAGCGAAGCGACGAAGGATCTCCTCAGCTGCGACTCAGACTCGCGACGCCGTACCTTGGTATGAGACGCGGCTGAGGAGATCCTTCGCTCACACCCGCCCGCCCGCGCTCGCTCAGGATGACCGCGCCAGGTCTCCACTTCCGGCAACCGGCAACCGGCAACCGGCAACCGGCAACCGCCAACCGGCAACCCGCAACCGGCAACCGGCAACCGGCAACCGGAGCGGAATGAACCCTTGACGCCCCCTGTTCGCTGCATTACCGTTTCGAGCCCGTTCCGCGGGCCGGGCGCGTCTTTTGAAATTTCCAACGTCAGTTCGGGTTTTCCCCGGTTCTGCAGGGAGAGTCATGCGTACCTACTTCCCGAAAGAGGGAGACATCAACCCCCGCTGGTGGGTGATCGACGCCGAGGGCCTGGTCCTCGGACGGCTGTCCACCGAGGTCGCCCGCGTCATCAGCGGGAAGGCGAAGCCGACCTACACGCCGTTTCTCGACACCGGCGATCACGTGATCGTCGTCAATGCCGAGAAGATCGTCCTGACGGGCGCCAAGGAAGGCGACAAGATGTACCGTCGCCACACCGGCTATCCCGGCGGACTGAAGGAGCGGCAGGCGAAGTTCGTTCGCGTCGAAAAGCCGGAACGGATGATCGAGGAGGCGGTCTGGGGCATGCTGCCGAAGAGCCGCCTCGGACGGAAAATGCTCAAGAAGCTGAAGGTCTACCGTGGACCGCAGCACCCGCATCAGGCCCAGCAGCCTGAAAAGCTGGAGATCGAGGGCTGAGGCCCCGGAGACAAGGAACGATGGCTGAGTATTACGGAACGGGAAGACGGAAGTGCTCGACGGCGCGGGTGCACCTGCGGCAGGGGACCGGAACGATCACGGTCAATCACCGCACGCTGGATGATTACTTTCCGAACGAAGTCCTCAAGATGGTGATCAAGCAGCCGCTCGCGGCGACTGAGACGGTGGATCACTTCGACATCGTGGTGACGGTGGACGGCGGCGGCCCGACGGGCCAGGCCGGAGCGATCCGGCACGGGATCTCTCGCGCGCTGCTCGAGTTCAACGCCGAGCTGCGCAAGCGCCTGAAGAAGGCGGGGCTCCTCACGCGCGATCCGCGCATGAAGGAGCGGAAGAAGTACGGACAGCGCGGCGCTCGTGCCCGCTTCCAGTTCTCGAAGCGCTGATGGACTCGTCATACCGCTGATGGAGAGGGCAGGAGCCTGGCCGGCTTCTGTCCTTTCTTTTTTGGCGGGAGTGCCCGGCGGCCGGGCTTTGGCCGCGGTTGCAAGAACGCCCATTCGGGCCGAGGTTGTATCGGGAGTATTCGTCAGGGAAAAAGGAGGAACAGTTGGCCGTCTCTATTACGATGAAAGAGCTTTTGGAAGCTGGCGTTCACTTCGGTCATCAGACCAAGCGCTGGAATCCGAAGATGAAGAAGTACATCTTCGGCAAGCGCAACGGGATCTACATCATTGACCTGCAGAAAACGCTCAAGCTCTTCAGGGAAGCTTCCGCATTCGTCACGGATCTCGCCGCCCAGGGCAAGCGGGTCCTGTTCGTCGGCACCAAGCGCCAGGCACAGGACGCGATTCTCGAAGAGGCGAATCGCTGCGGGATGTTCTACGTGAACAACCGCTGGCTGGGGGGAACCCTCACCAACTTCACGACGGTTCGGAAATCGATCGAGCGCCTCAACGAGATCGAGGCGACCCTCGCCGACCCGGAGAAGGAAATGTCGAAGAAGGAGCGCGCCGCGTACGATCGCGAGCGGGAGAAGCTCCAGAAGAACCTGATCGGAATCCGCGAGATGGAGAGCCTGCCGGATGCCCTCTTCGTGATCGACCCGAAGAAGGAGCACATCGCCGTGCAGGAGGCGAAGAAGCTCGGGATTCCGGTGGTCGGCATCGTCGACACGAACTGCGACCCGGACGCCATCTCATACGTCATCCCGGGCAACGACGATGCGATCCGGGCGATCCGGTTGTTCACTTCGAAGATCGCGGACGCGTGCCTCGAGGGATACTCGATCGCCGAGGAGCAGTACCTGGCCTCGGAAGGGAAGGAAGAAGCGCCCGAAGAGGAAGCGCCTTCCCCCGTTCAGACGGAAGCGGCCGAGCCGGTCGCGGCGCCGCCGGTCCAGTAACGCGCGACGATCCCCCGGCGCGCCCCGTCCGCGGGGCGCGCCCTGAATCACCCGGGCGGCGCCCCGTCGTTCCAACCGCGCGCCCGCCCGCACCATCCGGAGAAGAAAAATGGCAGAGATTACTGCAGCTCAGGTGAAAGAGCTCCGCGAGAAGACCGGAGCCGGAATGATGGATTGCAAGAAGGCGCTGACCGAAGCCGGCGGCGACTCCGAGGAGGCGGTGAAGATCCTCCGGAAGAAGGGTCTGGCCGCGGCCGGGAAGAAGGCTGGGCGTGTGACTTCCGAGGGGATCGCGGTCGCCGAGATCTTCGACGGCAACGCCGTTGCGGTCGAAGTCAACTCCGAGACCGATTTCGTCGCGAAGAACGAGGAGTTCCAGCAGCTCGTCTCGACCGCCGCCCGGCTCGCCGCGAAGTCGAAGGCGACGACCGTGGACGAGCTCGTCGACGAGAAGGTTCCCGGCGACGCCGACGGACGCAATCTCGCGCAGGTGATCTCCGAGAAGATCGCGAAGATCGGGGAGAACCTCTCCGTCCGCCGGTTCATCCGGTTCGAGGCGACGCCGCGGTCGGCGTTCGGCACCTACGTCCACGGCAACGGCCGCATCGCCGTCGTCGTCGAGATGGAGCACGAGGGGTGCGACACCGCCGCCATCGAGACGCTCGCGCGCGACGTCGCCATGCACGTCGCCGCCGCCGAGCCCCGCTTCCTGCGGCGCGAGGAGGTCACCGAGACCGACCTCGCCACCGAGCGCGAGGTCGCCCGCGATCAGGCGCTCAAGTCCGGCAAGCCCGAGAACGTCGTCGAGAAGATCGTCTCGGGGAAGATGGAGAAGTTCTACGGCGAGACCGTGCTGCTCGAACAGCCCTACATCCGCGAGGAGAAGACGACCGTCGGCAAGCTCGTCGAGCAGCGCGCGAAGCAGGCCGGCTGCACCGCGCGCATCGCGCGCTTCGCCCGGTTCAAGGTCGGCGAAGGCCTGCAGCGTCGCGACGAGGACTTCGCCGCCGAGGTCCGCGCGCAGGCAGGGGTCTAGGAATCGACCCGTCCTATACGTCCTATTCGTCCTATAGGTCCTATTGGTCCTATTCGCGATAGGACGCATAGGACGTATAGGACAAAGCCGGGTCCCGGCTGGTGATATAGACTCTCGCCCGGAACCATGGCCGACCCGCAACTCCGCTACCGCCGCATTCTCCTCAAGCTCTCCGGCGAGGCCCTCATGGGCGAGCGCCAGTACGGAATCGATCCCGCGACCCTCGCGACGATCGCCGAGGAAATCCAGAGCGTCCATGCGCTCGGGGTCGAGATCGCGATCGTCATCGGCGGCGGGAACATCTTCCGCGGGATCAACGCGGCGGCGCAGGGGATCGACCGCGTCGTCGGCGACCAGATGGGAATGCTCGCGACCGTGATGAACGGACTCGCGCTGCAGGCGGCTCTCGAGCACCTCGCCATCCCGACCCGCGTCACCACGGCGATCGCGATGTCCGAGGTCGCGGAGCCGTTCATCCGCCGCCGCGCAATCCGTCATCTCGAGAAGGACCGCGTCGTCATCTGCGCGGCGGGCACCGGCAACCCGTTCTTCACGACCGACTCGGCCGCCGCGCTCCGCGCGAACGAGCTCGGCTGCGACATCATCTTCAAGGCGACCAAGGTCGACGGCATCTACACCGCCGATCCGAAAAAGCACGCCGGCGCGACGAAGATCCCGCGCCTCTCGTACCAGCGCGTGCTCGCCGACCGCCTCGAGGTCATGGACGCCTCGGCCATCGATCTCGCGCGCGGCAGCTCGATCCCGATCTGCGTATTCTCCATTCGCGAGAAGGGGAACATCCGGCGCGCCGTTCTCGGCGAGCAGGTCGGGTCCCTCGTCACCGATAAGGCGGACGAAGTCCCCGTGGAGGGTGTCTGATGGAGGTCAAGGAAGTCCTCAAGGACATGGACCGCCGGATGCACGGCGCGCTCGAAGCGCTGCACGGCGAATTCAAACAGCTTCGCACCGGCCGCGCGTCGCTTTCGATGCTCGACGGCGTGACGGTCTCGGCCTACGGCTCGGAGATGCCGCTCAATCAGGTGGCCACGCTCGCCGTGCCCGAGCCCTCGCTGATCACGGCGCAGCCGTGGGACAAGTCGATGATCCCCGTGATCGAGAAGGCGATCCGTTCGGCCGATCTCGGGTTCAATCCCGCGAGCGACGGCAAGGTCGTGCGCATCCCCGTCCCGCCGCTCACCGAGGAGCGCCGCAAGGAGCTGGTGAAGAAGGCGCACCACATGTCCGAGGAAGTCCGCACCGCGATCCGGCAGGTGCGCCGCGACGGCAACGACAAGCTCAAGAAGATGCAGAAGGACCACGTCATCTCCGAGGACGACGAGAAGCGCGGTCACGACGAGATCCAGAAGCTGACCGACAGGTTCATCGAGCAGGTCAACGAGACCCTCAAGCACAAAGAAAAAGAGATCATGGAGGTGTAGCGTCGCGACCTCCCCTTGCGCCGCGATCCTCCCCGCCGGCGGCAGCGGACGCCGCTTCGGCGGCGACGTTCCGAAGCAGTTCCTTCCCGTCGCCGGACGTCCGCTGATCGCCTGGTCGATCGACACGTTCGACCGCTCGGGCCTCGTCGACCTTCTCGTCGTCGCCGTGGCGCCGGAACACCGCGAGCGGCTCGACGCGGTGCTGCGTGAGGGGCGCTGGTCCGTTCCGGTCGAGATCGTCCCTGGAGGGGCAACGCGCCAGGAGTCGGTGTGGAACGCCCTCGAGAGCGCGCGCGGCGCGGAGCTCGTCGCCGTCCACGACGCCGTGCGGCCTCTGTTCGGCACCGAGCTCCTCGGGCGCGTTCTCGCCGCGGCGCGGCTGGAGGGTGCCGCGGTCCCGGGCCTTCCGCTCACCGACACCCTCCATCACGTCGCCGACGGCTTCGTCGACGAATCGCCGGGGCGCGACGAATGGATCGCCGCCCAGACCCCGCAGTGCTTCGCGCTGCGGATTCTTCTCGAGGCGCTCGAGCGCGCCCGCGCGGAAGGATTCGCCGGGACGGACGAGGCGAGCGTCGTCGGGAAGTACGGCTGGCGCGTCCGCGTCGTCCCCGGCGAGGAGCGCAACATCAAAGTGACGCATCCCGACGACCTCGCCCGCGTCGCCGCGATTCTCGGAGAAAGCTGACATGCGCATCGGCCAGGGAATCGACGTCCACCCGTTCGCCACCGCCCGCCCGCTCGTGCTCGGCGGGCTCCGCATCGCCGACTCGGGCGGGCTTGCCGGCCACTCCGACGCGGACGCCGTTCTCCACGCCGTGACCGACGCGCTGCTCGGCGCCGTCGCCGCCGGCGACATCGGCAGCTACTTCCCGTCGGACGATCCGCGGTGGAAGGGGGCCGACTCGGCGATCTTCGTACGCGAAGCGGCGCGCATCGTGGCGGAGCGCGGCTTCGTCATCGCGAACCTCGACGTCACCGTCATCGCCGAACGGCCGCGCCTCGCGCCGCACCGCGACGCGATCCGCGATTCGCTCGCGACGATCCTCGCCGTTTCGCCCGACCGCGTCAGCCTCAAGGCCACGACCACCGACCACCTCGGCTTCCTCGGCCGCGGCGAAGGCCTCGCCGCGATCGCGATCGTCCTGGTCGAGTAGTGTGGCCGGGCCGTCCCGGCCCGGAACCCGATACGTGGTGAGCCAGTCCGGTGAGTTCCGGGGCGAGACGCCCCCGCCACGGGATCCGTACATTCTTCCGTGCGATTCTTGATCGGTCTCGTCGCCGCCCTGACGATCGCCGCGCCCGGACTTGCGCGCGTTCGTCCGGTAAATCGCCCGACCGGCGGGCGCATCCTCTGGGTCGCCGCGCATCCCGACGACGAGCTGCTCGTCGCGCCGTTTCTCGCGTCGCGCTGCCGTCAGCAGGGGGCGCTCTGCGCCTTCGCGGTGGCGACGCGCGGCGAGGGCGGCACGTGCGAGCTCCCCTCCTGTTCACCCGATCTCGCGACCGTGCGCACGAACGAGCTCGCGACCGCCGCGGCCTACCTCGGCGCCTTCGTCATCGCGGGGTCGCTGCCGGACGGCTCCCTCGATTCGTCGAGCGATGCCCTCGAAGCCTTCGTTCGCGGTGCAATGGAAACGTTCGATCCCGACCTGGTTGTCACGTTCGACCCGCGCCATGCGCGACGTGCCATCCCGACCACCGGGCGATCGGCGCCGTCGTTCTTCGCGTCCGTGACGGGCGCGAGACTGCCGTCCTGACGAGCCGCGCGACCGTCGTCGGCGCGTGGGACGCCGTGGCCTTCGATCCGGGTTGGGGCGATGCGACGTTTGCTCTCGATGCGAACGCGCTCATCCCGCGTCTCGGCGCCACGGGATGGGAGGTTCTCGTCGAAATCGCGCGGATTCACCGCTCGCAATTTCCCGAGCGCACGATCGCGGCGCTGGAGGCCGTTCCGGAGGAGGCGCGGTCGATCGGCCTGCGTTTCCTGCTGCCGGGCGAAGCGCTCCCCGGCGATCGCTGCGTCCCCTGACCTCAGGTATATTGCGCCTCGTTTGGCTACGACGTTTCTTCGCGACGTTCGCGTCCGATTCGCCCCCTCGCCGACGGGGCACCTGCACGTCGGCGGAGCGCGGACCGCGATCTTCAACTGGCTCTTCGCACGCCGGCACAAGGGCGCTCTCGTCCTCCGGATCGAAGATACCGACGTCGAGAGATCGACGCGGGAATCGGAGGAGATGGTTCTCGACGATCTCCGGTGGCTCGGCCTCGAATGGGACGAGGGCCCCGACATCGGTGGCGAGTTCGGTCCGTACCGGCAGTCGGAGCGCCGCCCCGTCTATCGCGCCGCCGCCGACGAGCTGATCGAGCGCGGCGTCGCGTATCCCTGCTTCTGCCCCGAGGAACTGCTGGAGAGGAAACGGGGGGAGGCCGAAGCGGCCGGCCGCCCGCCGCACTACGATCTCACCTGCTGGCGCGTCGAACCGGCCGAGCGGCTAACGCGCGTGCGACAGGGCCGCGAGCCGTACGCGATCCGCTTCCACGTTCCGAAGGAGCCGGACGCGAAGTTCGACGCCGACGTCACGATCGACGACCTCATTCGCGGCGAGGTGACGTGGAAGGGCGGGACGCTCGGCGACTTCATCGTCGTCCGCTCCGACGGGATGCCGACGTACAACTTCTCGGTCGTCGTCGACGATCACGCCATGGAGATCTCGCACGTGATCCGCGCGGAAGAGCACCTGACGAACACGCACCGTCAGGTCCTGATCTACCGCGCGCTCGACTGGAAGATCCCCGCCTTCGCGCACGTCTCGCTGATTCTCGGGGAAGACCGCTCGAAGCTCTCCAAGCGCCACGGCGCGACCTCCGTCGCGCAGTTCGCCCAGGAGGGATATTTCGCCGATGCAATGGTGAATTACCTCGCTCTCCTCGGCTGGTCGCCTCCCGAAGGAGCGGAGATCTTCTCGCGCGAAGAGGCCATCGCGCACTTCGGCCTCGAGCGCGTCAATCCGGCGCCCGCGGTGTTCGACCCGCAGAAGCTCCTCTGGGTGAACGCGCAGTACGTCCGGAAGACGGAGAGTAGCCTTCTGCGACGGCAGGTCTCGCGCGCTCTCGAAGAAGAGGGGTGGGTGACGGGAGGCGGGCCCGAGGCGGAGGGGTGGCTCAACGACGCGATCGACGTGATCAAGTCCGGCCTCGAGCGGACGACGGACGTCATCCCGGCGCTTCGGTTTCTCTTCGAGTTCGATCCGCGGCGCGCGATCGCGGAGCCGGAGATCGCCGGCCTCGTGCGCGACCCGCAGGCGATCGCGGTGATGGAGGCGCTCGCCGAGGATCTCAAGACGCATGGCGGTCCGGTGACCGTCGATGCGTATCACGAGATGACCGAGCGTCTGAAGGCGGCCACGGGACGGAAGGGGAAGGCGCTCTTCATGCCCATCCGCGTCGCGGTGACGGGAATGATGCACGGCCCGGAGCTCGCGCGCTCGATCCCCCTTCTCGAGACCGGCAGCCGCACCCGCGGCATCGCGGGCGTCATGGCGCCCACCGAGAGGGTCGAAGTCTTCCTGGCCGCGATTCGCTGAGCATGTACGGCCTCGCTCGACCGCTCCTCTTCCGGCTCGACGCCGAGAGCGCCCACGAGCTGACGGCGCACCAGCTCGAGCGCCTGGGGGCGATCCCGCCGCTCCTCGCCGCCGTCGCCGCGGCGTGCCGGCCGCGCTCCGCTCCGCGATCTCTCTGGGGCGTCTCGTTCCCGAACCCGCTCGGCATCGCCGCCGGGTTCGACAAGAACGCCACGATGATCGACGCCCTCGAAGCCCTGGGATTCGGCTTCATCGAAGTGGGGACCGTGACGCTTCTCCCGCAGCCGGGCAATCCGCGCCCGCGTCTCTTCCGGCTGCCCGGCGACCGCGCTCTCGTGAACCGGATGGGGTTCAACAACGACGGCGCCGCGGCGATCGCGACCCGGCTGCGCCGGCGCGTGGAACGTCGTGGAACAGTCGTGAAACCACCGGCCCCCGTGTTCGTGAACGTCGGCAGGAACCGCGACGTGGAGGCGGATGCCGCCGCCGCGGCGTACGCCGCCTGCTACGCGGCCGTCGCGCCATGGGCCGAGGGGGCGGTCGTCAACGTTTCATCCCCGAACACGCCGAATCTGAGAGACCTGCAGCGCCCCGAACAGCTGGTCCGGATCCTCGAAGCCGTGCGGGAGGAGCGGGCCCGCGCGCGCTTCGCGACCGGCGGGGCTCACCCGATCCTCGTCAAGATCGCCCCGGACGTCGATTCGGCGGCGCTTCGGGAAATCGCGGATGTCTGTCTGCGTCTGGCCGACGGCATCGTCGCGACGAATACGACGATCGAGCGTTCGGGTCTGACCGAAGCCGTGGATGAGCCCGGCGGCCTCTCGGGCCGGCCCCTTTTCGCCCGGTCGACCGAGGTCCTCCGGGAGGTGCGCGCGCTCGTCGGCCCGGACTACTCTCTGGTCGGCGTCGGGGGGATCGAAGATGCCCGGACGGCGCGGGAGAAGCTCGCGGCGGGGGCGGACCTGGTCCAGGCGTACACGGGGTTCATCTACGGCGGCCCGCGGTTCGCGCGGCGCGTCGCCGACGGGATCGCATCATGATCATTTTCGGGGCGAATCCGGTTCTGGAGGCGCTGAGGGCGCATGCGAGTCGAATTCGTTGGGTCGCCGTGGCGAAGGAGGAGGGGCGGCGGCACCAGCGGATCGTCGACGGGGCCCGGGAAAACGACGTCCCGGTGCGGTTTCTCGCGACCCGCGAGCTCGGCCGGCTCGCGGAGGGGGGCGTCCACAACGGCGTGGTCGCCGAGGTGGGGGCGGCGGAGTATGCCGACTTCGAGGAGCGCGTCGGCGCGGCATCGCGCGTGTTCCTGCTGGACGGGATCACCGATCCGCAGAACTTCGGGGCGATCCTCCGGGTCGCGGAGTGCTTCGGCATCGGTCTGGTCGTCATTCCGGAGCACGAGAGCGCCGGGCTGACGGCTGCGGCGGTAAAGGCGTCGGCGGGGGCGTCGGAGTGGATGGCGGTGGCGCAGGTGACGAACCTGGCGCGGGCGGTCGAGCGGCTCAAGAAGGAGGAGTTCTGGGTCTGGGCGGCGGCGGCCGGCGGGACGCGGCTCGACCAGGTCGACCTCCGCGGCAAGACGGCGATCGTCCTCGGCAGCGAGGGGAAGGGCATCCGGCGGAACGTCCTGGCGCACTGCGACGGGACGATCGCGATCCCGATGCGGGGACACGTCGAATCGCTCAACGTGGCGGCCGCGGCCGCGGTCATTGGCTGGGAAATGGAGAGGCAGTCTTGGGCGTCTTGAGCGTCTTGAGAGTCTAGGGAGTCTGGAGCATCCCGGCGTCGGCTCAGAAGACGCCCAAGACGCCTGAGACGCCCAAGACGCCCAAGACGCTTTTTCGGCGGAATAGTGCTCTCTTGCTGTCGGTTAGGCGATTTGCTATAAGGCTCGTCCCCTTTCGGGCGAGACGGCGGACGGTCGTCGTCCGTCTTTCCGTGTCTTTGAAAACGACGGAATCCGTGCTGGCATAGCTCAGTTGGTAGAGCAGCTGATTTGTAATCAGCAGGTCGCGGGTTCGAGTCCCGCCGCCAGCTCCAAGTCGCGGCGAATTCGAGCTCGATCGACGACGGTTCGGCGACCGCGTCATCCAGCGGAACGAGGGAATCGTGGAGGCGTGCCCGAGTGGCTAAAGGGGGCAGACTGTAAATCTGTTGGCGAAGGCCTACGGTGGTTCGAATCCATCCGCCTCCACCACATTTTCCGCTGCGGCGGCCGGCGGGGCGGGTTTCCGAGAGCGGGAGTAACTCAGTGGTAGAGTCACAGCCTTCCAAGCTGTTGGTCGCGGGTTCGATCCCCGTCTCCCGCTCCAATCCGCGCATTGGCTGGTCGCGGGGCTCGATCGCGCATCGAGTCCGGCGACGAGCGAATACGCCCTCGTAGCTCAGGGGTAGAGCACGTCCTTGGTAAGGACGGGGTCACGAGTTCAAATCTCGTCGAGGGCTCCACGAAACGGCAGCGCCCGGAGAGGTCATGGCGGCAATCAGAGAGATCATCAACCTGCAGTGCACCGACTGTAAACGTCGGAACTACACGACGACGAAGAACCGGAAGACGTCGACCGAGAAGCTGGAGCTCAAGAAATTCTGCCGCTTCGATCGCCGCCACACGGTGCATCGCGAGACCAAGTAAGGATTCGCAGCAGTCCGAAGGGCAAACCGCACAGGCCAGTAGCTCGAATTGGTAGAGCAGCGGTCTCCAAAACCGCGGGTTGGGGGTTCGAATCCCTCCTGGCCTGCCAACGCGATTCGGGGAGAAGGTCCGGCGCGCGCGGCGCGATCGGGCAATCGGAGCAACGGATGAAATTCGATCCCAAGGGATGGTGGAGCTCGACGCGGACGTTCGTGCGCGAGGTCTCCGCCGAGATGAAGAAGGTGACGTGGCCGTCGCGGCCGGAGGTCATCGGCACGACCGGCGTGGTGCTGGCCGCGGTGGTCTTCTTCGGGCTGTACCTGTGGCTCTGCGACGTCGTCTTCTATCAGGCGATCGACTTCGTCTTCACGCAGTTCGGAGCAGGTGCGTAAGATCATGGCCGAGACGAAGACCAGGCAGTGGTACATCGTGCACACCTACTCCGGGTTCGAGGAGCGGGTGCGCGAGAACCTCGAGCAGCGGATCGACGCTCTCGCCATGCGCGAGAAGTTCGGCGAGATCCGGATCCCGACCGAAACGCTCGTCGAGATGAAGGGCGGCAAGAAGCGCGAGGTCCAGCGCAAGTTCTTCCCCGGCTACATCCTCATCGAGATGGAAATGGACGACGAGGCGTGGCACCTGGTGAAGAACACGCCGAAGGTGACCGGGTTCGTCGGAGCGGGCAAGAAGCCGACGCCGCTCAGCCAGGAAGAGGTCGACTCGATCCTGAACCAGGTCGTCTCGACCAAGGAGAAGCCGAAGCCGAAGCACGTCTACGAGCACGGCGAGCACGTGCGGATCGTCGACGGGCCGTTCACGAACTTCACGGGCGTGGTCGAGGAAGTGAACCTCGACCGGAACACGCTCAAGGTCATGGTCACGATCTTCGGACGGTCGACGCCGGTCGAGCTGGACTTCCTCCAGGTGACGCGGTTCGATCCGGCCGAGGAGCAGGGCGGAGCAACGAAACGATAGGAACGCAGAACGCAGAACGCAGAACGTAGAACGTAGAAAAAGAAGGAAGAAAAAACGAAAAGAAAAAAGAGGAACGAAAACGTTCAAGTTTAATGCGTATGTTTTCTTACTTCTCCGTTCTGAGTTCTGCGTTCTGCGTTCAAACTAAAGTCGAATACTACGAGTAATTAACAATGGCTAAAAAGATCACTGGATACATCAAGCTGCAGATTCCCGCTGGGCAGGCGACGCCGGCCCCGCCGGTCGGTCCGGCGCTCGGCCAGCAGGGCGTGAACATCATGGAGTTCTGCAAGGCCTTCAACGCCCGGACGCAGAAGGACCAGGGCCTCATCATCCCGGTCGTGATCACGGTCTTCTCCGACCGCTCGTTCACGTTCGTGACCAAAACCCCGCCCGCGGCCATTCTCCTTCTCCGCGCCGCCGGCGTGCAGAAGGGCTCGGGCACGCCGAACCGCCAGAAGGTCGGCACGGTCAAGCGCGCTCAGGTCGAGGAGATCGCGAAGACGAAGATGCCCGACCTCAACGCCGCCTCCCTCGAGACCGCGATCAAGACGGTCGAGGGAACGGCGCGGTCGATGGGGATCGAAATCGAGTAGTCAATGGTGTGGCCCCCGGTGAGTGCCGGGACGGATCAACGAACGTAGGAGACGGAAGCGATTCCGTCGCTCGGACTACGGAGGTGTAATGGCGAAACACGGAAAGAAGTACCGTGCGGCAGTCGACCGCGTCGAGACGCGGCCGTACCAGCTCGATGAGGCGTTCGCCCTGCTCAAGCAGATCGCGTTCGCCAAATTCGACGAGACGGTCGAGCTCGCGCTGCTGCTCGGAGTCGACCCCAAACACGCCGACCAGATGGTGCGCGGCACCACGGTCCTTCCCCACGGTACCGGTCAGACCAAACGCGTGCTCGTGATCGCGGCCGGCGACAAGCAGCGCGAGGCCCAGGAGGCCGGCGCCGACTTCGTCGGGGGCGAAGAGCTCGTCGAGAAGATCCAGGGAGGCTGGATCGACTACGACGCGGTCATCGCCACGCCCGACATGATGCGCTCGGTCGGCAAGCTCGGCAAAGTCCTCGGTCCCCGCGGCCTGATGCCGAACCCGAAGACCGGCACCGTGACCTTCGACGTGGCCAAGGCGCTCCAGGAGATCAAGGCCGGCAAGGTGGAGTTCCGCGTCGACAAGACCGCCATCATCCACGTTCCCGTCGGCAAGATCTCCTTCACGCCCGACAAGCTGACCGAGAACGCGGCCTCGATGATCGAGGCCGTGCGGAAGGCGAAGCCGGCCGCGGCGAAGGGCCGCTACGTCAAGTCCATCTTCGTTTCGTCGACGATGAGTCCCTCGATCCAGATCGATGCGGCCATCGCCGAGGCGCGGGCGGAGTAGGAGGGCGCGATGAACCGAGACGAAAAACGACAGGCCGTCGAAACCCTCAACCAGGAGATCGGTCAGGCCACCAACGCGTTCCTGATCGAGTTCAAGGGCATCACCGTTCCGCAGATCACCGAGCTCCGCAAGCAGGTCCGCGAAGCCGGCTCGCAGTACGTCGTCGTCAAGAACACCCTCGCCCTGATCGCGCTCAAGGACTCGCCGATGATCGAGCTCCGCGAGCAGTTCTCGGGCGAGACCGCGGTCGCTTACAACCGCGGCGACGCCGTCGCGCTCGCGAAGGCCCTCTCGAAGTTCGCCAAGGACGTCCCGGCGCTCAATTTCAAGGGCGCCATGCTCGAGGGGAAGGTCGTCCCGGCCGAGCAGATCGAGGCGATCGCGAGCCTGCCGAGCCGCGAGGAGCTCGTGGCCCGGCTTCTGTTCATGCTCCAGAGCCCGATCCGCGGCCTCGTCACCGTCCTTCAGGCCAACATCCGCAACCTGGCCGTCGTTCTCGACCAGGTTGCCAAGCAGAAGGGCGGCGGCGCCGAGGCGCCCGCCGAGACGGCAACCGAATAACCAGCTACCAGTTACTAGCTACGAGCTACTGGATACGAACTACCAGATACGAACTAAGAAAGTCGGAGGCAGAAACA
The DNA here is from genome assembly GCA_050745405.1 of Thermoanaerobaculia bacterium. Taxonomy (GTDB): domain Bacteria; phylum Acidobacteriota; class Thermoanaerobaculia; order Gp7-AA8; family Gp7-AA8; genus JBOGJQ01. Next base: position 5,615 of record JBOGJQ010000075.1, on the reverse strand, counting down.
AATGGCTATGTCCACTGAAGATTTCGTGAAGTCGATCGAGGAGATGTCGGTCCTCGACCTGAACACCCTCGTCAAGGCGCTCGAGGATCGCTTCGGCGTCTCGGCCGCGGCCGCGGCCGTGCCGATGGCGATGCCCGGAGCCGGCGCGGCCGCCGCGGCCGCCCCGGCCGAGGAGCAGACCGAGTTCACCGTCGTCCTCCAGGAAGTCGGTGACAAGAAGATCAACGTGATCAAGGCGGTCCGCGAGGTGACGAGCCTCGGCCTCAAGGAGGCCAAGGACCTCGTCGAGGGCGCGCCGGGAGCGATCAAGGAAGGCGTCTCGAAGGACGAGGCCGCGAAGATCAAGAAGACCTTCGAAGAGGCCGGCGCGAAAGTCGTAGTCAAGTAATTGCAGCACCGGGCGTCTGGGAGTCGACTGGCTCCCAGGCGCCTGCTGTCATCCCGAGCGGCAGCGAGGGATCTGGGCGGTCGGGAGCGGGAGATCTTGCGCACCCGCCCACCCAGATCCCTCGCCTCACGGCTCGGGATGACAGCGTCCCTCGGACAGAGCGTCGCCGGAGGGTGCGGGAATGACGCGCGCGGGGAGGCGTTGTAGATAAACTGCAACGTTGCCGCCGCCCCGCGGTCGCCGTTTCCGGACCCAGCATCCGGATTCGTACTGCTCGATCGAGATTCTGGAGCCGGGAAAGGGGGGGAGAGGTCCCTTTCCGCAATCGGCTCGCCGTTTTTCCCGCGACTCTCCGCGCCGCGCCCGCCTGCGGCCGGACGTCACACGACAGAGTTGAACAGTTGAATCGTTGAACAGTCGAACCGTGCGCTTGCCGCGCGCGAACTGTTCAACGATTCACTGTTCAACTGTTCAACCGTAGACGAAGGAGCCACGCCTGATGACGTCCCTCCCGAAACAGGAGCCGGTCCGCCACGACTTCTCCAAGATCCGCAGCTACATGGCGCTGCCCAACCTCATCGACGTGCAGCGCAAGTCGTACGAGCGCTTCCTCCAGATGAACCTCCTCCCCGAGGAGCGCGAGGACACGGGGCTGCAATCGGTGTTCACGAGCGTGTTCCCCTTCTCGGACTTCCGGGAGACCTGCTCGCTCGACTTCGTGAAGTTCTCGATCGGCAACTGGGAGTGCAAGTGCGGCCAGCTCAAGGGCCTCGAGCACCTCCGGATGACGTGCGCGAACTGCGGCGCGAAGATCATCACCGATCATCCGCACGAGGAGACGGTCGGCTGCCAGAAGTGCGGCGTGATCAACAAGAACCGCGTCGAGATCTGCGACATCTGCGGCAACCCCGTCGACCTCCAGATGAAGTACTCGGTCGAGGAGTGCCAGGAGCGCGGCATGACCTACAGCGTCCCGCTGAAGGTCACCTTCCGCCTCTTCGTCTACGACAAGGACCCCGACACCGGCGTCAAGCACATGCGCGACGCGAAGGAAGAGGAGGTCTTCTTCGGCGACATCCCGCTGATGACCGACAACGGCACGTTCATCATCAACGGGACCGAGCGCGTCATCGTCTCGCAGCTCCACCGCAGCCCGGGCGTCTTCTTCACCCGCGAGAGCGCGCACACCTTCCTCGCGAAGATCATCCCGTACCGCGGCTCGTGGGTCGAGTTCGAGTACGACCAGAAGAACCTCCTCTACGTCCGCATCGACCGGAAGCGCAAGTTCCTCGGATCCGTCTTCCTGCGCGCCCTCGGCCTGACCACGGACGAGCAGATCCTCCGGCAGTTCTACACGCCGATCAAGGCGCGGATCCCCGGCACGGGCGACAGCGTCGAGCTCAGCTTCGACCGCCGCGTCCTCGACCAGGAGGAGGCGAAGGAGAAGCACTCGCTCCGCGGCCGCCGCGAGATCCGGCCGATCTTCGCCGGCATCAAGCTCGACAAGAAGATGGCCGACGCCCTCGCGAAGAACAACGAGGCGAGCGCGAAGGTCGGCTTCGACCAGCTCGACAAGGCCGCGTTCCTCGCCGACGTCGTCGACCAGAACACGGGCGAGGTCCTCTTCGAGGCCGGCGACCCCGTCTCGGCCGACTGGGCCGAGGTCCTGCGCGAGCACGGCATCGAAGAGGCCGAGCTGATCTTCCCCGAGTGGGACCTGGTCAGCGACATCCTCGTGAACACGGTCCGGAAGGACACCGCGAAGTCCTTCGAGCAGGCGATCATCGAGATCTACCGCCGGATGCGCCCCGGCGACCCTCCGACGCTCGAGTCGGCGAAGGCCCTGTTCGAGGGGATGTTCTTCGACGCGCGGAAATACGACTTCTCGCGCGTGGGCCGGTTCAAGTTCAACATCAAGCTCGACCTCGACACCCCGGTCACGCAGAAGACGATGACGGCCGAGGACTTCTTCGTCGTGATCAACTACCTGCTCCGGCTCCGGAAGGACGTCGGCCGGGTCGACGACATCGACAACCTCGGCAACCGCCGCGTCCGCGCGGTGGGCGAGCTGCTCGAGAACCAGTTCCGCATCGGCCTCGTCCGGATGGAGCGCGCGATCAAGGAGAAGATGTCGGTCCATCAGGACATCGACTCCGCGATGCCGCACGATCTGATCAACTCGAAGCCGGTCATCGCGGCGATCAAGGAGTTCTTCGGGTCCTCGCAGCTCTCGCAGTTCATGGACCAGACGAACCCCCTCTCCGAGGTCACGCACAAGCGGCGCCTCTCGGCCCTCGGACCGGGCGGCCTGTCGCGCGAGCGCGCCGGGTTCGAGGTCCGCGACGTTCACCCGACGCACTACGGGCGCATCTGCCCGATCGAGACGCCGGAAGGTCCGAACATCGGCCTCATCTCGTCGCTCGCGTGCTACGCGCGGATCAACGAGTACGGCTTCATCGAGTCGCCGTACAAGAAGGTCGAGAACGGCCGCGTCCTCGACCACTACCGGATCCTGAAGGCGGGCGACGCGACCTTCCAGCTCGGGCAGATCGTCGAGAAACGGGAGCTCCAGAAGGAGAACAACCGGATCGCGAAGGCGAATGCCGAGGAGAAGAGCGCGCGGAAGCGGCTGCAGCCGGCCGAGGCCGAGCCGTACGCGTTCTATCTCTCCGCCTGGGACGAGGAGCGCTACACGATCGCCCAGGCGAACGCGATCACGGACGAGGAAGGAAACCTCGTGCACGACCGCGTCATCGCGCGTCAGGCGGGGGACTTCGTCTCGATCGAGCGCGAGAAGGTCGACTTCATCGACGTCTCGCCGAAGCAGCTCGTCTCGGTCGCGGCCTCGCTCGTGCCGTTCCTCGAGAACGACGACGCCAACCGCGCTCTGATGGGCGCGAACATGCAGCGCCAGTCCGTGCCTCTGCTGCGGACCGAGGCGCCTCTGGTCGGCACGGGGATGGAGAACATCGTCGCGCGCGACTCGGGCGCGGTGGTCATCTGCAAGCGCGGCGGCGTGGTCGACCTCGTCGACTCGAACCGGATCATCGTCCGCGTCGAAGCGGAGGACGTCGAGACCGGCGAGACCAAGGAGTTCGGCGCCGACATCTACCAGCTCATCAAGTTCAAGCGGTCGAACCAGAACACCTGCATCGCGCAGAAGCCGGCCGTCCGCGAGGGACAGCGGGTCCGCAAGGGCCAGGTCCTCGCCGACGGGCCGTGCACCGAGGCGGGCGAGCTCGCGCTCGGCCGGAACATTCTCGTCGCCTTCATGCCGTGGCGCGGCCACAACTTCGAGGACGCGATTCTCGTCTCCGAGAAGCTCGTGAAGGAGGACTACTACACCTCGATCCACATCGAGGAGTTCGAGATCGAGGCGCGCGACACGAAGCTCGGACCCGAGGAGATCACGCGCGACATCCCGAACGTGTCGGAGTCGGCGCTGCGCGATCTCGACGAGTCGGGCATCGTGCGGATCGGCGCGACGGTCGGCCAGGGCGACATCCTCGTGGGCAAGGTCACGCCGAAGGGCGAGACGCAGCTCACCCCCGAGGAGAAGCTCCTCCGGGCGATCTTCGGTGAAAAGGCCGGCGACGTGCGCGACGCCTCCCTCAAGACGCCTCCGGGCATCGAGGGGACGGTCGTCGACGTGAAGATCTTCTCGCGCAAGGGCGTCGAGAAGGACCTCCGCGCGAAGTCGATCGAAGAGGCCGAGCTCGAGCGGATGAGCCGCAACATCCAGGACGAGATCCGGATCATCAACGAGACGCGGAACAAGAAGATCGCGGAGCTGCTCGCCGAGAAGCCGATGAGCCGCGACGTGGTCGACTTCCGCTCCGGCGAGACGATCGTGAAGAAGGGCGAGATGGTGCAGCGCGAGGTTCTGTCGCGTCTGAGCCGTCGCGAGCTTCTCGCGCTCCCGGTCGACGAGGACAGCCGCGAGTCGATCCGGATCCTCATCGAGCGCGCCGAGAACCGGATCCGCGTCCTCGAGCAGAAGGCCGAGGAGCGGCGCGAGGACCTGCAGAAGGGCGACGAGCTCGCCCCGGGCGTCATCAAGCTCGTCAAGGTCTACGTCGCGATGAAGCGGAAGCTCTCGGTCGGCGACAAGATGGCCGGACGCCACGGGAACAAGGGCGTCATCTCGAAGATCCTCCCCGAGGAGGACATGCCGTACCTGCCGGACGGGACGCCGGTCGAGATCGTGCTCAACCCGCTCGGCGTTCCCTCGCGCATGAACGTCGGCCAGATCCTCGAGACGCATTTGGGCTGGGCGTGCAACAACCTCGGCCGGCAGATCGGCGCTCTGATCGACCGGGCGAGCAAGGACCGCGTGGCGGCGCTGCGCACCCAGCTGGCCGACTTCTACGGCGACGCGGATGGTTTCGCGGGGTTCGGCGACGAGCAGATCCTGGAGCTGGCCGGCAACTTGCGCAGCGGCATCCCGGTGGCCACGCCGGTGTTCGACGGCGCCCACGAACGCGACATCGTGAGCCTGCTCGACCAGGCCGGGTGCGACGTGTCCGGCCAGGTGACCCTGGTCGACGGCCGCACCGGCGAGGCGTTCGATCGCAAGGTGACGGTCGGCTACATCTACATGCTCAAGCTCGGCCACCTGGTCGACGACAAGATCCACGCCCGATCGGTCGGTCCCTACAGCCTGGTCACCCAGCAGCCGCTGGGCGGCAAGGCGCAGTTCGGCGGCCAGCGCTTCGGCGAGATGGAATGCTGGGCGCTGCAGGCCTACGGCGCCGCCTACACCCTGCAGGAGATGCTGACCGTCAAGTCCGACGACGTCTCCGGACGGACCAAGATCTACGAGGCGATCGTGCGCGGCGAGGACACGTTCGAGGCGGGCATCCCCGAGTCGTTCAACGTCCTGGTCAAGGAACTGCAGGCACTGGGCCTGAACGTCGAGCTCGAGCAGGCGGGCGGCGATTGACCGCGGGGCGGGCCGCCGCGCCGGTGGTCGGCGGCACATCCTCCCGGTCGGTCGAAAGGAGCGCAAGATGAACGAGTTGATGTACTTCTTCGGACAGCCCAGCGGGACGCTGAAGTTCGATCAGATCAAGATCTCGATCGCCAGCCCGGACCAGATCCGCGCCTGGTCGTACGGCGAGGTCAAGAAGCCCGAGACCATCAACTACCGGACGTTCAAGCCGGAGCGCGACGGCTTGTTCTGCGCGCGGATCTTCGGGCCGATCAAGGACTACGAGTGCCTGTGCGG
>JBOGJQ010000074.1:0-8308 GCA_050745405.1 Thermoanaerobaculia bacterium | reverse complement strand
ACTGACTACGAGCTACTGACTACGAGCTACTGACTACGAGCTACTGACTACGAGCTACTGATGATGAACGACTTCCGCCTCGCCCTCCGCCGCCTCGCCTCGACGCCCGCCTGGACGGCGACGATCGTCCTGACGCTCGCCCTCGCGATCGGCGCGAACACGGCCGTCTTCACGCTCGTCCGGTCGATCCTGTTCGCGCCGCTCCCCTTCCCCGATTCCGAGCGGCTCGTCGACGTCTACATCCTCTACGAAGGAGACGAGTGGACCGCCTCGCCACCCGATTTCTTCGACTGGCAGCGCATGGCGCGCTCGTTCGAGAGCCTCGCCGGCTACTGGGGATCGTCGGCCGCGCTCACCGGCCGGGGTGACGCCGCCCAGGTCCGCTCGGCGAACGTCACGGCCGGCTTCTTCCACGTTCTCGGGACTCCGCCGCTGACCGGCCGCGCGTTCACGCCGGGCGAGCTGGAGGCGGGCGGCGAGAACGTCGCGATCGTCTCGCACGGGCTGTGGCAGCGGACGCTCGGCGGAAGCGAGGGCGTCCTCGGGACGCCGATCACGCTCGACGGTGAGCCCGTGACCGTGATCGGCGTGATGCCGCCCGGATTCGCGTGGCCGGGCGAGACGGAGATTTGGCGGCCGGCGCGCTTCAGCGCGGAGGAGATGCGGACGCAGCGCGGTGCGCACTACCTGACGGTGATCGGGAAACTGAAGCCGGGCGTGACGATCGAAGCGGCGACCGCGGAGATGCAGCAGATCGGGCGCTTCCTCGAATCCGAATATCCGAAGTCGAACGAGGGATGGGGGGATGGGCGCGTCCGAACGGTGCTCGAGAAGATGACGGGGGACGTCCGCGCGGCGCTGCTGCTTCTCTTCGCCTCGGTCGCGACGGTTCTGCTGATCGCGTGCGCGAACGTCGGCAATCTCCTTCTCGCGCGCGCGATTGGGCGGCAGCGCGAGGTCGCCGTGCGCGCCGCACTCGGCGCGAGCCGCTGGCGCATCGCGCGGCAGCTCCTCGTCGAGAGCCTCGTTCTCGCCGTCGCGGGCGGCCTTCTCGGGCTGATCCTCGGCGCGTGGGGCGTAGCCCTCGCGACGGGACTCGAGATCGACGCCCTTCCCCGCCTCGAGGACGTCGAGCTCGACGGGCTCGTGCTCGCGTTCACGGCCGGGCTCTCGCTTCTGACGGCGCTCGTCCTGGGGACGGCGCCTGCGATGCTGATCGCGGGGCGGCGCAACCTCGACCGGACGCTTCGCGAGGACCAGGCGCGGAGCGGCGAAGGCGACCGCGGACGCCGCATGCGATCCCTGCTCGTCGTTACGGAGATCGCGCTGTCGCTCCTCCTCCTCTCGAGTGCGGGCGTCCTGATCCGGACCTTCGTCGGCCTCGTCCGGACAGATCCCGGATTCGATCCGGCGGGAGTCGTCTCGTTCCAGCTTTCCCTCCCCGAGTCGCGCTACGGCGAAGGGCCGAGGGTCGCGTCGACATTCGCGGAGCTCGCCGGGAAGCTCGAGGCGATTCCGGGCGTGGAGAGGGCCGGCGCGATTTTCGGCCTGCCGATGAGCGGCTTCTCCTACTCGATCAGCGTCGAAAAGCTCGACGAGGTCGCCGTCGACGACGAGGACGACCGGTCGGTGCAGATCCGGGTGATCACGCCTGGATACCTCGAGACGATGCGGATGCGGCTGCTGAGCGGCCGCGGGATCACGAGCTCGGACACGGCGACGACGGAGGACGTCGTGCTGGTGAACGAGGCGGCGGCCGAGCTCCTCTGGCCCGGCGCCGATGCCGTGGGGCGTACGCTGCGCGTCGGCACGCGGCTGGGCGGCGAGGAGCAGGCCGGCGGCCGCGTCGTCGGCGTCGTGGCGAACGTCCGTCACGAAGGACTCGGCGCCGACGCGCCTCCGGAGCTCTATCTGCCGCACGCGCAGAATCCGGTCGACTTCGCCGCGTTCGTCGTCCGCTCCTCCCTCGGTGAAGAGGCGCTGGTCCCCGCGATCCGCACGGTCGTGCGTCAGCTCGATCCGGCCCTGCCGATCTTCCGGATCGAGCCGATGCCGCAGTACGTCGACGACTCCGTGCTGATGCCGCGCGTGCTGATGATTCTCCTGGCGACGCTCGCCGGCATGGCGATGATTCTCGTCGCGGTCGGAATCTTCGCCCTTCTCGCGTATTCGGTGAGCCGCCGCACGCGCGAGATCGGGATCCGGATGGCACTCGGCGCGGAACGGCACGCGATTCTCCGGTCGGTGACGCGGGACGCCGTCGTCCTGACGGCGGCGGGGATCGCGATCGGCGCGATCGCGTCGCTCGCCGGGCGCGAGGTGCTCGCCGCGCTCATTCCGGAGCTCTCGACCCCCGACGTCTGGACCTGGATCGCCGCCGCCGCGGTCCTCGGCGCGGTCGCCCTCCTCGCCTCGTGGGTCCCCGCGGTGCGCGCGAGCCGCGTCCAGCCGGTGGAGGCGCTGCGGCACGAGTAATACGACGCGACATCAGGACGACGAACGATGAACGACATCCGCCAGGCTCTCCGCTCGCTTGCCCGCCGCCCCGGCTTCGCGCTCGTGGTCGTCGCGACGTTCGCGCTCGGCATCGGTGCGAACACCGCGATCTTCAGCGTCGTCGACGGCGTCCTCTGGAAGCCTCTCGAGCTGACGGACGCCGACCGGGTCGTCGTCATCGCCGAGCGCGACGTGTTCACGGGCGGAGAACGGCTCGACGTCTCGCCCGCGAACTTCGTCGACGTCCGGGATCAGGCGCAATCGTTCGCGGCCGTCGCCGCGATGGAACCGACCGGATCCGACCTGTTCAATGGCACGCCGGAAACGGTCCCCTCGTACAGGATCAGCGACTCGTTCCTCGACGTCGTCGGGACGACGCCGCTTCTCGGACGCGGCTTCACCGCAGAGGAGCACCGGAACGCGCATCGCGTCGTGATCCTGAGTGAGCCGTTCTGGCGCGATCGCTTCGCCTCGGATCCCGCCGCGATCGGAACCAGGATCGCGATCGACGGCGAGTCGCACACGATCATCGGTGTTCTCGCTTCCTCGTTCCGGAACTTCAGCCGCATGGGGCCCTCGTGGAGTATGCGGAACGCCGCCCTCTGGCTGCCGCGCACGCCGGACCCCTCCGATGCGACGCGTCGCGAGGCGCGCTACTTCACGGTCCTCGCGCGGCTCGCCCCGGGCGTTCGGCTCGAAGACGCCCACGCCGAGCTGGACACGATCGCCCTCCGCCTCGCGCGCGAGTACCCCGACACGAACGGTCCCGTGCGATTCGACGCGATGCCGATCCATGAGCGCCTCGCCGGAGGCGTACGGGACGGACTTCTCCTTCTCCTGGCTGCCGTCTCACTCGTCCTGCTCATCACGTGCGCGAACGTGGTCAACCTGCTGCTCGCGCGCGCGAGCGAGCAGCAGGCCGAGTCGACCATCCGCGCCGCGCTCGGCGCCGGCCGGGGCCGGCTGATCCGGCAGCGCCTCGTCGAGACCGGCGTCCTCGCGGCGGCCGGCGCGGTCGCCGGCGTGCTCCTCGCCCGCCTCGGCATCGATGCGATCCTCGCCCTCGGTCCGAACACTCTCCCGCGCGCCGACGAGATCGGCGTGGGGCTCCGGGTCCTCGGCTTCTCCCTGGCCGTGACGGTCGCGACCGCGCTCCTCGTCGGCATTCTTCCCGCGCTTCACGGCGCGCGTCACGGCTCCCCTCTCCGGGTCGCCGCGCGCGGGACCGTCGGCGCTCCCGCACGCCGTTTTCGCGATCTCCTCGTCTCGGCGCAGATCGCGCTCGCGTTCGTTCTTCTCGTCGGCGCGGGTCTGCTCGGCCAGAGCTTCGCGCGCGTCGTGTCGATCGATCCCGGCTTCCGCCCGGAACGTCTCCTCGTGATGCAGCTCTTCGTCTGGGATCGCTACGAAACGCCCGCGCAGCGCGCCGCCTTTTTCCGGGAAGCCGCCGCGCGCCTCGAACGGATGCCGCAGGTCGATCGCGTCGCAGCGTCATCGTCCGTGCCGTTCGCCGAAGTCAAGATCGACGTCGACACCGCGGTGACGGTCGCGGGCGAAGACCGCGAGCGTCCCGGCTTCGTCGCCGCGGTCACCGAGGGGTATTTCGGGGCGATGGAAATTCCGCTGCGCGCCGGGAGATCCTTCACGGAACGGGATGCCTTCGATGCGCCGCGCGTCGCGATCCTGAGCGAAACGATGGCTCGCGATCTGTTCGGGAACGGGCCGGCGATCGGCCGTCGCATTCGGATGGCGTACGGGAGACCCGTCGATTACGAGGTCGTCGGGATCGCGGGCGACGTGCGGCAGACGAATCTCCTCGACGCCGGGCGTGCGGACGTCTACGTCTCGCACGGACAGTCGGGGACGGGATCGATGACCCTGGTCGTTCGGACAAATCGCGGCGACGCGCTGGCATCCGCCGAATCGGTCAAGAACGAGATCTGGGAGATCAACCCGACGCTGCCGATCTACTCGACCCACGCGATGGAGGGGCTGATGGCGGACACGCTCGAGCAGCGGCGGTTCGTTCTCGCCCTGCTCGGCGGGTTCTCGATTCTCGCGCTCGCGCTCGCGACGATCGGGATCTATGGGGTCATGAGCTTCAATGCGACGCGGCGCATTCCGGAGATGGGCGTGCGCGCGGCGCTCGGCGCCACGCGGCGGGATCTCGCGGCACTCATTCTGGGCGAGGCGTCGCGCGTGGTCGTCGCGGGACTCCTCGCGGGAACGTTCGCGGCGCTCGTTCTCGGGCCGCTCGTCGAGAGCATGCTCGTCGGCACGGACGCGCGCGATCCGGCGACGTTCGTCGTTCTCGCGCTCGTTCTCGTCGCCGCGGCAGGGGCGGCATGCTGGGTTCCGACCCGGCGCGCCGCGCGCGCCCATCCGGCCACGGCGCTGCGATACGAATGAGCAGGCTCGTCCCAAAAACGGACACTTCCCACGGCCCGCGTCCCGGCGTCAGGGTCCTATCACTCTGGAGCTAAAGGGTTTAGGCGCGCCACAGCTCTGGCAGATCTGTTGCGGTGAGGGCGCGCGATGCGTCCTTTCCTTCACGATCTGCGCTTCGCTCTCCGCTCGCTCCGCAGAACGCCTCTGATCGCGGCTTCCGCGGTCGTGACGCTCGCGATCGCCGTCGCCGCGAACGCCACGATCTTCAGCGCGATCAACGGCCTTCTTCTCGAGCCGCTGCCGTTCGCGGCGCCCGAGCGGCTCGCGATCGCCTGGCAGGTCGCACCGCACGACGATCGCCTCCCCTTCTCGGTTCCCGACTTTTTCGACGTACGCGAGCGCGCGACGTCGTTCGCCTCCCTCGCGGCCTTCCGATCGGAGTGGAGCGTTCTCGGCGACGAGAGCGGAGCGCGTCACGTCGACGCGCTCCAGGTCACGCCGAACTTCCTCGACGTTCTCGGACTGCGGCCACAGGACGGACGGATGTTCACGGCCCGGGAGGATCGAGCGGCCGAGCGCGTGGCGCTCGTCGGCACACACCTCTGGCAGGAGATGGGAGGCGGGCCGCTCCGCGCGGACGCAACGATCCGCCTTCAGGGGGAGACGTACCGCGTCATCGGGATCGTCCCGATGGAGTTCCGTCTTCCGAGCGCGGGATCGTCGGACGTTCTCGTACCGCTCGGCACATGGAGCGGGATCGCCGTTCGCGGCAACCATTCGAACACGCTGGTCGTCGGCCGGCTTCGCGACGGCGTCACGATCGATGCCGCGCGCGCGGAGCTTCGCGGCATCGCCGCCGCGCTGGCGACGGAGCACCCGTCGACCAACCGCGACACCGGAGTCGGGATCGCGTCGATCGAATCGGAGCTGACGCGCGACTTCCGTGCTCCGCTCCTCGTGCTCTGGACGGCGGTGACGCTCGTTCTGCTCATCGCGTGCGCGAACGTGGCGAACCTCCTTTTCGTCCGGACCGAGTCGAGGGCGCGCGACCTCGCCGTGCAGAGCGCGCTCGGCGCCTCGCGCGGACGGATCGTGCGCCGGCTGCTCGCGGAGTCGATCCTCCTCGCCGCCGGCGGTGCGATCCTCGGCCTCGTCGTCTCCGTCTGGACGATCGAGATCCTGCGCAATCTCGATTTCAACCGGGTGATCGCGAGCCAGATCGAGCTGGACGCGCGCGTCGCGGCGTACACGTGCCTGATCGCCCTCGCCGCGGGGATGATCAGCGGCCTCGTTCCCGCCCTGCGTCACTTCGAAGGCGCGCTGATCGGCCGCGGCGGTATCCTCGGATCGCGGGGAGGGTCGTCGAGGATCTCGCGCGCGTTCGTGGCGGCGCAGGTCGCGCTGGCGCTCGCGCTCACGACCGCGGCGGCGCTCATGATCGCGAGCTTCGCGAACCTGATCGGCGTTCATCCGGGATTCGAGACCGAGGGAATCGTGACATTCGATCTTTCTCTTCCGGAAGCACGGTTCGGCGACGAGCCGGAGGCGGCGCGGCAGGCGTGGCTCGAGATTCTCGAACAAACGCGCGAGCTGCCGGGCGTCGAAGGGGCCGCGCTCGCCTCGCCGTTTCCTCTGACCAACAGCAGCAGCGCGACGTCGCTCTCGGTGGAGGGCGTCGAGGAGCACGTCTCCGTCGGTTTCGAAAGGATCACGGCCGGCTATTTCGACCTCATGGGCGTCCGCCTGCTTCGCGGGCGCGGCTACACGGAGGGCGACGACGGAACGCACGTCCTCGTCGTCGACCGCACGTTCGCCGAGCGGTTCTGGCCGGGAGAGGATCCGATCGGGAAGCGGGTCCGGATCACCGGCGGCGGAGCGGAGGCGCCGTGGCGCACGGTCATCGGCATCACGGATCCGATCCGCGATCAGGCGATCCACCGCGCGCCCGAGGCGATGATGTTCCTCCTCTGGAGCGAAGGCGGCCCGACGGGATTCACCCTCGCCGTGAGGACGCGGGGCGACGCGGCCTCGGTCGTTCCGGCCGTTCGCGAGATCGTCCGGTCCGTCGATCCTGAAATCCCGCTCGACCAGATCCGGACGATCGAGCAGCTCGTCGACGAGGCGGCAATGTCGTTCCGCCTCCCGGCGACGATGCTCTCGATCTTCTCGGCGGTCGCGCTCTTTCTGGCGGCGCTCGGCACGTGGGCGGTGACGGCGTGGAGCGTGGCGCGGCGCACACGCGAGATCGGCGTCCGGATGGCGCTCGGAGCCGACCGCTCCCGCATCTTCCGGCAGCTCCTTCGCGAAGGCGCCATCACGGCGCTCGCCGGCGTCGCGACCGGGCTCGCCCTCGCCATTCCGCTCGCTCTCTCCATGCGCTCCATGCTGTTTGGCGTCGAGCCGGCCGATCCGCGCGTCGTTGCCGCCGTCGCCCTGTTGCTCGGGATCTCCGTCCTCGCCGCCGTCGCCCTTCCCGCGCGACGCGCGACGCGAGTCGACCCGAGCGTGGCACTTCGAGAAGAATAGAAGACGAAAGGCTTCCTATGATCCGCCTGAAAGGCATCGAAAAGTCGTATCCCTACAAGGGAGGCGAAACGTTCGTCCTCCGCCAGATCTCTCTCGACGTCGAGCCGGGAGAGTTCGTCTCGATCATGGGCCCGTCGGGCTCCGGCAAGTCGACGCTCCTCCACATTCTCGGCATGTTCGACGGCGCGTATCGCGGCGAGTACGAGTTCTTCGGAGAGAAGGTCCACGAGCTCAAGCCGAAGCAGCTCCTCGAGCTGCGGAAGCGCTCGATCGGGTTCGTGTTCCAGAGCTATCACCTGCTGGACGACCTGACGGTGTACGAGAATCTGGAGGCGCCGCTCTCGTATCGCGACATGAAGCGGGGCGAGAGGGAGGCGATCGTCTGCGAGGCGCTGGACAAGTTCCAGATCGTCGGCAAGAAGGATCTCTATCCGTCGCAGCTCTCGGGCGGACAGCAGCAGCTCGTCGCCGTCGCTCGGGCGATCGTGTCGAGCCCGAATGTCATCCTCGCGGACGAGCCCACCGGCAATCTCCACTCCGATCAGGGACGCGAGATCATGGAGCTGTTCAAGCGGCTGAACGACGAGGGGACGACGATCGTTCAGGTCACGCACTCCGAGGTGAACGCGGCGTACGGCAACCGCATCGTCGAGCTGAAGGACGGGTGGGTCGCCGGGGAGCGGCGGCAGGACGGCGTCGCGATGGCGCCTTCGCCCGCGTAAGCACGCGCGGCGCCGGAGGCGCCGAGGAGGGTAGCCGGTGGTGACGGCCCGGAGGGCCGGAACCACCGGACCAACGCGTATCACACGATTGCGCCCTGGAGGGGCGCCGCCATTGGCCCCTCCGGGGGCCCGAGCCGAATTGAACGTGAGCGTGATGACCGGGACGTAGCTGAACG
>JBOGJQ010000073.1:0-12987 GCA_050745405.1 Thermoanaerobaculia bacterium | reverse complement strand
TCGACGACGTCCTTGCGTAGTCGTCCGTCGTCCGTCGTCCGTTGGCCGTTGTTCGTTGTGCGCTGGTCGTCGCGGCTATCTCGCGCCGGAGGCGCGAAGGAGGGTAGCCGGTGGTGAGCGCGAAGCGCGAACCACCGGTTACGGGCGATTGATTTTGATTTGGCCCCGGAGGGGCCGCGCGGCGGCGCCCCTCCGGGGCGCAATCGTGTGCGGTCGCAGCTCCGGTGGTTCCGGCCCTCCGGGCCGTCACCACCGGCTAACCTCTTCGGCGCCTCCGGCGCCGCCCACATTTCCGGGCTACGCCCCGAAGTTGTAGAGCAGCCTTCCTCGTACCGCTTCGATTTCGGCGGTCAGCTCCGGCCCGGGCTGGACGCGGAAATGGGGATTGATCCGGATCCGGAGACTGCCGTTTCCGTTCGACGCGTGGTCGCGAAGCGATTCCGGAAGGTCCTTCAGAGCGAACGTGATCGGCACGTCTCCGGCGTGCGCCTCGACGATCGCGCGGAGCTTCCGGATCGTCTCGTCCGTCGCCTCGCTGTAGGAGATCTCGACGCACAGCTCGCGCACCTTCCGCTCGCGAATGCCGTCGAGAGGGACGAGGTCGATCGCGTTGAGCTCCGGCGTGACCGGAAGATCCGAGGCGGGCGGCGCCGGAGGTGTCTCCGCCGCTTCGCCGTCGCGCAGGTGCGCCCGCGCGGCGGCCGCTCCCGAACCGTTGCGAAGCTCCGCGTCCATCCGGACGCCGGCCCCGCCGTTGTCGTCCTCCTGCTCGTCATCCGCCAGCGCGGGATCGGCGCCGAAGAGTCCGAGGTTGAACTTGCCGACGTCGACACCGATTCTCTCGCGCTCGAGCTCGTCCGCGCTCTTCTCCTCCTCGACCGTTCCGCCCGCCGAGTACGCCGCGGGGCGGAAGCCCTCCTCGGGGTGGCCGCCGTACTCGTCCTGGATCTGCTGCGCATTCTGCTCGGCCGACGCGAGTGAGGCGCTGCGCCCGGCGGGAACCCCTCCCGTGTCCTTCACCGTCGCCGTCAGGAGCACGGGGACCCCGTTCTCGAGCCATCGCGCGACCTTCTGAAAGAGATCGCTGAACACGACGACGTCCACGGACCCATGCTGGTCGTCGAGGACGAACTTCGCCATCAGCTTCCCTTCGTTCGGCCCCTTCTTGATCTTCGACTTCCTGAGCTGTCCGACGATCCCGCCGATCTCGACGATCTGGTCGACCTGCCTGCCGAGCGTCGCGATGCTCGCCGTCGCGAACTGCGCGAGGTCCGCCTTGAATTTGTTGAGCGGGTGGCCCGTGATGTAGAAGCCGAGCGTCTCCTTTTCGAACGCGAGCAGTTCTTCTTCCGACCATTCCGCAGGATCGCCGCGCATGACGGAGGACGGCTGTGCCGCCGGCGCGGCCGGCTGGGCCACGGCAAACGCGCCGAAGAGGGAGTTCTGACCGATCTCCTTCTCCTCCTTCCGCTTCTGCGCCTGCGCCATGGAGCCCTCGAGCTGATCGAACAGCGACTTGCGCGACTGGCCGAAGCCGTCGAAGCTGCCCGATTTGATCAGTGCCTCGAGGCCCTTCTTGTTGCAGGCGCGCAGGTCGACGTGCTCGCAGAACGCGTCGAGATCGGTGAAGCGGCCGAGCTTCCGCCGCGCTTCGAGGATCGATTCGATCGCTCCCTCCCCCAGCCCCTTCACGGCACCGAGTCCGAAGCGGATGTTGTCGCCGACGACGGTGAACGAGAAGTTCGACTCGTTGACGTCGGGGGGAAGAAGCCGGATCCCCATCGCCTCGCACTCGTGGATGAACTTCACGACATTGTCGGTCTTATCCATCTCCGAGGAGAGGACGGCGGCCATGAAGTAGCGGGGATAGTGCGCCTTGAGCCACGCGGTCTGATACGCCAGCAGCGCGTACGCGACCGAATGCGATTTGTTGAAGCCGTAGCGGGCGAACGGCTCGATGAAGTCGAAGATCTCGTTCGCCTTCTTCTGGTCGTACCCGTTGGCGACGGCGCCGGAGACGAACTTGGATCGCTCCGCCTCCATGACCTCCTTCTGCTTCTTCCCCATCGCCTTGCGCAGCAGGTCGGCCTGGCCGAGGGAGTAGCCCGCGACCGACTGCGCGATCTGCATGACCTGCTCCTGGTAGACGATGACGCCGTACGTCTCCTCGAGAATCTCCTTCATCGCGGGGACGACGTACTTCGGCTTCGAGATGCCGTTCTTGCGGCGCACGTACTCGTCGACCATGCCGGCGTCGAGCGCGCCGGGACGATAGAGAGCATTGAGAGCCGCGAGATCTTCGAATCGCGTCGGACGCGCCTTCCGGAGAAGGTCCACCATGCCGCCCGATTCGAACTGGAACACGCCCTTCGTGCGCCCTTCCTGGAAGAGGCGGTAGATCTCCGGATCGTCGAGCGCCAGGCTCGCGATGTCGATCGTCTCCCCCTCCTGAGCCGCGATCGCCTTGACCGCCGTGTCGATGACCGTGAGCGTCCGGAGCCCCAGGAAGTCCATCTTCAGGAGGCCCATCTTCTCGACGATCCGCATGTCGAACTGGGTGACGATCTCGTCCTTGTTCGTGCGGTACAGCGGCACGAAGGTATCGACCGGCTCGGGCGTGATCACGACGCCGGCGGCGTGGACGCCGGCGTGGCGCGAGAGGCCCTCGAGTTTCGAGCCGAGGTCGATGATCTTCTCGACCTCCTTGTCGCTCCGCACCGCCTCGGCGAGCTGCGGCGACGATTTCGCCGCCTCGGCCAGCGTCGTGCCGGGATCGGTCGGGATCATCTTCGCGACCTTGTCGACGAAGCCGAACGGAAGCCCCAGCACGCGCCCGACGTCGCGGACGACCGAGCGCGCCGCCATCGTCCCGAACGTGATGATCTGCGCGACGTTCTCGTCTCCGTACTTCTGCCGCACGTACTCGATGACGCGTCCCCGGTTGTGCATGCAGAAGTCGATGTCGATGTCGGGCATCGAGATCCGCTCGGGGTTGAGGAAGCGCTCGAAAAGGAGATCGTAGTCGAGCGGGTCGACGTCCGTGATCTCCATCGCGTACGCGACGAGAGATCCCGCCGCCGAGCCGCGGCCCGGGCCGACCGGGATGCCGTGGTCCTTCGCGAACTTGATGAAGTCCCAGACGACGAGGAAGTAGCCGGGGAACCCCATCCCCTTGATGATCTCCACTTCCTTCGCGAACCGCTCGCGGTAGGCCTCGACGGGATACTTCTTCCGCCCAGCGGCGAAGAGCGGCGCCATCGCCCGCAGGCGCTTCTCCAGCCCCTCGGCCGCGACCTTCTCGAAGTAGCTGACGGCGTCGTGCTTCTTCGGCACCGGGAACTTCGGGAGGTGGTGTCCCTTCGGCTCGAGTTTCAGGTCGATCCGGTCCGCGATGCGCAGCGTGTTCTCGACCGCCCGTTTGTGAGACGAGAAGACGCGCCGCATCTCGTCCGGGCCCTTGACGTAGAAATCGTCGGAGTAGAACTTCATCCGCCGGTCGTCGTCGAGCGTCTTTCCCGTCCCGATGGCGAGAAGGACCTCGTGGGCGAACGCGTCCTCCTTCATCAGGTAGTGCGAGTCGTTCGTCGCGACGAGCTCGAGGCCGGTCTCCTCCCCGAGCTTCTCCATCATCGGGATGATTTTCTGCTGATCGGGGATACCGTGGTCCTGGATTTCGAGGAAGAAGTTCTCCGGCCCCAGGATCTCCTTGTAGGCGAGGGCGGACTCGCGCGCCTTGTCGACGTTTCCGGCGGCGAGCGCCTGCGAGACTTCTCCCTTGAGGCACGAGGAGAGAACGATGAGGCCCTCGCGGTGCGCCTTGAGGAGCTCCTTGTCGATCCGAGGCTTGTAATAGAACCCTTCGGTGAACCCCGTCGAGACGAGCTTCACGAGGTTCTTGTAGCCCGTTTCGTTCGCGGCGAGGACGATGAGATGGTTGTTCGCGCCGGCGTCGGCGGCCTGGTCTTCCACGCCCGCCTTGTCGAAGCGCGAGCCGAACGCCATGTACATCTCGCAGCCGATGATCGGTTTGACGCCCACCTTCTTCATCGCGTCGTAGAACTCGACCGCGCCGAAGAGGTTCCCGTGGTCGGTGATCGCGCAGGCGGGCATGCCCAGTCCGCTCACGCGGGCCGCGAGATCGCCGAGGCGGTTGGCCCCGTCGAGCAGCGAATACTGGGTATGGAGGTGGAGGTGGACGAACGACATCGGGGTCCCACCCGTATTCTACCCGGTCACACGAGAAACAGCCTCAGTAGCCCAACGGCAGCCCACCGAGTCGCGGGTCGGATGCGCCGAGCCGGGCTCCGGTCTTCGGATCGATCATGACGGCGTGCGCGTCGCCCATTTCCCCCGGTTTTTCACGGAACGCGTGCCCCTTCGCCTCGAGAACGCGCCGCGTATCGGGATTGAGGCCGAACGGCTCCCACCGGATCTCGTCCGGCAGCCATTGGTGGTGGACTCGTGACGCGGAGACGGCCTGCTGAATGTTCATGCCGAAATCGACCACGTTGACGATCACCTGGAGGACGGTGTTGATGATCCTCGGTCCGCCCGGGCTGCGCGACGGCGAACCAGAGCTCCCCGTCGCGCAGGACGATGGTCGGCGTCATCGACGACAGAGGACGCTTGCGCGGCTCGATCGCGTTCGCCTCTCCCTGAATGAGACCGAAGAGATTGGGGACGCCGGGTTTCGCGGTGAAGTCGTCCATCTCGTTGTTGAGCAGGATCCCCGTGCCGCGGACGGTGGCGGCCGAGCCGTAGAGCCCATTGAGCGAGTAGGTGTTCGAGACGACGTTCCCCTCCGCGTCGACGATCGTGAAGTGCGTCGTCTCGGCCGACTCGTAGCGTGCGGGCTCACCCGCGGCGATGGCACGGCTCGGCGTCGCCGCCTCGAGATCGATCGTGCGGCCCATGTCGCGGATGTACTCCGGCGACAGGAGGCCGGCCACCGGCACGCCGGCGAAATCGGCGTCGCCGAGATGCTTCGCCCGGTCGGCGAAGGCGCGTTTCATCGCCTCGATCTGCAGGTGGAGGGCGCCGGCCGATCCGAAGCCCATCGAGGAGAGGTCGTGTGCCTCCAGCATCCCGAGCATCTGGATGAGCGCGATTCCTCCGGACGAGGGCGGCGGCATCGTGAGGATGGTCGCCCCGCGATAGCTCGCGACGAGAGGCTCGCGAATCGTCGGCTCGTAGGTCGCCAGGTCGCGCGCGGTGATCAGGCCTCCGTTCGCGCGCATCGCGGCGACGATCCGGCGGGCAGTCTCCCCCTCGTAGAACTCGTTCCCTCCCTCATCGCGAATGCGGGCCAGGGTCGCGGCGAGATCCGGGTTGACGAATCGCTCTCCCGCCTTCCACGGCTCGCCGTCCGGAAGAAAGATCCTCCGGCTCTCGCGGAAACTCGCCAGGCGCTCCCGTGTCCGCTTGTTCGCGAGACTCGCCGCGAAGTGCTGATCCACGATGAATCCTTCGGCTGCCAGCCGCCTCGCGGGTTCCACGAGCTCGGCCCAGGGCAGGCTGCCGTGGCGCGCGTGCGCGAGCGCCAGTCCCGCGACGGTTCCGGGCACGCCCGCGGCCAGGTATCCGTGTCGCGAGAGCTCCTCCACGGCGTTCCCGCTCGCGTCGAGGTACATGTCGGCGGTCGCGGCGAGCGGCGCCCGCTCGCGATAGTCGATCGCCTCGGCCTCGCCGTCGCTCGCGCGGTACAGCAGAAATCCGCCGCCGCCGAGGTTCCCGGCGGAAGGCCACGTCACGGCGAGAGCGAATCCGACGGCAACGGCCGCGTCGACCGCGTTCCCGCCCTTCTTCAGAACGTCGATGCCGACCTGCGAGGCGATGCCGTTGACGCTCGCGACGATGCCGTGCTCGGCGCGGACGGGGTCACGCGCGGCGCCGAGGGCCGCGGGCGAAACGGAAAGGATCAGAAGCAGGAGAGCGGAAACGGCGCGACGGGCGGTCGAAATGATCATGGCGCGGGATTGTAATCATTGTGGATAGAATCCGTGGATGGCATCCGCACTGCGCATCGGCGCCGCCCTCGTGAAGCACGCTCTCTCCTATCCCGAAACGAGAGAGGATCATCCCTGGGGCGAGACGGCCATCAAGGTTCGCGAGAAAGCTTTTCTGTTTCTCGGCAAGCACGGGAACGTCAGCTTTTCGGTCAAGCTCCCCGCCTCGCGGGAGTTCGCGCTCGAGTTCCCCTTCGCCGAACCGACGCACTACGGGCTGGGGAAGCACGGCTGGGTGACCGTCACCCTCACGAGAGGGGACGAGCTTCCTCTGGACGTACTGAAGAAGTGGGTCGACGAGAGCTTCCGCGCCGTCGCGCCGAAGACGCTCGTGAAGAAGCTGGACGGCTGATCCTTACGATGCCGAAGGCGTCGCAGATGTGTAGCCGGGGAGCGGCGCAGCAACCCCAGGATCAGAAATGCACAAAAACATTGGCACCCCGAGGGGTGCCGGACGCGCGACGGGCAAGTCCTTCCGGCACCCCTGCCGGGTGCAGTTCCTGATTGGCCGATGCATTCCGGGAGTCGTACCGCTTCGCGGCACGACCCACGGCTACACATCCGGGACGCCTCCGGCGTCCGGACTCCGGTCGCAGTTCGTGAATGACTCCAAGGTGTCATTCGAAGCGAGCGGGATTCGCTCCCCTTCCTCCGCCACGCGCATGCCGGCCCGTTCCACCGCGCGCCGCGCTTCGCTCTCCGGATCGAGGGCGGGATTCGTGTGGTTCAGGTGGATGAACCGGATCTTCGCGCGCTCTTCCGGCGGGAGTGACGCGAACCGCGCGAGGCTCTCCGCGATGAAGGGATGGGGTATCTCCGCCATGGCGCGTCCCGGGACCTCTCCGTCCGCGAAGAACGTCCCGTCGAGGTACGCGACGTCGGCCGACGCGATGACGTCCTCGATGCGGCGGTCCCACCGCTCCCACTTGTCGATGTCGGGGATGAAGACGACGGACACGTCAGGGCCGCGAATCAGAAAGCCGACGGTCTCCGAAAACTCGTCGCGGTGAGGCACGCGAAACGGGACGACGCTGATGCGCTCGTTCAGCTCGACGGCGACCCCGTCCTCGAGAGGCCGCAGCTCAATATTGCCCAGCTCGACGAGCTGGCTCCACGGCCCGTTCTCGCGCAGAAAGGCCGCCATCCGCGGCATGGCGTAGACCGAGACGCCTCGCGCTCCCATGACCTCGCGCCCGAGGTACATGAGGCCCGTGTAGTGGCCGATGTGGGCGTGCGTGAGGAGGATGCCGGCGGGCGGATCGGAGCCGACGGCGGCGAGCTGCAGGGGGAAGTCCGGCGTCGCGTCGACGATCCACCTCTCGCCCGTGGCCGGATCGACGATCGCGAGCGACGAAACGAGACGCCGGTGCCCGGGATCGCGCCGCGCGCGCTCGCAGTGCTCGCGCTCGCACCCGGCGTGCGGCAGCCCACCGTCCTGCACGATCCCGAGCACGACGACGTACGGCGCGGCGGCCTGCGCCAGCGCGGTCAGAATCACCAGGAGGAGGTGCATCCCGGTAGTATAAGCAGCGCTTGAATCGCCCCCTCTCCCCCTTCGACAGGATCTCGCGCGCGTGCTTCCGCAGCTTCGCGGATCTGCCGGGCGCGCGTCTGCTGCAGTCGGACACGATCTTCGGCGTGATGACCGATGTCCCGCTGTCGTTCTTCAACGGGATCGCGAGCTCGGTCTTTCGAAATGGCGATCTGCTCACTGCGATCGACGAAGCGAGGCGTCCCTTTCTCGAAGTGGGTCGGCCGTTCCGGTGGTGGATCACGCCCGGGACGGAGCCGGAGAACCTCGCGCCGATTCTCGCCGGCCTCGGGATGCGCCACGCCTACGATGCGCTCGGGATGACGGCGGACCTCTCCGCCCTCCCGTCCGCTCCGCCCGAGCCGGCCGGCATCAGCATCGAGATCGTTTCCGACGAGGAGACGATGCGCCGCTGGTCCGCTCTGCTACTCGACGTCTTCGAAGCGCCGCCGGACGACGCGGCCGTCTGGGCCACGACGTACGCGCGGCTCACGGCCGCCGGGAACGCACAGTGGACGCATTTCGCCGCCATCGCCGGCGGCGAGATCGTCGCCTCGGCTGCCGTCCTCGTGGCGGGCGATCTCGCCGGGATCTATCACGTGGCGACGCACGGGGACATGCGCGGGCGGGGGTTGGGGGCGGCGCTCACGCGCCGGGCGATGGACACCGGCCGCGCCGCCGCGGCCACGACCGCCGTCCTCCAGGCATCCACGCTCGGCGAGCGGGTCTACCGCGCCCTCGGCTTCACGGACGGCCCGCTACTCAGCCTTTACGACTGGCAGCCGGTTTAGTCGGCGGAATCGCCTTCGAGCGCCTTGACCAGCGCCTGCGTGTTCGGGTTGACGAACATCTTGCCGTCGATCTCGACGACCGGCTCCTCGCCGGCTCCGTAGAGACGCGTGCCGCGCCGGGCCAGCTCCTCCGGCCTCGCGAGCTCGTACTCGACGTGATTCGTCGCGAGGAACCGCGCCAGTGCGTTACTTCTTTCCTTCTTACGACCAGGGTAGAAGCGCACAACCATCCCACCCCTCCCTTCCCGAACGGAACCTCGGCTTACACCGCGGCGCCTCACGCGTCTTCCGCGACGGTCCCGTTCTGCACGTTATTGTGAGGCTTGCGATAGTAACACGAACGTTCTGAGGCCCGGTGACGATTCCAGAAGGTCATCCGGCCGACGTGGCGACTTCCTCCCTGTACTGCAGCTCGTAGAGCCGGCGGTACAGCCCCCCGGCCTCGATCAGCTCCTCGTGCCGTCCCCGCTCCCGGATTTCGCCATGGTGGAAGACGAGGATCGTGTCGGCGGAGCGGATCGTGGAGAGGCGGTGGGCGATCACGATCGAGGTCCGCCCTTCCATGAGCGCTGCGATCCCCTGCTGGATGAGCCGTTCGGTCTCCGTGTCGATCGAGGAGGTCGCCTCGTCGAGGATGAGAACGGGCGGGTCGAACGCGAGAGCGCGCGCGAACGAGATGAGCTGCTTCTCGCCGACCGAGAGCCCCGCGCCCCGCTCGCGCACTTCCGTCTCGTACGTCGCGGGAAGGCGCTCGATGAAGCGGCCGGCGCGGACCCTCTCCGCGGCCACCCGCATCCGCTCCGGCGAAATGGACGGATCGCCGAGGGTGACGTTCGCGCCGATCGAGCCGGAAAAGAGGAAGAAATCCTGCTGCACGATCGCGAAGAGACGCCGAAGCTCGGGCAGATCGACGTCTCTGATGTCGATGCCGTTGACGAGGATTGCGCCGCGCTGGATGTCGTAGAAGCGCAGGAGGAGATTCGTGACGGTCGTCTTCCCGGCGCCGGTGTGCCCGACGAGGGCGACCTTCTCGCCGCGGCGGACGGCGAAGGAGACGTCCTTCAGCACCCAGTCCGGCTCGTTGTAGGCGAACCAGACGCCCCGGAACTCGATCGTGTCGAGCTCGCCGATCGGCCGCGGCTCGGCCGCGGAGCGGATGTGCACGGGCGTGTCGAGTAGCTTGAAGATCCGCTCGCTCGCGGCCATCGCTCCCTGGAGGATGTTGTACTTTTCCGAGAGGTCGGAGATCGGTTCGTAGAACCGCTGTGCGTAGCTGAAGAACGCGATGAGGGCCCCCAGCGTCAGCGTGCCGCGGACGATCTCCCCGCCGCCGTACCAGACGATCAGTGCGATGCCGACGGCCTGGATCAGCTCGATCGCCGGGTAGAAGACCGAGTAGTACCAGATCGACTCGATGTTCGCGTCCCGGTGGCGCGCGTTGAAATTCCCGAAGCGCGACGCTTCCTCCTCCTGCCGGTTGAAGAGCTGCACGACCGGCATCCCGGAGATGTGCTCCTGGAGGAACGCGTTGATCGCGGCGATCCGCGCGCGCACCATGCGGTACGTCCTGCGGGCGCCGGTCCGGAACCAGATCGACACGATCGCGATGAACGGCAGGATCGAGAAGAGGACGAGCGCGAGACGCCAGTCGAGCCAAAAGAGGACGACGACGATGCCGGTGAGCACGACGAGGTCGCCGAAAATCGACACGAATCCCGCCGTGAACATCTCGTTGAGCGCGTCGACGTCGGTGGTCACGCGCGTGATGAGGCGCCCGACGGGATTCCGGTCGTAATACTGGACGTCGACGCGCTGCAGGTGGCCGAAAACCTGCCGCCGCAGATCGGCCATGATGAACTGGCCCATCATGTTCATCAGGACCATCTGCGTGTAGAGGATGAAGAACCCGCCGACGAGCGTGAAGAGATAGACGCCCGTGGCGAGATTGATTCCGACGAGCGGATCGAGCGTCCATCCGCGCGCGGCGAGCCACGAGGCGATGCCGCGGCTCACCCCCGCCACCGGCGCATCCGCTGGCGAGACGACGTAGAGATCGATCGCGATGCCGACGAGCGCCGGTCCGGCGAGCTCGAAGAGCGACGAGAGGATGATCAGAGCGACGGACGCCGTCGCGCGGCCGCGGTACGGCCGCAGGTAGGAGATCAGCCGCCGCGTCAGGTGCGGATCGAACTGCCGCGTCCCCTCGTCCTCGTGGCGCTCGATCACGCGATCTCCTCCAGCTCTTCCTCGAGCGCCTGGCGCCGGTGGAGATCCGCGTAGAGGCCCCCGAACGCGACCAGCTCGTCGTGCGTGCCGCGCTCGATCACGGCGCCCTCCTCGAGCACGATGATGTGGTCCGCGTCTTTGACCGACGAGACGCGGTGGGAGACGATCAGCACGGTCCGGTCGCGCCGCAGCGATTCGAGCGCCCGCAGCACGCGCTCCTCGGTCTGCGTGTCGACCGCGCTGAGGGCATCGTCGAGGAGCAGGATCGTGGGATTCCGGACGATCGCGCGGGCGATCGCCGTCCGCTGCTTCTGTCCGCCGGAGAGCGTGATGCCGCGCTCACCGATCACCGTCTCGAGGCCGTTCGGGAATCCGGCGAGGTCGGTCTCGAGCCCCGCCAGCCTCGCCGCCTCGCGGGCGTCCTCCTGCGTTGCCGTCGCGCGGCCGAATCGAATGTTCTCGGCGAGGGTGTCGGAGAAGAGAAACGTCTCCTGCGGCACGATCGCGAGGGAGGCGCGGAGGCGCGAGGCCGGGATGCTCTCGATCGGACAGCCGTCGATCCGGATCGTCCCGAGTGGCGCCGGGACCTGGCGCGACAGCAGAGCGAGCAGCGTCGATTTCCCGCTTCCCGTCGCGCCGACGATCCCGATCGTCTCGCCCGGGCGCGCGTGGAGGTCGACGTCGCGAAGCACCGCACGTTCCCCGTAGGAGAACGTCAGACCGCGAATTTCGATCTCGCCTCGACGCGACTCCTCGGGCTCGCACGGCTCCCCCACCGTCTCCGGGTCGGGCTCGACCGACCAGATCTCGTGCAGGCGCTTCATCGACGCCATTCCGCGCTGGAAGAGGTTGATCACCCACCCGATCGCGATGAGAGGCCAGACCATGCGCGCGAGGTAGAACTGGAAGGCGACGAAGGACCCGATCGTGAGCGTTCCCTCGACGATCCGCCGGGAGCCGAGGAAGAAGATCAGCACGAAGAGAGCGCCGATGATCGTGTGGAGGACGGGATAGAACGTCGCCGTCACCCGGATGAGCGACCGATTGCGCGCGACATACTCCTCGTTCATCCGCTCGAAGCCGTCGATCTCCTGCTCCTCCTGCCCGAACGCGCGAACCACCCGGACGCCCGCGAGGTTCTCCTGCACGCGCGCGGAGAGGTCGCCGAAGTAGTCCTGAACCGCGCGGGAGCGGTCGTGGATCTTCTCGCCGAAGGTCTTCGCGAGCCACGCGACCGTCGGAATCGCGAGGAGCGCGATCGACGCGAGCCGGGCGTCGATCCGGAGCATCATGACGAACGCTCCGAAGACGACGAGGATCGACGAGAACGAGTGCATCACGGCGGGGCCGACGAGCATCCGGACCGACGACAGATCGTTCGTGCCTCGGGACATCAGGTCCCCGGTCCGGTGCTGCTGGAAAAACGAGAGCGGCAGCGTCTGGAGGTGCTCGTAGAACGATCCGCGCATGTCGTACTCGATGTGGCGCGAGGCGCCGATGACGATCCGCCGCTGCAGAAAGAGGAAGACCGCCTGGACCGCGGAGGCACCGATGTAGAGTCCCGCGAAGCGAAGCAGGGTCGCGCGGCCCACGTCGGCGGTCAGCGCGTCGACCGCGTTGCCGACGATGAGCGGCTTGAGGAGGGAGAATCCGACCGACCCGATGACGCATGCTCCTCCGAGCGCGAGCTGCCCCCGGTACCGCCGGAAGAACTCGAGGAGCCGTCGCAGGGGCGTCATGGGACCCCGAGCATAGCGTCAGCCGGGCGGCGCCGCCAAAGTCAGGCGCTGAGAGGGAGGCGTCTGAGCTCCTGAAGTGTGATCCGCAGCACGCTCTCGATCGTGAAGCCGGTCGGAAAGCAGTGCGGGATGCGGACACCCGCACCGATGAGCTCGAGAAAATCGAGCGGCGGGCGCCGCCGCGCGAGCACGGCCATGAGCCGTCGCGGCAGGTCCTCGCGATCGAGCGCGGCGAGATGGAGCGGCTGAAGGTAATAGCCGAAGTGCATCGCGCGCACCTCCACCTTTCCCTCGGCGAACTCGGGCAGCGTGATGCTCAGCGTCAGGCTGCCGAACGTCCAGTTTTCCCGGAGGAACTCGGCGCGCCACCGCTCCTCGTCCTCGCCGCGGAGGCGTTCGAGCCTCATTTCGGTTTGAGCCCCTGCAGGCCGGCGACGATCTCGTCGAATCGCGCCTGGTGCGCCGCATTCAGGCGGCCCTGCAGGTCGGTCTCCGCGCCGTCCACCTCCTCGGTGAAGACCTTCTTGAGCGCGCCGCCGAGGTAGACCTTCGTCTCGAGCCGCGGGTTCGGCCGCGGGAAGAACTCGGTCTGGATCGTCAGCTTGCGCGGCCCGACGTCGATCGCGTCGAGGCGGCCCATCGGGGCGGGATCGGACATGGACGTCATGATAGCGGAGGCCCGGACGCCGGAGGCG
>JBOGJQ010000072.1:0-1088 GCA_050745405.1 Thermoanaerobaculia bacterium | reverse complement strand
CGTCTGGGACCGCTCCGCGGTCCCGGTCGCTGCCGCACTCCACACTAGAACGGCACGTCGTCTTCTTCGACGGTGTCCGCCGCGCCGCTCGAGCGCGCCGCGCCGGCGTAACTGCCGCCGCCCTCCTCGCCCTTCCGGTCGAGCATCTGCATGTTCTGGGCGACGATCTCGGTGCGGTACTTCTTCACTCCCGTTTCCTTGTCGTCCCACGAATCGGTGCGGAGCGATCCCTCGATGTAGACCAGCTTCCCCTTCTTCAGGTACTGGCCGCAGATCTCGGCAAGCTTGGCCCAGGCGACGATGTTGTGCCACTCGGTCCGCTCCTGCCGCTCTCCGTTGCGGTCGGTGAACCGCTCGTCGGTGGCGAGCGAGAATTTGGCGACGGTCGTGCCCGAGGGCGTCGTCCGGACTTCGGGATCGCGGCCGAGGCGGCCGATCAGAATGACTTTGTTTACACTGCTGCTCATTGACGTCTCCTTGTCGTCGAACGTTGAAAGGTATCCCAATAGAGGCGTCGGAGACGATGCCGGTGTGGGTGCGATGATTCTAAACGATCGCGGTCCGATTTCCGAGATCCTCCACGAGAGGTAGACACCCGTGCGTTGTGTGATCCAGAGGGTCCGCTCGGCCTCCGTTGCCGTGGACGGCGAGGTCGTCTCGCGCATCGGCGCGGGGATGCTGATTCTCGCCGGTGTAGAGAAGGGCGACTCCTCCGAGACCATGGCCGCGGCGGCGAAAAAGATCCGCGAGCTGCGGATCTTTTCCGACGACGCCGGGAAGATGAACCGCGACGTCTCGGAAGCCGGCGGCGAGATCCTCGCCGTGTCGCAGTTCACGCTGGCCGGATCGATCGCGAAGGGGCGCCGGCCCGGCTTCGACCGCGCCGAGGACCCGGAGATCGCGCGCGAGCGCTTCGACGAGTTCGCCGCCGCCCTCGGCGCCACCGGAATCCCGGTCCAGACCGGCCGCTTCCGCGCGATGATGCTCGTGGCTCTCGAAAACGACGGCCCGGTCACGTTCGTCTACGAGTCTTGAGCGTCTTGGGCGTCTTGAGCGTCTTGAGCGTCGCGTCGAATGCTGGGACGCCC
>JBOGJQ010000071.1:0-6669 GCA_050745405.1 Thermoanaerobaculia bacterium | reverse complement strand
ATCTCGCCCCGCAAGCCCCACCAGCGCGGGCCGCTCTGGTTTATTTCACAGCCTCTGAGATCAGCGCGGTTCCTGCGCCATCGCCTCGCGACGCTCGTCCTCCCGCCGCTCCGCGTCCCGCCTCTCGTCCGCCCTCCGGTCGTCCTCCGCGCGGCGCTCGGTCTCGACGTACGGCGGCGGCGTCCGCCTGCGCTCCCGCGTCTCGCGCGGCTGAGCGCGCCGGTCGCGCCGGCGCCGCTCCACCCAGTCGCGCACCGATCCCCGGACGCTCCGCGCCATCCCGAAAACCAGCAGGCGGAGCGGCAGGAAAGCGAGCGCGAGCGCGAACAGCAGCGCTGCCGCGGCGAAGAGGATCGTCAGGAGCGTGCTCGTCATGCCGGACTCGAAGATTCTCCTGATACCTAATGCAGGTCGTTCGCCAGATTCGGGTCAGTGGAACCACGAACCGCCGTTCACGTCGACGGTCGCTCCGTTGAGGTAATCACCCCACGACGAGGCGAGAAACACGATGACGCCGGCGATGTCGGCGACCGTCGCGATGCGGCCGAGCGGGACCTGGGCGCGGAGCTCGTCGCGTTTCGCGGCGAGCTCTTCCGCCGCCATGTCCGTCTCGACGAAACCCGGTGCGACCGCGGTCGCGATGATGCCGTCCTTCGCGCACGCCCGCGCGATCGAGCGCGTCAGGTTCACGAGAGCCGCTTTCGAGGCGCCGTAGTCGGCGAACTCCGTCTCGCCGCGAAACGCCGCGCGAGAGGCGACGTTGATGATCTTCCCGCCGCCCTGGCGCCGCATCTCGCGAATTGCGAGGAAGGAGGCGTTCGCCGCGCCGAAGACGTTCACGTCGAAGGTTCTCCGCCAGCCGCGCTGCCACGCGCCGTAATCGGCGGCATCGAATGGATTGACTTGGAAGATGGCGGCATTGTTCACGAGAACGTCGAGGCGGCCGAAGCGCTCGACGGTGCGCGCGACGACGCGCTCCACGTCCTCCGGCGAGCCGACGTCCCCCTGCAGCGCCTCGGCGCGACCCGTGCCGATCTCGTCGACGAGCCGCCGGGCGGCGGCTTCGTCGCGGACGAAGTTCGCGCCGACGAGGGCTCCCGCGCGGGCCATCAGCCGCGCCGCTTCGGCGCCGATCCCGCGCGAAGCGCCCGTGATCAGCACCACTTTCCCACTCAAATCGATCTGCATGAAACAACCCCCGGTTCGCTGCGGTATTCTCCCGGAAGGAGACGCTCATGGTCGAGGTCACGCTCTATACGCGTAAGGACTGCCATCTCTGCGACGACGCGAAGAATGTCATGAACGAGGTGCGCGGCGAAGGGACTCCCTTCGATCTGCGCGAGATCGACATCGACGCCGACGCCGATCTGAAGAAGCGATATGGCCACGACATCCCCGTGATCGCCATCGGCGGGCGGGAGATCGCGCGCCAGCGGCTCGACGCCGACGCCTTTCGCGAGGCGCTCCGCTCCGGCACCGCCGCCCCGGCCGCCGCTGCGGACCTCGCCGCGATGCAGTGCGTCCCGTGCCGCGGCGGCATCCCGCCGATGAACGACAACGAGATCGAGCGCTGGCTCGGCCGCCTCGGCGGCGGCTGGCGCGTCGTCCGCTCGCACCACCTCGAAAAGGAGTTCCGGTTTCCCGATTTCCGGCAGGCGCTGGCGTTCACGAACACGGTCGGGGAGATCGCCGAAACCGAGGGGCACCACCCCGATATCGAGCTGTCGTGGGGAAAGGTGTGCGTGAAGATCTGGACGCACAAGATCGACGGCCTGACCGAGAGCGACTTCGTCCTCGCCGCGAAGATCGAGAAACGAGTCGGAGCTCAGTTGAACAGTTGAACCGTGTTCAACTGAACAACGACTCAGACGAGCGCCTTTTCCCTCAGCTCCCGCTTCACGAACGTGTAGATCACCGGTCCGAGGATGATCCCCTGGAGGCCGAACGCGGCCTCGCCGATGAGGATCGCCAGCAGGATCTCCCAGATCTGCGAGCCGGTCTTCGCCCCCACGATCTTCGAGTTGATGACGTACTCCCCCTTGTGAATGAGAACGAGGAAGAGGAGCGACGCGACCGCGACCCAGAGGCCGGCGCCGAGCGAGACGACCACGATGACCGTGTTCGAGATGAGATTGCCGACGACCGGGATCAGGCCGGCCACGAAGGTGATGAAGATCATCGTCACCGTGAACGGAAGGCGCCGGTCGATGAAAGGCGGGAGGATCGCGAGCAGGTAGATCGCCGTCAGGGTCGTGTTGATCGCGGAGATCTTCACCTGCGCCGAGACGACCTGCGCGAACGCGGCGGTGAAGCGTCCGACTTTCTGCTTCAGGTAGCGCGCGAGCGGGCGACGGCTGGCGGTGCCCGGATCGTCGACCATCGACCGCGCGTGGCGGAGAAAGACCATGGCCGCGAGCAGCAGCGCCATCACGATGTGAATGAGCGCGATCGAGAACCCTTCGCCGAGGCGGCCGATCGACCCGGAGTGCTCCTGGAGCCACGTCACGACGATCTGCTTGAGGTCCTCGGCGTCGCGGATCGTTTCCGGCGCCAGCACGGCTCCGCCGAGCTCGTCGAGCCAGATCTGCGTCGACTGGAGGATCTCCGCCATCCGGCCGAGAAGCGCCGGGATGTTCTCGACCTGGGCTCGGACGATCGCGATGAGGAGCGCGATCGCGCCCGTCACCGCCGTGCCGCCGACGACCGTGCCGACGAGGACCGCGACGGGGCGGAGCGCGCGCCCCGAGATCCAGCGGGCGAGCGTTCCGGCGGCCGTATCGAGGAGGAGATAGAAAACCAGGCCTGCGACCAGCGCCGCGGTGAGGTCGCGCCAGATGACGAGGAGGATCACCGCGCCGAGAAGGATCCAGGCGGCGATCTCTTCGCGCGTCGCGCGCGGCGCGAGCACGGCCGGCCGCTGCTCCGGCGGCGCGGACTCGGCGGCGACTTCCTGCGGGGGGAGGGGAGAGACGGTGCTGATCGGCGGATCCTTCTTGCGGGAGTGTAACGCGGCCGCCGCGCCGGCTCATCCCGAGGTTCTCGTCCCAATGTAAGAAGCACGGGCGAGACGCCCGTGCCACGGTCGCTCCGCGTCGGCGGGCGGTTCGGTGTGAAACAGGGCTCTTCGCGCGCCGGGCGGGTGGGCGGAAAGTGGCCCGGGCGTCCCGCCCGTGCCCCCGTGGCAATCTGGCGTTGAGCTAGTGAAAGTCGTGGCTGTGGATCGGCGCGAAGTTCTCGAGGGGCCAGAAGCGCTCGGCGCGAACCGAGGGCTGGCCGGCCTCGTTCTGCAGGATCCCTTCGACGACCAGGCCGGGCGAGGCGACGAGGAGAGAGCGGTACTCGCGAAAGAGGTCCGGATGGACGATCGCCTGCGCCATCCCCGACTCGTCCTCGAGCGTCAGAAAGACG
Organism: Thermoanaerobaculia bacterium; assembly: GCA_050745405.1. Classification (GTDB taxonomy): domain Bacteria; phylum Acidobacteriota; class Thermoanaerobaculia; order Gp7-AA8; family Gp7-AA8; genus JBOGJQ01. The sequence continues at coordinate 3,261 of JBOGJQ010000071.1, read as the reverse complement.
AATCCCTTCGCCGTGCCGGGGCGCTGGCGGACGATCACCGCGCCGGCCGTCCGGACCCGGCGGCCGGACTGGTGGTGCGTCAGTTCCCTCGCGGAGAAAATCCCTTTGCGCTGCAGCTCGTCGCGATAGTGCTCCATCAGGTGCGCTCCGGCGGTCATCTCCATCGAGGCGTAATCGGCGAGGGTCTCCTGGAAGGGGGACATTTCGGGGAGAGGGGAAGGATCAGAAGAAGACGAACGCAGAACGCAGAACTCAGAACGTAGAAGCGAGAAAGAGTCTTCGCCGGCGCGACGATCCTCTTCTTTTCTTACTTCTTCGTTCTTCGTTCTGCGTTCTGCGTTCGCTTTTTCGAACAAGGGTCCCGGATCCTTCGCCGCTTTCGCCGCCTGCCATAGCGCGGCGCGGCGCGTGAGGCCGAACGCGGCGAGGGCGCCGGCGTGCGCGAGCTTCCGGAGCGGATCGTCCGTCAGGCGGCAGCGGCGCGCGAGGTCGTCGACGTCGCGGAACGGCGCGATCGCCTGCTCGGCCTCGATCGCCCGGCCGGCGCTCTCGCGGAAGCCTTTCACGAAGCGCATCCCGAGGCGCATCGCGCCGTTTTCCCAGCGCGACATCCAGCCGGAGCGCGTCACGTCGACGGGGCGTACTTCGACCCCGTGCCGCTGCGCGTCCTTGACGAGCGTCGCGGGGTGATAGAACCCCATCGGCCACGCGTTCAGCAGCGCAACGTAAAAGGACGCCGGATGATGCGCCTTGAGGTACGCGCTCGCGTACGCGATGAGAGCGAAGCTCGCCGCGTGCGACTCGGGAAACCCGTACAGCGCGAACGAGGTGATCGATCGGACGATCTCTTCCTGCGCCTTCCCGCTGATCCCGTTCCGCGTCATCCCGTCGCGCAGCCGCTTCTCGATCGCGCTCATCCGCTCGACCGAACGCTTGAATCCCATCGCCCGCCGCAGCTCCTCCGCCTCGCCTCCCGTGAACCCCGCCGCGACCATCGCGATCCGGAGGAGCTGTTCCTGAAAGAGAGGCACGCCGAGCGTCCGCGCGAGGATCGGCTCGAGCGACGGATGCGGATACTCGACCGGCGCCTTTCCCGTCCGCCGGTCGAAGAACGGCCGGACCATCCCGCCGACGATCGGCCCGGGGCGGATGATCGCCACCTGGACGACGATGTCGTAGAACGTCTTCGGCGCGTTCTTCGGCAGCGTCGCCATCTGCGCGCGACTCTCGACCTGAAACAGCCCCACCGTGTCCGCCTCGTTCAGCATCGCGAACACCTTCGGATCGTTCTGCGGCAGGTGCGCGAGGTCGATCTCGGTTTTCTCTTTTTCACGAATCAGCGGAATCGCCTCCTCGAGCGCGGCGAGCATGCCGAGACCGAGAAGATCCACTTTGATCAGGCCGAGATCGGCGCAGTCGTCCTTGTCCCACTGCACGACGACGCGGCCGGGCATCGACGCCGGCTCGAGCGGCACGACCTCGTCGAGCCGTCCCCGCGCCATGACCATGCCGCCCGAGTGCTGCCCGAGGTGACGGGGGAGATTCTGCAGGCGAAGCCACAAACGGACGAGGTGCTTCACCCGCTTCTCCTCGATGTCCAGCCCCGCCTCGGCGATCTCCGCCGGGAGCTCGTCGACCTTGTCGCGGATCTCGCCGAACGTCCAGCGGCCGATCTGCTTCGCGAACCGGTCGATCTGCTCGGCCGAGAAGCCGAGCGCCTTTCCCGCCTCGCGCGCCGACGAGCGCTCGCGGTAGGTGATGACGTTCGCCGTCATCCCGGCGCCGTGCGCGCCGTACTTCGTGTAGACGTGTTGGATGACCTTCTCGCGCTGGTCGCCCGACGGCAGATCGAGATCGATGTCCGGCCACTCGCCGCGCTCCTCGGAGAGGAACCGCTCGAAGAGGAGATCCATCTTCACCGGATCGACCGCCGTGATGCCGAGGGCGTAGCAGACGGCGCTGTTCGCCGCGGAACCGCGCCCCTGGACGAGGATCCGCTCGTGGTTGCAGAACTGCACGATGTCCCAGACGATGAGGAAGTACCCCGCGAGATCGAGCTTCTCGATCATCGCGAGCTCCTTTTCGATCTGCGCCTGTGCCTTCGCGGTGAGAGGGCGGAAGCGCGCGCGCGCCGAGTTCCACGCCATCTGCCGGAGAAACGACATCGGCGTCTCGCCTTCGGGCAGCGGGTAATCGGGGAACTGGTAGCCGAGATCGGCGAGGGTGAAGTCGAGGCGATCGGCGAGATCGGCGCTCGCCTCCAGCGCGCGCGGAAGGTCGCGGAAGAGCGCGGCCATGTCGGCGGCCGATTTGACGTGGCGCTCGCGGTTCGCGTGGAGGAGGCGCCCGGCGTCGTCGAGCGTCTTCCCGTGGCGAATGCACGTGAGGACGTCGAGGATCTCGCGATCGCCCATGCGCGCGTGGCGGACGCCGTTCGTGGCGACGAACGGAATCCGGAGGGAGCCGGCGATCTCGAGGAGCGCGCGGTTGCGGCGTTCCTGGTCGCGGCGGAGGTGGCGCTGGAGCTCGACGTGGAGGCGATCGCCGAAGACGCCCTTCAGATAATCAATATGTTGACGAACTGCCGTCTCGCCTCCCGAGCGCAAGAGGTGTGCGACGAGGCCCTCGTCGCCGCCGGTGAGGAGGTGGAGCCCGTTCGCGTGCTGCTCGACGAGGTCCCATCCGTAGCGCGCTTCGCCCTTCGGCCGTCCGAGCGCGCCGGCCGTGAGGAGGCGGCAGAGATTGCGATACCCTTCGCGGCTCTCGACGAGGAGCGTGACGCGTGGGGCGAGCTTCGGATCGGCGGCGGGAGGACGCTCGCCGACCGGCTGGAGCGCGCGCGGCGGCAGCGGCGCGCAGGACGCTTCCTCGAGAACGATCTCCGCGCCGACCAGAGCGCGCAGTCCCGCCTTCTTCGCGGCCGTGTAGAACCGCGGCGCGCCATAGACGCCGTTCGTGTCGACCAACGCCATCGCCGGCAGCCCCAGTTCCGCGGCGCGATCCACCAGATCCTCGGGGAGCGAGGCGCCGTCGAGAAACGAGAAGGCGGAGGCGGCGCGGAGCTCCACGTACCGGACCTTGGCCTTCTTCTGTGTTTTCTGCCAGTCGCGCTCGCGGAGCTTCGCCTTGACCGCGCCGGGGGCGGGGAGGAACGTTTTTGCGTCGAGGTCGCGGACGGGAGTCATGGCCGGTGTTTCGCTACGTAGAGCGAATGCAAAATGCAGAATGCAAAATGCAAAATGTAAAAAGTATGGGTAGCAC
>JBOGJQ010000070.1:0-1110 GCA_050745405.1 Thermoanaerobaculia bacterium | reverse complement strand
TCCCACGGCCGTGCTCTCTCCGGACGCGGCCTTCCCCGATGACGGCGAGCTTTGGGCGTGTGCGCAGGCTCCCTTCGTGTATCCGGCGGTGACCGAACGCGCCTGGGTCGGTCGTATCAACCTCGAGACGCCGTGTGAGTACGCGGGGTATGGATACCCGGGCTACTTCGAGGGCGATCCGCCGTCCCTCGTCGCACCCGTGATTCCCGCCGGAGCGCGGATCGAGCCGCCGCCGTTCTCCCCGGCCGCATCGCGCCGCGATTGACGAGGCGCGACGGCTCATCGATTGCGGCGGTCGCTCGTCCGCCACGATTCGAAGATGGCCTCCATGCGTCGTTCGACACGAACGCGAAGCTCGCTGTCCGGGATTCTGGCGGTGATCGTCGGATCGAACAGGGCCGCGGATACGATCGCGCTCTCCGCTCCGGCGCGATCGCCCATCTGCAGGCGCACGATCCCGAGATTGAGGTAGATCTCCGGCCGGCGATCGTATGCGAGTGCGGACTCGTATTCGGTCGCCGCGGCGCGGAGCTCGCCGAGAATGCGGAGATTCGCCGCGCGGATCATCGCGCAGTTGACGTTCGCTCCGCAGGCGTCGCGACACGGCTCGATCGCGCGAAGGTTCCTCCGTGCCTGCGAAGCCCGTTGCAGCGGATTCGGGTCGGCGAATGCCGCGCGCGTTCTCGTCTCGACTTCCTGCTCGACGACGTTGCAGCGGAGGCGCTCCCACGCGTATCCGTGAACTGCCCAGGCGAGCACGACCGCGATCGCGGCCACGAGAACCGCCCGCATCGCGATTTTCATCGTCCCCACCTCAGCGCGAGTGCGGCGAAGAACAACTGGGACCAGATCGTCGGCCCGAGCTCCAGAGGGAAGCTTGCGGCCGCCATCACGGCGACCGCGACTGCCAGCGGCAGCGCCAGCGTCCTGGCGAAACGCGAGCGATCGTCCGCGATTCCCGCGTCGCCTCGCCGCCCGATCGAGATTCGGCCGACCAGGATCAAGCCGGCGAGAAAAAGCGCGAGGCCGGGGGCGCCCGTAACCGCCAGAACCTGAAGGTAATCATTGTGCGCCTCGCCGAAATTGAGCGAGTAGGCCGGCGACTCGAGG
>JBOGJQ010000069.1:0-3794 GCA_050745405.1 Thermoanaerobaculia bacterium | reverse complement strand
GGATCGGTCCCATCGGCCGCAGTCCTTCGCGCCGCCAGGCGGGACTTCCTTCAATGGCGGTCGGGCGCTGCCCGCGTTAGCCTACGCTCGGGATGACGCGCTCCGGACTCCCAAGACCCTCCCCGGTGTGCTATACACGGAGCACCATTTCGCGGAACGGTGCCGGTGAATGTCCTCTCCCGACCTAGTCATGTACGAGGAGGAGTACCAGCTGATCAGGGAAATCCTTGGTCGGCTGCTGAGTGACTCCAATGCGAAGTTCGTCTTTCTCGTCGACAAGAACGGGCAGCAGATCGCCGCGCACGGCGACATGCACGGGGTGGACGCGACCTCGCTCGCCTCGCTGACCGCGGGCAACGTGGCGGCGACCGACGGTCTCGCGAAGCTGATCGGCGAAAAAGAGTTCTCCATCCTCTTCCACGAAGGGGAACGGGACAACATCCACATCTCCCTGGTCGCGCAGCGGGTGATCCTCGTCGTGATCTTCGACGAGAAGTCATCCCTCGGCCTCGTGCGGCTTCGCGTGAAGAAGGCGTCGCAGGAGCTCGAGAAGGTCTTCGAGACGATTCTCCGCAAGGCCGAGGAGGACCGCGGCACTCTGGCCACGCGCTTCGACTCTCCCTTCGCGGAGATCACCGACGAGGACATCGACAGCCTCTTCTCGGAATGACACTCTCGACTGGGGCGGAACGGGCAGAGACGTGACGTTCATCAACTACGCGGCGCGCGAGATCAACTGCAAGATCGTCTATTACGGCCCGGGGCTCTGCGGGAAGACGACGAACCTTCAATGGATCTACGACAAGACGAACCCCCAGGCGAAGGGGAAGCTCATCTCGCTCGCCACCGAGACCGACCGCACCCTCTTCTTCGACTTCCTGCCGCTCGACCTCGGCACCGTCCGCGGCTTCAAGACGCGCTTTCACCTCTACACCGTGCCCGGCCAGGTCTTCTACGACGCCTCCCGCAAGCTCATCCTCAAGGGGGTCGACGGCGTGATCTTCGTCGCCGACTCCCAGGAAGCGCGCATGGAGGCGAACATCGAATCGCTCCAGAACCTCGAGAAGAACCTCGCTGAGCAGGGATACGAGCTCAAGGCGCTCCCCTTCGCTCTCCAGCTCAACAAGCGCGACCTGCCGAGCGCGCTTCCCGTCGACCAGTTGTACTCGCAGCTCAACTACAAGGGTGAGCCGACGTTCGAGGCCATCGCCATGAACGGCACCGGCGTGTTCGACACCCTCAAGGCGGTCGCGAAGCAGGTTCTGACGGAACTGAAGAAGAAGTAGCCCCCCGGGGACTCCATGATCGATTCCGGGCTCAGAATCACGGCCGTCGGAGGGGGGACGGGCCTCTCGACCCTGTTGCGCGGCCTCAAGGGATACGTCGAGAGCGACGGGCGCTGGTCGATCTCTCACCTCTCGGCGATCGTCACCGTTACCGACGAGGGCGGGAGCTCGGGCGTGCTCCGGAAGGAGCTGAGCATGCTCCCTCCCGGCGACGTCCGGAACTGCATCGTCGCGCTGGCCGAGGAGGAGCTTCTCCTTTCGCGCGTGTTCAGCTACCGCTTCGGGGGCGAGACGCCGCTCCGGGGTCACTCGCTCGGCAATCTCCTCCTCGCCGCGCTCACCGACCTCACCGGCGGATTCGAGTCCGCGATCCTCGCCGCGTCGGAAGTCCTCGCGATCCGGGGCGAGATCTATCCCTCGACGCTCGCCGACGTCCGCGTGCGCGCGATCTGCGAGGACGGCAGCATTCTCGTCGGCGAGACGGCGATCAGCGGCGACCATTTCGTCGGCGCGCCCGTCCCGGAGCACGCGCCGATCGTCCGCGTCGCCGTCGATCCCGCGGATGCCGAGCCGGTCGACCGCGCTCTCGAGGCGATCGAGAACGCCGATCTCCTCGTGATCGGCCCGGGCTCGCTTTATACGTCGATCCTGCCGAACCTCATGATCCCCGCTCTCGGCGATGCGATCCGCCGCGCCCGCGCGCTCCGCGTCTACATCTGCAACGTGATGACGCAGCCCGGCGAAACGGACGGCTACACGGCCGAGCGACACCTCAAGGCGATCGTCGACCACGGCGGGATGGTCGCCGACCTCGTCCTGATCAACGGCCGCCGCCCCTCGGAGCCGATTCTCGCCGCGTACGCGGCCCAGAACCAGTTCCCCGTCGAGTACGACAGCGGCGCGATCCGGGAGCTGGGCGCGACTCCCTTTTTCGCCGACGTGATCGCCGAGGGGGATTTCGTGCGGCACGACGCGCAAGCCCTCGCCGAGACGCTCTTCCGGATCTTCGACCGCTACGGGCGCCGGCTCCAGCGGATCCGCCGCGGTGAGGGATAATCCCCGGGCAGCGGAATTGCTCGAAAGGGAGCCCATGTCCCGACTCGAAGTCGTCATCCTCGCCGCCGGCCTCGGCAAGCGAATGAAATCGCGAAGGGTCAAAGTCCTCCACCGGGCCGGCGGGCGTCCTCTCGTCCATCACGTGATCGACCTCGCCCGCTCGGTCTCCACGGCGAAGCCGATCCTGGTCGTGGGTCATCAGCGGGAGGACGTCGAACGGGAGTGCGCCGGACTCGCGGAGTTCGCCGTTCAGGACGAGCAGCTCGGGACGGGACACGCGGTGCTGCAGACCGAGACGCTGATCCGCGATCGCGGCGTCGAGGGCGCGCGCGTGCTCGTCCTCTCGGGAGACGTGCCGCTCACGCGCCCGGAGACGATCCGCCGGCTCGTCGACGAGCACGAGCGCGGCGGGAACGGGATCACGGTTCTCACGATGCGCCTTCCCGACCCGGCGCTCTACGGCCGCGTGCTGCGCGGCACGGATGGAACCGTCGAGAGAATCGTCGAAGCGAAGGACGCGAGCGAGATCGAGGCGGCGATCGACGAGGTGAACGCGGGGATCTACGTCTTCGACGCGGCCCTGCTTTTCGATGCGCTGCGCGGGCTGTCGGCGGAGAACGCGCAGGGGGAGTACTACCTGACGGACGTCATCGCGGCCGCCGTGCGCGCGACACGGCGCGTCGGCGCCGTCGTGGCCGATGATCCGCTCGAGGCGCTGGGAGTGAACTCGCGCGCCGAGCTCGGCGCCGTGGAGACGGAGCTCAACCGCCGCGCGGTCGCGCGTCTGATGGACGCGGGGGTCACGTTCCGGAATCCGCAGGCGGTCTCGATCGACTCGACGGTCGAGATCGGCGAGGACTCCGCCGTCTACCCGTTCGTCGTCCTCGAGGGGAAGACGACGATCGGCCGCGAGTGCGTGATCGAGCCGGGCGTTCATCTGGTCGACGTCCGCATCGGCGACGGCGTGCACGTCAAGACGGGAACGGTCGCGGAGGAGAGCGAGATCGGCGACGGCGCGACGGTGGGTCCCTACGCGCACCTCCGTCCCGGCACGCGCCTGGGCACGAAGACGAAGGTCGGAAACTTCGTCGAGACGAAAAAGGCGGTGTTCGGCGACGGCGCCAAGGCCTCGCACCTCTCCTACATCGGCGACGCCGAGGTCGGCGCGGACGTGAACATCGGCGCGGGAACGATCACCTGCAACTACGACGGCGTCCGAAAGCACAAGACGGTGCTCGAGGACGGAGTGTTCATCGGATCCGACACGCAGCTCGTCGCGCCGGTGCGCGTCGGCCGCGGCGCCTACGTCGGCGCCGGATCGACGGTGACCAAGGACGTGCCCCCCGACGCCCTCGCCCTGTCGCGCACGCCGCAGAAGAATATCGAGGGGTGGGCGAAGAAGAAGCGGGCTAAGTAGCGCCGTCATCCCGAGCGTAGCGAGGGATCAGGGAC
>JBOGJQ010000068.1:0-16641 GCA_050745405.1 Thermoanaerobaculia bacterium | reverse complement strand
AGTACTTCGAGCGGCCCGACCGGCAGGTTCCGGGGATCGAACGGCAGCTCGAGCGCGTCGCCGATCAGGTGCGCGACTGCATCCGCCTGCGCGCCCGCGAAGGCGAGGCCGTGGCGGCGTATCTGCGCGACTAGGAGAAAAGATCGAGGCCGCGCGCCTGCGTCGCGTGGAGGAGGTCGAGGAACTTTCCGCGACCGATCTCTCTCGCGCCGAGAGCCTTCATGTGCGGCGTCATGATCTGGATGTCCATCCAGTCCAGCCCGCGCGAGGCGAGGTGATCGGCGAGGTGGAGGAGCGCGAGCTTCGACGCGTTCGGCCGGCGGTGGAACATGCTCTCACCGCCGAACGCGCCGCCCATGTCGACGCCGTAGATCCCTCCAACCAGCTCGTCGCCCTCCCACGCCTCGGCGCTGTGCGCGTGCCCCAGCTCGTGGAGCGTCACGTACGCGTCGACGATACGGGGGAAGATCCAGGTGCCCTCCTGTCCGGGCCGCGGCGTGGACGCGCAGCCGGCGATGACGCCGCGGAAGTCCGCGTCAATCGTGAAACGGAGCGGTGTGCGGCGGCGCTCGCGCGCGAGGGAGCGCGAGACGTGGATCGCGTCGAACCGGAGGATGGCGCGGCGCTTCGGCGAGAACCACGGGAGCGGGATGTCTTCCGCCGGCCAGGGGAAGATGCCGGCGCGGTACGCCTCGATCAGCGTCTCGGGGCGGAGGTCGTCACCGATGGCGACGATGTCGTGGGGCGCATGCCGCGGATCGGGGAAGAGGGACATCGTCATCCCGAGCGTAGCGAGGGATCAGGGTCGGGCGGGAAACCCCTGATCGGAGCGGCCGTGATCGGCGGGAGGACGATCATCCGTTCTCCCGCCGAAAATCGATCCCGCGTCACGCGTGCCCCTCCCGTCCCTGATCCCTCGCTACGCTCGGGATGACGGCCAGCTCCCCGTCGCGAACCGAGACCCTGACCAAGCCACCGCTTTGGAGGTCACCGAACAGGATCGCGTCGACCAGCGGCTCCTTGATCTTCGACTGGATGAGCCGCGCGATCGGCCGCGCGCCGTAGGTCCGGTCGTACCCCTTCTCCACGAGCCACTGCCGCGCCTCGGGCGTCACGTCGACCGTCACGTTCTTCGGCGCGAGCTGGTCGGAGACCTCGCGCAGGAACTTGTCCGTGACCCGCGCGATGACGTCCGGCGGGAGCTGGTGGAACGCGACCCACGCGTCGAGGCGGTTGCGGAACTCCGGTGCGAACGTCCGCTCGATCGCGCCGCGCCCCGTGCCGCCGGCGGCGGTCTGAAATCCGATCCCCGCTTCGCTCAGCTCCCGCGCTCCCGCGTTCGTCGTCATGATCAGGACGACGTTGCGGAAATCCGCCTTCTTGCCGTTGTTGTCCGTGAGCGTCGCGTGATCCATCACCTGCAGCAGGATCGAAAAGAGGTTCGGATGCGCCTTCTCGATCTCGTCGAGGACGAGGACGGCGTACGGAGTCCGGTTGATCGCGTCGGTGAGAAGCCCGCCCTGGTCGAATCCGACGTATCCCGGCGGCGCGCCGATGAGGCGCGAGACGGTGTGCGGCTCCTGGTACTCACTCATGTCGAAGCGGATGAACTCCACGCCCATGGCGCGCGCGAGCTGCTTCGCGAGCTCGGTCTTGCCGACGCCCGTCGGTCCCGAGAAGAGGAACGAGCCGATCGGCTTGTCGGCGTTTCCGAGGCCGGAGCGGGAGAGCTTGATCGCGGCGACGACCTGACGGATCGCGTCGTCCTGGCCGAAGATCACCTTCTTCAGCTCGGACTCGAGATCGCGCAGGCGCTCCTTCTCGCTTCCCGCGATCGTCTTCGGCGGGACCTTCGCCATGCGCGCGACGACGAGCTCGACCTCGTCCTCGCCGATGACGCGCGGTTCGCGCGGCTCGATGGGCTCCGCCGGCGCTTCCATCCGGGCGCGCGCGCCCGCCTCGTCGAGGACGTCGATCGCGCTGTCGGGGAGGTGCCGGTCGTGAATGTGCTTCGCGGCCAGCTCCGCGGCGAGTGTCAGCGCCTCGGGCGTGAACGTCACGTCGTGGAACTTCTCGTAGTACGACTTGAGGCCCTGGAGGATCTGGATCGTGTCCGCGATCGTCGGCTCGCCGATCTCGATCTTCTGGAACCGCCGCGCGAGCGCGCGGTCGCGCTCGAAGGCGGCTTTGTACTCGGAGTACGTCGTCGAGCCGATGCAGCGGAGCTTTCCGGCGGCGAGCGCGGGCTTGACGATGTTCGAGGCGTCCATCGTGCCGCCGCTCACCGCGCCGGCGCCGACGATCGTGTGGATCTCGTCGATGAAAAGAATCGCGTTTTCTTTTTTCGTCAGCTCGCCGATGACCGCCTTGAGGCGCTGCTCGAACTCGCCGCGGTACTTCGTCCCGGCGAGGAGAGCCCCCATGTCGAGCGCCCACACCTCGGCCGTCTTCAGGATCGCCGGCACATTCTGCTCGTGAATCCGCAGCGCGAGCCCCTCGGCGATGGCCGTTTTGCCCACGCCGGGCTCGCCGACCAGAAGCGGGTTGTTCTTCCGCCGGCGGCAGAGGATCTGGACGACGCGCTCGAGCTCGGGGCCGCGGCCGATGAGGGGGTCGATCTCTCCCTGCGCGGCGCGCTCGACGAGGTTCGACGCGAAGAGCGAGAGCGCGTCGCGCTTCTTGCGCGGCTGCGTCTCGTCGCCTTCGTCCTCGATCTCCGCGTCCGGACCGCCGGCAGTCTCCGGCTCGGCCGTCTTCGCGATGCCGTGGGAGATGTAGGTGAGGACGTCGAGGCGGGTCACGCCCTGTTCCTCGAGCAGCCAGACGGCGTGGGAGCTCTTCGCGTGATAGAGCGAGGCGAGGAGGTGGGCGCCGTCGAGCTCGTCGCGTCCCGAGCTCTGGACGTGGAGCAGCGCGTGCTCGAGCACCCGGCGGAAGGCGGTGGTCTCGGTCGGCACGATCTCGTCGTCGCCGGCCGCGGTCTGGAAGTTCTTCGCGAGGAAGGCGTCGAGGTCCTTCCGGAGGCGGTCGAGATCGGCCCCGCAGTTCACGAGGACGTCCGCCGCGGTCGGGTCGTGGGTCAGCGCGAGCAGAAGGTGCTCGAGCGCGAGGTATTCGTGACGGCGGCGCGTCGCCTCCTCGACGGCGCGCGCGAACGTCTGCTGGAGCTCTCGGGTGATCATCAGGCCTCTTCCATGGTGCAGAGCAGCGGGTACTCGCTCGCCCGGGCGCGCGCGGTCGCCTCCTGCACCTTCATCTCGGCGACTTCGTGGGTGTAGACGCCCGCGACGCCGGCGCCGCGGGTGTGCACGTGGAGCATGATCCGGACCGCCTTGTCGTGCGGCTGCCCGAAAACCGTCTCGAGGACGTGGATGACGAACTCCATCGTCGTGAAGTCGTCGTTGTGGAGGAGCACCTTGAACAGCGGCGGCTTCTTCGGCGTGGTCCGGCTCTCGGCGACAGCCGACTCGTCGTGCTCGGCCTCGGGCGGCAGCATCTGCGGGGATTAACGTAAATCCGTAGCCCGGTCATCCCATGTGGCCGGGGGCGTCCCGCCCCGGAACCCACTCCGGCGCACCCCGTTACGTCGGGGTTCCGGGGCGAGACGCCCCGGCCACACGCTACGTGAACGGCAGCAGCCCCTTCGTCTGCCGGGCGATGAGCGACGCGTAGTACCCGCCGGCGTGCATCAGGTCGCGGTGGGATCCCGACTCGACGGGAGGAGGTGGTACGGCTCTCCTGCATCCCACGGGCGGCACCTGCAATCGCCGTGCGTTCGCGCTGTTCTCCGGAAAACGGACCTGCTAGGCTACGCCGAGCGATGACGTACTTCATCGGAGTCGACGGGGGGGGATCGAAGACCGCGGCCGCCGTCGTGGACGACTCGGGCGAGGTCCTCGGCCAGGGGCGGAGCGGCCCGTCGAATCACCTGCGCGTCGGCCTCGAGGAGGCCGGATCGAATCTCCGCGGTGCGATCCGCGGCGCCGTCAGCGAGGCGGGCATCGCGCTCTCCGAGGTCGTCTTCGCCTACTGCGGGATCGCGGGGTCGGACCACCCCGCGCGCCGCGGCGGCATGGTCGAAGCGCTCCTTCCTCTCTTTCCGCGCTCGAACTTCGCGATCGACAGCGACACGCGGATCGCTCTGACCGGCGCCGTCGGTTTCGGCACGGGCATCGTCGTCATCTCCGGCACCGGCTCGGTCGCCTTCGGCCGCAATGCGACGGGGAAGGAAGCGCGCGCCGGAGGGTGGGGACCGACGATCGGCGACGAGGGGAGCGGCTACTCGATCGGCCGCCGCGGACTCGCCGCGGTCGTCCGCGCCTATGACGGCCGCGGCCCGAAGACCCAGATGACGGACCTCCTCTGCAACGAGTTCGCGAAGTGCGAGCCGGAGGACCTCCCGTATTTCGTCTACGCTCCCACGACGCGCGCCGACGATATCGCCCTCTACTGCCGGATGGTCATCGAGGCCGCGCAGAAGGGCGACTCGGTCGCGAACTCCATCTTCGAGAGCGAGGGCTACGAGCTCGGGAAGACCATCGTCGCCGTCGCGAAAAAGCTCGGCCTCATCGACGAGCCGTTCCCCGTCTCCTACATCGGCGGTGCCTTTCACGCCGGCGACCTTCTCATCCGCCCGATGGCCGAAGTCATCCGCGCCGCCGCCCCCCTCGCGACGATCCATCCGCCGAAGGAGACTCCCGTCGTCGGCGCCGCGCGCATGGCGATCCGCTCGGCGATGACGCAGCGGCAAAGGGCGTAATAGGACCAATAGGACGTATGGGACGCATAGGACGCATAGGACCCCGCCGCCCGCCCGTGTAGCTCGTCCTATACGTGCTATAGGTCCTATTAGTCCTATTGGTCCTATCCAATTATGAAAAAGACACTGCTCTCTCTTTTCCTCCTCACCGCCTGCGCCACCGCTCCTCCGCCCGCCCCGGCGATCGCCGTCGACGACCTCACGCTCGATCAGAAGATCGGGCAGCTCTTCGTCTACGCGGCGAACGGCGATTTCATGAACCGCGGCTCCGCCGAATGGCAGAAGCTGGAGCGTCTCGTGGGCGAGAGCGGCATCGGTGGCGTCCACTGGTACGCGGCCGACGTCCTCGAGACCGCGTGGATGAACGCCGAGCTCCAGGAGTTGGCCGAGGTTCCTCTGCTCGTGAGCGCGGACCTCGAGTCGGGCGTCGGGATGCGATTCGCCGACGCGACGCACTGGCCGTGGGCGATGGCGCTCGCGGCGACGGGCGATCCGTCCCTCGCCGAGCGCGCCGGCCGGATCGTCGCGCGCGAAGCCCTCGCGGTCGGCATCAATCAGCTCTACGCTCCCGTCGCCGACGTGAACAACAACCCCGACAACCCCGTGATCAACGTCCGGAGTTTCGGGGAGAACCCGGAGGACGTCGGGGCGTTCGTCGCGGCATTCGTCCGCGGCGTTCAGGCGGAGGGAGCGATCGCGACCGTGAAGCATTTCCCCGGACACGGCGACACGCAGACGGACTCCCACCGCTCCCTTCCGGTTCTCGACGTCACGCGCGAGCGACTCGAGGAGGTCGAGCTCGTGCCGTTCCGCGCGGCGATCGACGCCGGCGTCGGCTCGGTGATGATCGCGCACCTCTCGGTCCCGTCGGTCGACCCGACGCCGGCGCCGGTGCGGGCGAACCGGCCGGCGGACGAGAGCTCCGAGGCCGCATCGGACGACGAGCTGTCGCTCGGCGCCTCGCTGCCGGCGTCGCTCTCGCCGCGGATCGTCGGCGGCCTCCTGCGGAACGAACTCGGATACGACGGCCTCGTCGTCACCGACGCCCTCACGATGGGCGGGATCGTCCACCACTTCGACGCGGGCGAGTCGGCGGTGCGCGCGATCGAGGCGGGCGTCGATCACCTCGTGAAGTCGCCCGACGTCGACGCCGCGATCGCGGGCGTCCGCGCCGCCGTCGCCTCGGGCCGCCTCACCGAGGCGCGGATCGACGAGTCGGTGCGGCGGATTCTCGCGGCGAAGCGTCGCGTGCCGCCGTACGCCTTCGATCCGGAGCGCGTCGCGACGACCTTCGACGCGCCGGAGCATCGCGCGGTCGCCGCGGAGATCGCGCGGAAGGCGATCACGCTTCTGCGCGAGGAGCCGGGCGCGCTTCCCTTGCGCCGCGACGCGCGCATCGTCGAGCTCGTCGTCTCCGACATGCCCGAGGCGGGCACGCCGCTCCCGCAGTTCGCAAGCGCGCTGCGGCCGAGCGCGCGATTTCTTCTGGACCGCCGCTCGACCGATGAGGACGTCGCGCCGGTTCTCGATGCCGCGGCCGGCGCCGACGTGGTCGTCGTCTCCCTTGCCGTGCGTACGCGCTCGGGCGCGGGGCGCCTCGCAGTCCCTGAGGTGGCGCGGGAGGCGATCGCGCGCATCCTCGAGGGCGACGCGGGCGTCGTCGCGATCTCGTTCGGCAATCCGTACGTCATCCGCGAGCTCCCCGATCTGCCGACGTACCTCGTCACATACGGGCCGCAGCCGGTCATGCAGGCGGCCGCGGCGCGTGCTCTTTTCGGCGAGGCGCCGATCGGAGGACGGATCCCCGTGACGATCCCCGGGCTCTTCGAGCGCGGCGCGGGCATCGTGAAGCGGTAGAATCCGTCCCACTTCCCGCAGCAGAAAGGTCCGCCCATGAGCCTGAGCGCGCTCGATTTCGCGATTCTCTTCGGCTACTTCGCCCTGATCGCCGGCATCGGGATCGTCTTCGCGCGGCGCGCGAAGAAGTCGATGCTCGACTACTTCATCTCCGGCCGCTCGATGCCGTGGTGGCTCGCGGGCCTCGCGATGGTCGCGACGACGTTCTCGGCGGACACGCCGCTGGCCGTCACGGAGATGGTCACGCGCAGCGGCGTCTCGGGAAACTGGCTCTGGTGGTCGATGCTCCCGACGGGGATGCTCACCGTCTTCTTCTTCTCGAAGCTGTGGCGGCGCGCCGAGATCGTGACCGACATCGAAGTCAGTGAGATGCGCTACTCCGGCAGACCGGCCGCCTTTCTCCGCGGCTTTCGCGCCGGCTATCTCGGCCTCCTCATCAACGTCATCATCATGGGATGGGTCAATCTCGGCATGGCGAAGGTGCTCGAGGGCGTGTTCGGCTTCGACAAATGGACGGCGCTTCTGATCTGCCTCGCGATCGCGTTCCTCTACGCGATCGTGTCGGGGTACTGGGGCGTCGCGAGCACGGGCGGACTGCAGTACCTCGTCGCGATGGGAGGTGCGATCCTCCTCGCGGTGGTCGCCGTCGATGCGGTCGGCGGGATCGATGCGATGAAGGAGAAGGTCGCGCTCGCGCATCCTGCGGGGCATCCGGACGCGGTGTTCGGGTCGAGCGAGGCGGTGTTGTCCTTCCTGCCGAGCGGCGACGGCGTCTGGGTGATGCCGGTCGTGATGCTCGCGACGCTGCTGCTGATGAACTGGTGGGCGTCGTGGTATCCGGGGGCGGAGCCGGGCGGCGGCGGGTACGTCGCGCAGAACATGCTCGCGTGCCGGACCGAGCGCGACGCGCGCCTCTCGGTGCTCTTGTTCAACGTCGCGCACTATGCGATCCGGACGTGGCCGTGGGTGATCACGGCGCTCTGCGCGCTCGCGATCTACGGCGGTCCCGTGAAGAACGCCGCGGGCGTCGAGGACCCGGGCGGGAACTACGTCCAGCTCATGGTCGACTACCTGCCCGCGGGGTGGCGTGGCCTCATGCTCGCGTCGTTCGCGGCGGCGTTCATGTCGACGCAGGCGACGCAGATGAACTGGGGGTCGAGCTACCTCGTGAACGATCTCTACCGCCGTTTCCTCCGGAAGGAGGCTCCGGAGTCGCACTACGTCGTCGCGTCGCGCGTCGCGACGGTGGTGACGCTCGCGCTCTCGCTCGTCGTGACTCTGTTCATGAATCAGATCAGCCGCGTGTGGGAGCTGCTGCTGACGCTCGGCGCGGGAACGGGGCTCGTCTACATCCTCCGGTGGTACTGGTGGCGGATCAACGCCTGGTCCGAGGTTTCGGCGATGGCGTCGGCGTTCGTCGTCTCGATTTCCCTCCGCGTCCTCGGCGGCCGCATCGAGGTGCTCGACGCCGCCACGCCGACGGGATTCGCGATCAATCTGATTCTGACGACGGCGATCACGACGGTGGTCTGGGTCGCGGTGACGTTCGCGACGCGTCCCGAGCGCGCGGAGACACTGGAAGCCTTCTATCGGAAGGTTCGCCCCGCCGGACCAGGATGGAAGCCGATTGCCGCGGCGACGGGCATCGAGGCGCCGAGGGGGCAGTTCGCGCGGAACTTTCTCTTCTGGATTCTCGGCGTGACGCTGGTGTGGTCGAGCATGTTCGCCGTCGGCGCGTTTCTGCTCGACCAGCCGCGCAAGCTCGCAGTCCTCGCGGCGGTCGCGATCGTCTCGGGGTTCGTTCTCTTCCGCGGCATGCTCCGCGAGCCGGAGGAAGGGCGCACTCCGCACGCGCCGGTCGTGGTGGCGGAGGAAACGCCAGCGTGATTTCAGAACGCAGAACGCAGAACGCAGAACGAAGAAGTAAGAATGGGGTCGCGGGGCGGGCGGGCTTTCTAGCTTCTACGTTCTGCGTTCTGCGTTCGAAAAAATACCCATACTCCTCCTTATCGCCGCGCCGTCGTTCGCCGCGGAGTACCGCGCCTGGTGGGTCGAGGCGTTCAACACGCCGCTCGGGACCACGGAGCAGCTCGGGCGGGTCATCGACGCGGCGGTGGCGAGCAATGCGAACGCGATTTTCGTCCAGGTCCGGCGCCGCGGCGATTCGTGGTACCTCGATTCGAAAGAGCCGCTGACCGCCGTCCCCGGCGTCGGCGAGCCCGACGCGACCGGTCGCTGGACGCTCGATCCTCTTCGCTACCTCGTCGAGCAGGCCCACGCGCGCGGCATCGAGGTCCACGCGTTCGTCATCGTCGGCTCGATCCACAACAGCGCGATCCCGCCCGCCGATCCCGACCACGTCTTCAACCGCCACTTCGCCGGGCGCTCCGTCGACGACCCCGACAACTGGGCGACGCGCGCGCTGCCGCACAACGCCGCCGGCACGATGCAGGACGGCCAGCAGTTCGGCGTCGAGTGGTACGTCGATCCAGGCCATCCCGACGCGGCGGCGTACACCGTCGACGTCCTGATGCACCTCGTCGAGCGCTACGACGTCGACGGCCTCCATCTGGACCGGATTCGCTACCCCGAATCGCCGATCGACCGGCCGGCGGGGGAGCCGCTCGGCATGAACGTCGGCTACAACGCGACGAGCGTCGACCGCTTCCGTCTTCGCGTCGGCACGGCCGCGGAGTACGACGCGGAGGGATTCCCCGTCTCGAACGATCCGCTCTGGAACCAGTGGCGCCGCGACCAGGTCACGGCTCTGGTCCGCCGCGTCTGGCTCAACGCCACCGCGATCAAGCCGCAGATCAAAGTCTCCGCGGCGCTCATCACCTTCTGGGCCGGCCCCGGCGCAAGCGGCGGCTTCGAGGGGACCGAGGCTTACTGGCGCGTCTTTCAGGACTGGGAGAGCTGGACCGAGGAGGGGATCCTCGATCTCGTCGTGCCGATGGCCTACAAGCGCGAGCACGACGCCACCGGGCGCGCGCAGTTCGACGACTGGTCGAGGTACGCCGCGAATCTCGCTCGCGAGAACGGTCGCCAGGCGATCGTCGGCCTCGGCGCGTTCATCAACTCGGTCGGAGGGACGCTGACACAGGCGCGCCGCGCCCTCGGCGAGCACGGCGCCGACGGCGTCATCTTCTACGCGCTCGCGACGACGAACAGCGACGGCGTCCCGGCGACCGACTTCTTCTCCGCCCTCACCGCGGGCGGGTTCGAGGACCCGGCCCTCCAGCCGATTTTCGTCCAGCCCGAGGGCGTTCCTCCGATGCCGTGGAAGGAGACGCCGACGGAGGGGCACCTCATGGGCTTCGTCCGATTTCCCGCGGGGACGGCGGCCGACGGCGCGCGCGTCGTCGCCGAGAATGCGGCGACGGGCGAGACGCGCGTGACGAGCGCCGACGGGGGTGGGTTCTACGGCTTCGTCGGCCTGCCGCCCGGAACGTGGCGGGTGACCGCGACGCTCGGAACGTCGTCATTCGAAGCGCCGGACGTGACGGTCGAGGCGGGGCTCGTCGCCTCGGCCGACCTCGCGTCGGTCACTCCGAAGCGCCGGCGCCTCGTCCGGCGGTGACTGCCGGCGCGATCCGGGAGAGCGCGTCCCCCTCCGGTGCCCACTGCGACGGCCGCACGAGAGAGCCGTACGAGAAGAGGACGAACCCGTCCGCGCCCATGCGGCGCGCGAGCTCGATCTTCTCGACCGTGTTCTCGGGCGACTGGCGGTACGCGCCGATGCCTGCCCACACCTCGCCGCCGAAGGCGAACCCGCGCGCGATCGCGATCTGCCTCTTCCACGTCTCGACGTCGACCGTGTACGCCATGGGGCAGACGACGTCGAGGAGGCCGAGCTCGAGCCAGTGCTTCCAGTCCTGGAACCGCCGCTCGAGCGCGTCGACGTCGTTCGCGAAGACGGCCGCGGAGACGAGGACGTCCGGCTTCCGCGCCTTCACGCCCGTGTAGATCCTCTCGACGATTTCGGTGATCTGCGCGCGGCGAAACCGGTCCCACGCCTCGGGGTAGGTTTCGACGTAGAGGAGCGGGCGCGTCGCCGCGAGCGCGGCGAAGAGCCGCCGCTCCTCGTCCGACAGCGTCGCCTCGATCTCCGCGCGGAACCGCGCGAGCGCCGTCGGGCTGTAGTCGAAGTCGGGGCTCGGCAGGCGGACGTAGTCGAAGTGGATCCCGTCGACGTCGTAGTTCTCCACGACGTCGATGAAGACGTTGTAGATGTGCTCCTTGACGGCGGGATGGCTCGGGGCGACGTAGAGCCCTTCGAGCTCGCTCATGTCGCGCTTCGAGACCTCGATGATCCGCTCGCGGTAACGAGGATCCGCCGGATCGATCGTCGCGAGCTCCGTGGCGGCGGCGCGCGGGACGGCGATCCAGTCGGGATGAGCGTTCCAGGCGTGGTCCGGCTGCGGCGGAAGATTTTCGATGTTCGCGAGGAAGACGGTGTTCAGCCACGCGTGGACCGTCATACCCTCGGCGTGCGCGAGGTCGAGGATGCGGCGCAAGGGATCGAACGACGCGGGCTGTTCCGCGAGCGCCACCGCGCGCGGTTCCCAGCGGGAGGCGTAATACGCGTCGCCGCGACCGCGAACCTGGACGATCAGCGTGTTGAACCCGCCGCTCTTCGCGTCGGCGACGACCTTGTCCACGTCCTCGGGAGACGTGATCGAGCTTCGGACGACCCAGAGCGCGCGGACCTCCTCCGGGGCGGCCGCGGCGGGTGCGGGTGCGGGTGCGGCGAATGAAACACACGCCGTTGTAACGGCGGCGAGCGCGATGAGCAGACCTGACCTCATGAAGGACCTCTTTGCTGGCGGATTGGACGACGCGGAACGTACGATGGCAGTCTACCCGAGAGTCCGATCCGTGGAGCGAATGCAAAATGCAAAATGCAAAATGCAAAAGGTGCACGTGTCAGGATCGCGGTGTGCCGAATCCCCTGACACAGGCCCTTTTTACATTTGACATTTTGCATTCTGCATTTTGCATTCGCCGTCTTTAAAGGAGCCTCATGATGTCCATCACCCGCCGCACCGCCCTCACGACACTCGGCACCGCCGCCGCCAGTCTCGCCCTCCGCGGCCGCAGCCTCTTCGCCGCCGAGCGTCCGATTCCCCGCGCCGCCCCGAACATTCTGTTCATCATGACGGACGACCAGCGGTGGGACGCGCTGAGCGCTGCGGGCAATCCGATCCTCCGGACGCCGAACATCGACCGCATCGCGAACGAGGGCGTTCGCTTCGCCGAGGCATTCGTGACGAACTCCCTCTGCGCGCCGAGCCGCGCATCGTTCCTGACCGGGCTCTACTCGCACGCGCACGGCGTCGTGACGCACGGCACGATGCCGGAGAACCGGAATCAGGTCGGGCTCCCGGAAACGCAGGAGACGTTCGTCACGATGCTCCAGCGCGCCGGGTGGCACACGGGCCTGGTCGGCAAGTGGCACATCCGCTCGGAGCCGGAGGGATTCGACGAGTGGGTGATCCTTCCCGGCGGAGGCGGGCCGTATCTCGACCCGCGGATGACGGCGAACGGAGTGTCCCTCAAGTTCCGCGGCCACGCGAGTGACGTCGTCGGCGACCAGTCGCTCGCCTTTCTCGAGAACTGGACGCGCGAGCGGCCGTTCTGCCTTCTGCAGCACTTCAAGGCGCCGCACCGGAACTGGATGCCCGCCGAGCGCTTCGCGCACGCGTTCGAAGACATCGAGGTCCCGGTGCCGCGCACGTTCGAGGACAAGCTCGCCGGACGCCCCGAGGCGCTGCGGAAGGCGGAGATGGCGATCGCGGACATGCCCGACTTCCGCAACCGCGGCGTCTCGCCGGACCTCCCGCCGGAGGAGCGGAAGCGGCGGAATCTCGAGGAGCTGGTGAAGAACTACTACCGGACGCTCCTGAGTGTGGACGAGAACGTCGGGCGCGTCCTCGACTGGCTCGACGCGCAGGACCTCGCGCGCGACACGATCGTCCTCTTCACCTCGGACAACGGCTTCTTCCTCGGGGAGCACGGGCTGTACGACAAGCGCCTCATGTACGAGCCGTCGATCCGCGTGCCGCTGCTCGTGCGGTGGCCGGCGCGGTTCGCCCTGCGCGTCGACGGCGAGCACATGGTGCTCAACGTCGACGTCGCGCCGACGCTGCTGGCACTCGCCGGGATCCCGGCGCCGGCGTTCATGCACGGGCGGAGCTTCGAACCGCTCCTCGCGGGAGAGGACGTGCCGTGGCGCGACGCGTTCCTCTACGAATTCTTCGAGTACCCCGACGCCGACCACTGCGTCCGCAAACATCGCGGCATCCGGACCGAGCGATGGAAGCTGATCCACTTCTTCGAGCAGCCGGAGGAGTGGGAGCTCTACGACCTCGTGAACGATCCGGACGAGGTCCGCAACCTGGCGGGGGAGAGGAAGTACCGGGCCGTCCTCGCCGAGCTGAAGGAGCGGATGGAGCGGATGCGGCGCGAGCTCGGGGACACCGACCCGCCCGGCCCGGCGCCGGTGGCGGGGCCTTGCGTCGGCCGGTAGGCCGCCGCGAGTCCGCCAGCGACCACCTCTCGGATTCCCTATTGACGGGGATGGGCCAAGGAGTCCATATTGCCCGTTACAATTACGTAACCGGTCCTGAAGGAAAGCCCTACAGAACAATCCAGGAAAGCAATACAGAAAAAGGAGCCGCTTCCCATGCCTGCCACTCGGTATTCCTCCTACACCCGGCGTGCGCTTCTCGTCGTTTCGCTTTCACTCGTTCTTGCGTTGCCGGCCGTCGCGCAGACGGTGACCGGCACGATCCAGGGAACCGTCGCCGACGCAACCGGGGCGGCGCTTCCCGGCGTGACGGTGACGGTCCGCAACGTCGACACGGGTCATCAGCGCGTCGTCGTCACGAACGAGCGGGGCTTCTACAACGCGCCGTTCGTTCCCATCGGCGAGTACACGGTGCGCGCGGAGCTCTCCGGAATGAACCCCGTGCAGAAGACGAAAGTCGACGTCGGCCTGAACCACACGCGCATCATCGACTTCGCCCTGACGGTTTCCGGCGTCGAGGAGACGATCACCGTCGTGGCCGAGGAGCCGCGGATCAACCAGGTGAACGCGGAGATCAAGGGGTCGCTGACGGATGTCGAGATCATCGACAAGCCGACGCCGCCGGGGACGTCCGCGACGGCGTTTCTGACGCTGGCCGAGACGTTCGCCGGGTTCCAGGAGAACCCGACCTCGGGGCAGAACAACCCGACGCTCTCTTCGGGCTCGTCGATCAACTTCGGCGCCGGAACGCGGGGCGCGTCGTTCCAGATCAACGGCGTGAACAACGACGACTCGTCGGAAAACCAGCACCGGCAGGGCGTGACGCTCTCCGCGATCAAGGAGTTCCAGGTCCTGACCTCGAATTTCAGCGCGGAGTTCGGCCGCGCGTACGGCGCGATCGTCCTCGTCCAGACCAAGCAGGGGACGAATGAGTTTGCGGGCGACCTCTTCGGCTTCTTCAGCGACGCCCAATGGAACGAGAAGAGCTACTTCGCGCGTCATCTTCCGAAGGGGGAATCGAAGCGCGAGCAGTACGGCTTCACGGCGGGGTTCCCCATCGTCCGCGACCGCCTCTTCGGGTTCGGCGCGTACGAGGAGAACAAATTCCAGGGCCCGTCGTTCCGGAGCCGGTCGGTGTTCACGGAAGAGGAGCTGAAAATGCCGCGCCTGACGCGCGGGAACGACACGCCGGAGAACCGCGCGTGGATCGAGAGCGTCCTCGCGCGCTTTCCCTCCGGGCCGAACGATCCGGTGCTCGGCGAGCGCGTCTACAGCGCGCCGACGGACATCAATCAGCCCGACGGGAACTACAGTCTCCGCCTCGATTTCGACGCGACGATGCAGCATCACGTCACCGGCCGCTACCAGTACAGCGACCAGCTCCGCGAGCGCGACGAGATCATCGTCGGTGAGTTCGCGATCCAGGATCACAACCAGTCGACCTTCGGCTTCAACTGGACGCAGGTGTTCAACGACTGGCTCGTCGGCGAGGCGCGCTACGGCTTCGGCTACCGCGACACGAACGTGACGATCCCCGGCGGCGACGATACGCCGGTCATCCGCTTCCTCGGCGCCTCCCGCGGCCCCATCATCGGCAACGCCGGAGCCTTCCCGATCCTGCGCGAGCAGACGGACCACCAGTTCGTCTACAACCTCAGCGCGATGTTCTTCGAGAACCACACGCTCAAGGCGGGCGTCGACATCCGCCGCGAACAGCTCGACGACCGCGCCGACAACTTCCACCGCGGGTACTGGCAGTTCCGCAGCACCTGTATGGGGGAGACGTACGAATCGCCGTTCCACGCGTTCCTCGACGGCTGCGTCCGGAACTACGTGAAGGCCTACGGGCCGAACTTCCTCGAGAACCGCCTCGACGAGGGGAACTTCTACATCGAGGACAGCTGGCAGGCCCTTTCGAACCTGACGCTCAATCTCGGCGCGCGGTACGAATTGGTCGGCGCCGCCGAGGAAGTCGAGAACCGGGTCCCGTACGGCTACGACGACGACAGCTACGTCGATCCGCGCGTCAGCTTCGCCTACACGATCGACAAGGACAGCCGGCTCCTCAACTGGCTCACCGGCGGAGCGAACCGCTCGGTGATCCGTGGCGGATGGGGGTCGTTCCACGGCCGCGTCTTCCAGTCGATCTTCTCGCAGGGCGGCGCGAGCATCCGGAGCAACCCGCCGTACGCTCTCCTCGTGTGGGCCTGGCCGTCTTCGCTGAACATCTCGAAGCCGGACGGCGACTTCGTCTTCACCCCGGGCGAAGTCCCGAGCTATCGCTACTCCTATACGAAGGTCGATCCGAACCTGGAGACGCCCTCGACGGATCAGTGGAACCTCACGTTCGAGCGTGAGATGCCGTGGAACTCGTCGATCCGCCTCAGCTACACGAACAAGCACGGCAACAATCTCCTCCGGTACGTTCCGACGAATCTTCCTCTGAGCCCGCTCGACGGACCGGTGCTCGTGGTCGACCACCCGAACAACGCGCCGCGCGAAGGGCACCCCGATCTTCGTGGGCAGACGATCACGACGATCAATCCCGATCCGTGCGCCGGCACCGGCCTTCCGGGCGTTCCGACGACGACGCAGTGTCCCAACGCGGTTCCCATCGGCGACAACGAGATCAGCCAGCGGGTTCCGCGCATCAACGAGCGCCGTCCCGATCCGCGGTACCGCAGCCTGACGACGATCGTCAACGGCGCGGAGAGCAAGTACGAGGCAATGCAGGTCGAGTGGATCAAGCGCTACAGCGACAATCTCCACTTCCAGGTCTCCTACACGTACTCCGAATCGCGCGACAACAACTCCGAGGCGACGTACGTCGGAGCCGGCGACACGAACTCGACCGGTCCGGACAAGAAGTACGCATGGGGCCCGTCGCGCTTCGACACGCCGCACCGGTTCACGTTCTACGGCAGCTACAAGCTCCCGTTCTTCAAGGACCGCAAGGACCTCGTCGGCATGTTTCTCGGCGGCTGGCAGATCGCGCCGGTGTACCGCTATGCGACGGGAACGCCGTTCACGGTCTTCGCCCCCGGCGTGGACCTGAACTGGGACGGCTTCGGCGAATCGCGGCCGGTACTCCTGCAGCCGATCGAGGGGCGCAAGATCGACGATCCGTCGACCTCGCAGCAGCGGCTTCCGGTCGACGCCTTCCGGCGGCCGACGCTCGGCGACACGGCGGACATGCTGGCGGGACGCAACGCCTTCCGCGCGGATGACACCGAGCGGCTCGACGTCGGCATCTACAAGAGCCTCGATCTTCCGGCGGGCATGACCCTGCGGCTGCAGATCGATGTGTTCAACGCGCTCAACTTCGAGCAGTGGGGCTTCCCGAACACCGACATCACGAGCAAGAACTTCGGCCGGATCACGTCCATGGACGGCAGCTATCAGCCGCGGACGTACCAGGTCGGGTTCCGGCTGATGTACTGACCCTAGGTCCCTCCCCCGGCCGCCCGTCCGGTGCGGCCCTCAGGACTGGGAAGGG
>JBOGJQ010000067.1:0-3263 GCA_050745405.1 Thermoanaerobaculia bacterium | reverse complement strand
GCACGCCTTCGGCGTGCAGCATTTTCTCGACCAATGATCAGGCTCCTCCCGCTCGCCACTTCACGATCAGCGGCACCAGCGCGAGAAGAATGCCGAATCCGGCGAGAGTCAGGATCTTCCAGTGCTCGCGCGCGAAGGAGGCGAGATCGGCGCGCCAGTCGGTCTCCTTCGCTGCGGGCGCGGCCGCCATCCGCGAGGGGATCGCCTCACGATCCATTGCTCGGCGGACGCGTGTTTCGAAGGCGTCGAGCGGGATCGGTTCACGGTCCGCGGCAACGGCCTCGCCGGTCACGGTATCGACCGCGACGGCCGCCGCGGGAGCCGCGGCGATGAGGGTGCGCCCGCGATCGTCTCTGCGCACCTCGTAGACGCCCTGGTCCATGAATGCGACCGTCGGACCCAACGTCGAGGTCCGGACGAACACGATGCGCTCGTCACCCTCTCGGAGCGACGGCACCCCGACGGTCTCCTGGCGAATGCCGTCGACGCTCCCGCCCGGAGTGACGAGCGTCAGGCGCGGAGCGGGCGTTCCCTTGAGCGCGCGGTCGACTTCGAGGGTGGAGTACGTGAGGATCCACCGCTTTTGCGGATCCCAGCGGGATTCCGTCGCGACGACGCGGCCGAGAACGATCGCGTCAGAAGCCTGGACCTTCTCTTCGAAGGGGACGGCACGGGCGATCGAGGCGTACGCCGGGACGGCCGCGGCGAGCGCGGCCGCGACGATCAGGGCGCGGAGGATCCTCACAGAAGTCCAAATAAGCAATGGACGCGCCATGGAGGGATGGCGTCCGCCGGCGGTGATGCGCGGTGATCGAGGGGTGTAGCGAGGCGGCGGCCCGGGTTAGGCCATCAGCTCGGACCAGGGGGTGCGCCGTACTTCGGAGACGCGGCGCTCCATCTCGTCCTGAGTCGCGGTGTTGCCGAGGTTCTTGCGGAGGTACTCGAGCTCGACGCTCACGAGGGGGCTTCGGAGCTCGACGCGCTCGGCGGCTTTCTGAAGATTGCGTTCGGTGACAGAGACTTTTCTTTTCGTGCTCATACTGTTTCTAACAGGCCTGATCCTCAGATAAGTCCGGCCGCGGGCAATTTCCGCGAATCTGCGTAGAATTCGCGCCGGAAAGGACCGAAACCGTGCGAAATCGTCTTGCCGCAGCGCTCCTGCTCACCGTCGCGTCCGCTTTTCCCGCCGTCGCGGAGACGCATCCGTTCTCCATCCACGACATGCTCGCGATGGAGCGAATCTCCGAGCCGGCCGTCTCCCCCGACGGAGCATCGATCGCGTTCACACTCAGAACGACCGACCTCGACGCGAACCGCGGACGCACCGACGTCTGGATGGTCCGCGCCGATGGAACCGGACTCCGGCGGATGACCGCGGACCCCGCGGGCGATTCCTCTCCGCAATGGTCTCCCGATTCGAAGACGATCTATTTTCTGTCGAGCCGCTCGGGGTCGTCGCAGGTCTGGAAGATCGCGGCGGGCGGCGGCGAGGCGCATCAGGTCACGAGCCTGCCGCTCGACGTCGGCGGCTTCCTGATCTCTCCGGACGCGTCGCGCTTCGCCCTCTCGATGGAAGTCTTTCCCGGCACGACGCCGGAGGAGACGGTCACGCGCGTCGAGGCGGAACGGAAGAGAGCGTCTTCCGGTCGCATCTACGACGAGCTCCTTTACCGGCACTGGGACACATGGCTCGACGGGAGGCGCAATCACGTGTTCGTCGTGCCCGTCGACGGCGGGGATCCCATCGATGTGATGAAGGCGATGCGCGTGGACACGCCGTCGCGTCCCTTCGGCGGAACCGAGGAGTACGCCTTCACGCCCGATTCGAAGAGCGTGGTCTTCACCGCGCGCGACGCGGGGCGGGAAGAGGCGTGGTCGACGAACTTCGACCTCTGGCTCGCGCCGGCCGACGGCAGCGGCGCGCCGGTCAATCTCACCGACGAGAACGACGCGTGGGACACGATGCCTTCGTTCGCGCCCGGCGGAAGGCGCCTCGCTTATCTCGCGATGCGCCGGCCGGGCTACGAGTCGGATCAGTTCGACATCATCATCCGCGAGTGGCCCGACGGCGCCGCGCGCAATCTCACGGCGCGGTGGGATCGCTCGCCGTCTGCGATCGTCTGGTCGTCCGACGCCAAGACGATCTACACCGTCGCCGACAACGTGGGGCAGCAGTCTCTCTTCGCCATCGACGTCGCCTCGGGTGCCGTCCGCACGATCGTGGAGGAGGGATACGTCACTTCGCCCGCTGTGGCTGACGGGCGAATCGTCTACGGCTATGACACGTTGAAATCGCCGGTCGAGCTCTTCTCCGTCTCGCCGGCCGGAGGCGACGTCCGCCGGATCACCGCGATCAACCGTGAGGAGCTCGCCGCGGCCCGCATGGGCGATTACGAGCAGTTCTCGTTCGAGGGCGCGAACGGCGACACGGTCCACGGCTATCTCGTGAGGCCGGTCGACTTCGACCCGTCGAAGGAGTACCCGGTCGCGTTTCTCGTCCATGGCGGACCGCAGGGATCGTTCGGCAATCACTTTCATTACCGCTGGAACCCGCAGGCGTACGCCGGCGCCGGATACGCCGCGGTGATGATCGATTTTCACGGCTCGGTCGGTTACGGCCTCGCATTCAAGGACGCGATCCGCGGCGACTGGGGCGGCAAGCCGCTCGAGGATCTCCAGAAGGGACTCGCGTTCGCCCTCGATCGCTATTCGTTCCTGGACGGCGACCGCATCGGCGCTCTCGGCGCGTCGTACGGCGGGTACATGATCAACTGGATGCACGGCGTTTGGAACGAGCCGTTCGACGCCTTCGTCGTGCACGACGGAAATCTCGACGAGCGTTTCGCCTACTTCGCCACGGAAGAGCTCTGGTTTCCCGAATGGGACCACCTCGGCACGCCGTGGGAGAACCCGGAGGCATACGAGAAGCACAACCCGATCCTCCATGTGGACGAATGGCGCGTGCCGACGCTCGTCATTCACGGCGCGAACGATTTCCGCGTCGTCGAGACCGAGGGGATGGCGACGTTCACGGCACTCCAGCGCCGCGGCATCCCGAGCCGGTTTCTCTATTTTCCGGACGAGAACCACTGGGTGCTCAAGCCGGCGAACTCGATCCAGTGGCATGAGACCGTGATCGGGTGGTTGGATGAGTGGGTGAAGTAGGGTCGCTCGTCGCTCGTCGCTCGTCGCTCGTAACATCGAGAATTGATGCGGCTTTCTCGCACTCGGCGTGAGTCCGCGCCGGAGGCGCGGAGGAGGGT
>JBOGJQ010000066.1:0-13012 GCA_050745405.1 Thermoanaerobaculia bacterium | reverse complement strand
ACCGCCACATGATCGCGTGGCCGGAGCGGATTCGCCGCGAGGCGCCGCTTCTCGAGCGGGTCCTTCGCGACGGCCCCTCCAACCGCATTCTCGACCTCGGCTCCGGGCCCGGCGATCACGCGCGGTGGCTCGCCTCGATCGGATTCGACGTCGTCGGCGTCGACTCGTCCGAATCGATGCTGAGAATGGCCGCCCAGGAGCCCGTGCCGGCGAACGTCCGATTCGTGATGGGCGACTTTCGAGATCTCCCCGCGGTCGTGGACGCGACGTTCGGCGGCGCGATCTGCCTCGGCAATGCGTTGCCGCACCTCACGGAAGAGAGTGACCTTCGCGCGTTGGCCTCGGGGCTGGCGGCGAAGCTGGAGACAGGCGCCAAAGCCGTGTTTCAAATGCTCAATTACGACAGGATCGCGGCGACGGGAGAGCGCGCGCTGCCGGTCAACGTGCGCGACGACCCGGACGGGGAGGGCGAGCTGGTCTTCGTGCGGGTGATGACGCTTCCCGACGCGGAGCGGCGCGTCCGCTTCTACCCGACGGCGCTGCGCCTCGATCCCGAGTCCGAGGAGCCGATGGAGGTCGTGTCGACGCGGCGCGTCGAGCTGCGGGCGTGGACGCGCGCCGATCTCGCGCGCCTCTTCGGCGAGCACGGCCTCGTCGAAGATGAAGTCCTCGGCGCGTTCGACGGCGCGCCGTTCGATGAAAAGAGCTCGAAGGACCTGATCTGGGTCGGCAGAAGATGAACGCAGAACGCAGAACGCAGAACGTAGAACGAAGAAAGGAGGTGGGGCAGGAGAAGGGGTGGGCGGGTTTCTCACTTTTTCGTTCTGCGTTCTGCGTTCTGCGTTCAAACCAGCATGATCAACCTTCCCGTTGACGCTCGCGTCGCCGAAATCGTGGCGACGATCCGCGAGCATCGCGCCGCCGTCATCGTCGCTCCTCCCGGCGCGGGGAAGACCACGCGCGTCCCGCCGGCTCTCGTCGACGACGGCAAGATTATCGTGCTGCAGCCGCGGCGGGTTGCGGCGCGGAGCCTCGCGCGTCGGATCGCGGCCGAGAGGGGATGGACGCTCGGCGACGAGGTCGGATGGCACGTGCGCTTCGACAGGAAGTTCTCGAAGGAGACGCGCCTCCTCATCGCGACCGAGGGAATCCTGACCGCGCGCCTGCAGAGCGATCCGCTGCTGACCGAGTTCACGACCGTCGTGATCGACGAGTTCCACGAGCGGAGCATTCACGCCGATCTCGCTCTCGCGCTCGCGCGGCAGGCGATGCTCGCGCGCGACGATCTCCGCCTCGTCGTGATGTCCGCGACCCTCGCCGCCGAGCCGGTCAGCCGCTATCTCGGCGGCGCGCCGGTGATCGAGATCGATGCGCGCGTCCATCCGGTGACGATCGAGCATCGTGCCGAGGCGGCGCTGCGGGACGTCGTGCGCGATGCGCTCGAGAGCGAACAGGGCGACGTCCTGGTGTTCCTTCCGGGCGCGCCCGAGATCCGCCGCGCGGCCGACGAGCTCCGCGGCATCGGCGCGGCCATCTATCCGCTGCATGGTTCGCTTTCGCCGGAGGAGCAGGACGCCGCGATTCTTCCGGTTTCCGGCCAGCGGCGCGTCATCCTCGCGACGAACCTCGCCGAGACCTCGCTCACGATCGAAGGGATTCGCACGGTCGTCGACACGGGTCTGCAGAAGGTGCTCCGTTACGATCCCGCGACCGGCATCGACCGCCTGGAGACGGAGCGGATCGCTCGCGACTCGGCCGAGCAGCGGGCGGGGCGGGCGGGGCGGACCGCGCCGGGGCGCGCGATCCGGCTGTGGGACCCGAGGCAGGAGATGCGCGACCATCGCGAGCCGGAGATCGAGCGCGTCGACCTCGCCCCTCCGTTCCTCGACGTTTATGCCTGGGGCGGGGATCCACGCACGTTCGGCTGGTTCGAAGCGCCTTCCGAGGAGGGCGCAGCGCGCGCAGCGGCTCTTCTCGAAGACCTCGGCGCCGTGGCAGACGGCCGCATCACGGCGACCGGGCGGAGAATGGCCGTGCTGCCGCTTCACCCCCGTCTCGCGCGCGTCGTGATCGATGCGCCGGGACAAGAAGCCGCCGCGGCGTGCGCGATCCTGACCGACGGGATGCGCTGGGCCGAGTCGCGCTCGGAGATCGACCTGCTCGACCTCGTCGCTCGGATCGGCGAGGCGCCGCCGGCCGTCCGGCGCGCGGCCGACGAGATCGCTCGCGTCGCCGCGACGCGCGGCACGGCCGGGGAGGAGAGGCTCCGTCTCGCGCTCTTCCATGCGTACGCGGATCGTCTCGCGCTGCGGCGCGAGGAGTCGGACCGGTTCGTTCTCGCGAATGGAACGGGCGCCGTGCTGCCGCGCGGAGCCGCTCTCTCTCCCGAGATCGACCTCGTCGTCGCCGTCGATCTGCTCGCGCCGAGGCGGGGTTTACCGGACGCGGTGATCCGACTCTTGGGCGTCGTCGATCGCGCGTGGGTGCGGCCGAACCGGACCGATCGGGTCGAGGCGTTCGATCCCGAGTCGCGGTCGGTGCGCGGACGCGAAGTCGAGCGGTTTCACGAGATCGTCGTCCGGGAGCGAAACGTCAAGCCCGATCCACAGAGGGCGGCGGAGCTTCTCGGTGCCGTCCTTCGTGACGAGATGGTCTCGGACGAGAATGCGGTGCGATGGTTACGCCGCGCGGGCGTCGCGGGAGTCGACCTCGACGTCGATGCGATCGTCGCCGCCGCGGCGGCGGGGCGGACGACGCTCCCGCCGCTCCGCCTCGGCGAGTGGATCGACGGGCGGACGAAAAGCGAGATCGAAAGATGGGCTCCCGACGCTCTCGCCGTCCCGAGCGGCCGCTCGCGACGTCTCGACTACCGCGCGGACGGCTCGGTCGTCCTCGCGGTGAAGCTGCAGGAGCTCTTCGGCCTCGCCGAGTCTCCGCGCGCCGGCCGTCCGCCGCGGCCGGTCACGTTCGAGCTCCTTTCCCCGAGCGGGAGACCGGTCCAGACGACGACCGACCTCCGGAGCTTCTGGGACGGCGCGTATCACGAGGTCCGGCGTGAGCTTCGGGGCCGCTATCCGAAGCACCCCTGGCCCGAGGACCCGTGGAACGCGCCCCCGACGGCGAGAACGAAGCGAAAATCGTGAACCAGCGGACTGCGGGTCCGTACATATCAGAGGAGGAACGAAAATGACCGATGCGGAAAAGCTCCGGCTCCTCTCGATCTTCCACTATGTCGTCGCCGCGCTCGCCGCGCTGACGGTGCTCCTGCCGACGTTTCACCTCTTCATGGGCATCATGATGCTGACTGGGGGCTTCGGCGAGCCGGCCGACGAGGAGTTTCCCGTCCGGATGATGGGCGGGTTCTTCACCGCCTTCGCGGTTCTCTTCATTCTCGGCGCGCTCACGGTCGCCGCGCTTCTCATTGCCGCGGGACGCTTTCTGGCGGCGCGGACGCACTACACGTACTGCGTGGTCGTCGCCGCCTGCTCGACGATTTTCGTCCCGTTCGGCACCGTCCTCGGCGTCTTCACGATCCTGACGCTGGTCCGCGAGCCGGTCCGCGCGATGTTCGAGCCGGCGCCGTCGGGATGACGGACATCGTCAACCGCCGCTCGCGACCGCAGCCGGTCGCGGTTTGGGAAGCTCCGCGGCGATTTCCTTTCCGGTGACGGGCGGCAGGCAGAATTGAGGCGTGCACGCCTGGTAGTCGACGGAAAGGACGACCCGGTCACCCTCGCCGCGGAGGCGAGACTCGACCGTGAAGTGGCCCGCGATGTCGCCGTCGCGCGGCTCCGGAACGATCGGGTCGGCGACGAACGCGAAGGGCGAGCCCACCGGAAGTCGCACGCCGAACGGCAACATCGCGGGATCTTTCGTCGTCTTCGCGTACACGTGGAATTCCGGATCGATCCGCACCTTCAACTGCGCGACGACGTCGTCGCCGCGGCGGTACGCGATGAGGTCGAGGCGGACCGGCTCGAGGCCGACGGCCGCCGTGGCGGGAAGGGGCGGCTGTTCGCGCGTCGACAGGAACTCATAGCCTCCCCAGTCGGTGAAGAACAGCGAATCGCGGTTCTCCTCGAGCCAATCGCGCCATTCCTGCACGGTCTCGAGGCGCACGTCCGTGTATCGATCGAGCAGACGCCGTGCCCGTTCAGACTCGGCGTCACCCTCCAAGTGCTCCACACTCCATTCGAGCAGCTTCGGATCGCGGTTCGCGATCCCGATCGCCCGCGCGTCCTCGTCGATGAAGTAGGTCCCCCCGTACAGAGGGCCTTCATACGCGAGGAAGGGTTCGTTGGCCAGGTACCACTTGCGCAGCCCTTCGCTATCGGCGGGAAGGTCTGCCGGAACCGCATCACCGAAATATCGCGCGAGAACCGCCGATCGTCTCTCTCCCTCGTACTCGCCGAGAAAGCCGAACGTGGTGGCCAGCGACTGACGGGGCGGGGTTTCGCGGAGAACGAGAACCGGGTCGTCGCGGAAGCGGCTGATGTAGTGGATCGCGTTGATGAACATCTTCCGCCCGGTATCGGTCATCTCCTCGGGCGATCCGTAGAAGCCCCACTGCAGGATGTGTCCCTGCCTGCCGATCGCGACATAGCCGGGACCCTTCAGATGGATCCCGCCGGTGATCGCCTCCATGTCGGGGGAATCGAGAAATCCGGCGTCGCTGGTGACGAGACCGGGCTCACTGTCGTCCGGGCGCGAGCCGAACGGGAGGTTCAATGGATCCCATTCCTTCCGGAGAACGGCGACGGTGGGAAGCGTCGGCGGGACGTCCTCGAGAAAGCCGTACTTCGAGTAGTCGGGCGGTGTGGGCGTCTCGCTCGGCTGCGCATTCGTTTCGAGAGGCGTGTGGAAGATCGGGTGCTCTGGCCGTGACACGACGGCTCTGCTGTAGAGGCACAGTCACCCATATCTCCAGCCGAGCTTCAGATCGAGATCGTCGGAAATGCGTCCGCCCATTCCGCCGATCAGAACGGTGGGAATCGAGAGTGCGTCGAGGGAGAGGCCCCGCGGTCGGTCCTCCTTGTACGATCCTCCGACGATGAGAACGTCGTCTTGTGACAGATCGGCGGTCGCGAGGGAGGTCACCGGGATCGTACGGACCTGCGGGAAGTGCTCGCGCAGCATCCGGACGAAGGACGCAGTTTCCGGAGCATCGAGCGGCGCGGCATAAACGACGCGGCGCGGCGGACGGGGACCCGCGACTTCCGCCCAGTACCACCAGCCGGCAGCTGCCGCGGTGAACGCTGCCAGGATCAGGACCAGGACCAGCGGGCGCTTCATGACTGTCCTCTCATGAAGGAAAGGATCGCAGCCGTGGCCGTGCGCGGTCAACGGAACTGATCAAAATTTTGCGTATCTTGCTGATCCGCGAGACGAATCAGCACTGCTCAAAAATGTGATCAACGGCCATCGGTTCGTCCATTCGCAGCCATGCCGTAAGTCATTCGATCACTTCTACTTATGGGCGACGAGTTTGTCGGGTTTCCGAATTGACATACTCACGCGCGCTTCATACGCTGGCCATCCTCACCACCATGTACGACCGACAGGACCTCCGGCAACGGATCCTCGAACAGCTCGTTCATGCGCCCGAGCCTCTCGGTGCAGGAACGATTCTCGACCGCCTTCGCGCGGGCGGGATGAAAGTGAGCCAGCCGACAGTGGGGCGCGCTCTGGCGCACACGGATCGGCTCGGACTCACTGCGAAACATGGAAACCGCGGCCGTGAGCTGACCGAGGACGGCCGCCACTATCTGGAAAAAGTCCGCCGGAACCTCACCAGCGGACAGCTCACCGACACGCAACTCGCGCGCGTGGGGCGGGCGACGCTCGCCGAGCTCCGGCAGGCGCTCGTCTCGCGTCGTGTGCTGGAACGCGAGGCGGCGCGCCTCGCGGCCGAACACGCCCAGGCGGAGCAGATTGCCCATCTCCGGCGGGCTCTCGAAGCGCAGCGGTACAGCCTCGTTCTCGGAGCGCGAGGCGCGGAGAGCGCGGTCGAGTTTCACGATGCTCTCGCCGAGGCCTCCGGGAACCGGTTTCTCGCGGCCGCGCTGCAGCTCATCCGGACGAGCACCCACAGCATTCGCGCTCTCATGAGCGCCCTCGGCGCGAGCATCGGAGGCGATTCGTATCCGCGCCACCGCGAGATCCTGCGCGCGGTCATCGCTCGCGACGGCGCCGAGGCCGAACGTCTGGCCGGCGCGCATATGAACGATTTCATCGGATACGTCGACGCATGGATCTCGGGATCGGATCCGGGTACCGCGATCGAAAGTGCGATCGACGAGGGCGAAAAAATGACGGCGCACATGGTTCCACCGTGCTGAAAACCGGCGCCCGGAGCGGCGCTTCGCAGTGCATGGTCAGACAACGAAGGAGGAGCCCCATGAAACCATCTCGATTCATTCCACTCACGCTGTACTCGACCGTCTGCCTCCTCTTCGCCCTGGCGGCAGGGGCGCAGTCGATCACGACGGGCGAGATCGTCGGGCGCGTCATCGCGGAGGAGGACACTCCCGTCAGCGGTGC
Organism: Thermoanaerobaculia bacterium; assembly: GCA_050745405.1. Classification (GTDB taxonomy): domain Bacteria; phylum Acidobacteriota; class Thermoanaerobaculia; order Gp7-AA8; family Gp7-AA8; genus JBOGJQ01. Next base: position 6,472 of record JBOGJQ010000066.1, on the reverse strand, counting down.
GACCGTGACGCTCCAGTCCACCTCGATCGCGTACTTCACGTCGGATCGCACGGATGCGAACGGGCGGTATCGGATTCCGAACATTCAGCCGGGCAGCTATCGCCTCACGGCCGCTGCCGAGCCGTACGTCGGACCGACCATTCCGGTCGACGTCCGCGTCGGGAGCTCCATCAAGGTGGACATCCAGATGGCCCCGGCCGGGTCCTACGTGGGCGAGGTGACCGTCACGGCGGCCGCACCCGCGATCGAGACGGTCACGTCGCAGGTGAACAAGTACGTCAGCTTCGAGGAGATTCAGAACCTTCCGCTGCAGAACCGGCAGTTCCTCGACGTTCTCAAGATCCTTCCCGGGGTGACGACCGGCGTGCCGACGGGAACGTACGAGGATCGCGGACCGCGCAACAGCTTCTCGATTCACGGCGCTCGCTCGAACCAGAACGACTTTCTGCTGGACGGCGCTTCGAACAACGACAAGAGCGATCTGAACTATGAGGACATCGCCTCGGTCCAGATCTTCGGTGGACCGCGGAGCGGCATCGCGGGACGGGCGGGGCAGACGTTCCAGGTCGGAACGGCGCTGCAGATGTACAACATCGATGCGATTCAGGCGGTCCAGGTGTCCACGTCGATGTTCTCGGCGGAGTTCGGAAGCGGCGGCTCCGGCGGGGTCATCAACGTGATCACGCGCAGCGGCACGGACGAATTGCTCGGCAGCGTCACCGTCCAGAACCAGCAGGACGCATGGATCGAAGGGAGTGAAGCGCAGGACGTGAACCGCCTCATCGGCGGGTTCGCGCTCGGCGGCCCGATTCGCGAGGGAACGACGCATTACTTCGCGAGCTACGAGCGCGACAATCACGATCTCGGCTACGACTTCAGCGCGCCGAGCTATTACGTTCCCGAGTATCTCGACGGATCGGACAGAACGGCGAACGCCACGCGGCGAAACCGCCTCACGGCCAAGCTCGACCACCGGGTGAGCGACTCGCACACCCTGGGCATCACGTCGAACTTTCTCGAAGAGACCGCGGACGTCTTCCAGACGATCTTCCGCCAGCGCTCGATCGACGATGCGATTCCCGAGGACTACGCGAACGATTCATTCGGCCTCATCTTCCGCGACCTCGCCGTCATGGGGGGCGACCGGTATCTGGAGTCCGTCGCCAACGGCACGATCAACAACCGGGATTTCGACTCCGGCAACGACGATCCCCGTGAAATCTTCAACTTCTACCAGCCGAGCTATCACTCCTACACGATCGGGATGAACTCCCCCGACACGACCAACCAGATCACGAGCTTCGGATGGACCGAGAAGTACTCCTGGTCCGGCGAGAACCGCTCGTACAAGGCCGGCGTCGGTGTCGATTACTTCAACCAGGACTCGCAGCAGGTCGAGTACCTTTCGTACTATCACTATCCCGAGCGGGGCGAGACCAGTGTTCTCCAGATCCCCGAGACCGACATCAGCGCCTCGGTGACGGATCTGTTCGCGTTCGTTCAGACCGACTGGTTCGTCTCGCCGCGCACGACCATCAACGCCGGCGTTCGTCTCGGCCACGACGACGTCGTCGGTGAAACCACCTTCGAGCCCCGGATCGGCGTGGCATTCGATCCGACCGGAAACGGGAAGCAGGTCCTCCGCGCCGGCATCGGGCTGTATCACGACCGGACGAACCTGATCGGGCAGACCGGGGCGCTCCGGCCGCCCGTCTTGTTCGGCGACGTCATCGACGGCGAGCTCGTCGCCGACCGTGTTCCGAGTGGAACGGTCGTCGATCCCGATCTCTCTCTGCCGACCATCTACAAGGCGGTTCTCGGCTATCAACGCCAGTTCGGGAACAACACCACCGCCGGCGTCACGGTATTCGCGAATCTGAACCGCGACCTGTTCTACTCGGATCGCGTCAATCGCCCGGATCGGAACGGTAACCGCCCCGACCCCACGCGCGGGACGGTGACGTACTACAGCAACTACGGCGAGAGCGACGTCTACGACGTCGAGTTCGAAGTGCGGCAGCGGATCGGCCGTTCGGCCCTGCAGGCGAGCTACACCTGGCAGCACGCGCGCGGAAACTCGGCGTTCGACTTCATCGCCGGCAACGATCCGATCAACCGCGGCACGCAGTACGGCGAGCAGATGGCCACGTACGAGGTCTGGGGGCCGCTCCCCATGCAGCTCGAGCACAACGTGAAGCTGTCGGGCATGTTCGAGCTTCCGTTGAATTTCCAGGTCTCGGCGTTCCTGAACTGGCATACCGGGAGGCCGTACTACTGGTACACGACCTGGTACGAGATGCCCGGGTACTTCCCGCACTTCGAGTTCTTTGACGGCGGGTACAACAGCCAGACCCTCGACGATTACACGAACGCCGACATCCGAGTCGCGAAGCGGTTCGAGTTCGGGGGCAACAGTCTTCTCGTGTTTTTCGACGGATTCAACGTCACCGACGAGGAGAACGTCCTGTCGCGGAACCAGCTCTACGCGTACAACTACGGCGCGCCCATCGGCGACGAAGGAACCGTGTACTACTCGCGGTGGGACCAGCCGACGTTCTACGGGCCGCGGCGCTCGGCGCAGCTCGGGTTCCGCTTCCAGTTCTAAAGGAGTCCGTAGGGAGCCGCCGCCCGGCGGCTCCCTCACTCCGCGGAGACCTTCATGCACATGCGATCGACTGCACCACGCGTCCTCGGCTGGCTGATCCTGGCCGCGGTCGTCCCTCTCGGCGCCCACGCCGCCGCGAAACCGGTTCGCTGGTCCGCAGCGGCCGTCCCGTCGAGCGCGGCGCCCGGTGCGCCGGCCGAGATTCGCGTCGAGGCGAAAATCGACGAGGGCTGGCACATCTACTCCATCACGCAACCGGAAGGCGGGCCGATCCCGACCGAGGTGACGCTTCTCGAGTCGAACGTGCTCGAGAGCACGGGCCCTGTCACGCAGAGCGCTTTCGAGCGGGAGCGGGACGCGGCGTTCGACATGGACGTCGAGTCCTTCTCCGGCGCCGCCCGGTTCGAGCTTCCCGTCAAAATCCGCGAGACGGCTCCGGCCGGCGAGCAGCTCGCGCGCGTCCGCGTTTCCTACCAGGCGTGCAATGGGCGGATCTGTCTCGCGCCGGCCGAGCAGATCCTCACCGCGCGCCTCCGGATCACCGACGCCCAACCGTCGCCCGTTCGAACGGTGGCGGCCCCGTCCGCGAAAGTGGCACCGGAAGCGCCCGACGACCCCGCCTGCCCCACATGGGTCTCTCTACGACAGGCCTATCAGGAGCTGAGCGTGGTCGCGCGGGAGGATCGCGATCGCTATGCCGCCGTTCTCGATTGTGCGGTCCGCTTTCTCGAGAGCCGCGATCCGGGTGGCGAGGAAGCCTATTACGGCGCGCTCCTGCGCGTCCGTTCGCGCAAGGAAGCGGACCCGAAGTCGGACGCGCGCCAGGCGGAGGCTCTCCTCCGCCGCTATCTCGACGGCTCGATGCCGCTGTACTTCGAGGAGTCCGCGCTCGCGAATCTCGTGGTCGCGCGAGCGCGCCTCGATCGCATCGACGAGGCCATCGAGGCGTGGGAGCGATTGATCGACAAGTATGCGCAGCGGTCGACGACGAACGAGCAATGGTCGGACGTCACGAACGTCGAGTACGCGGCGGGCCAGCTGATGCGGAAGCTCGCCGAGACGGAACGTTGGGACGACCTGGAAAAGCTCGCGCGAGGCCACGCCGACCGCATGAAGCAGGCCGAACGGAATGCCGCCATGAGGCTCGGCGGGGACACGTCGTACCTGCTCCAGGCACTCGAATCGAAGGGTGACGCGGACGGCGCCGCCAAAGTGCGGAACGAGCTCGAGGAGCACTTCGCCGGCCATCCCGAGAAATACCCCGCCGCCGCCGACATGTGGCTCGCGATCCGGCGCATTCAGGATCTGGAGTTCGAAAAGAACGACCCGGCCGCGGCGCTGGAGATCGCGCGCGCCGCGCGCGACGCGTTCGTCCGGATGGACCAGACGCGCTCGGTCGACAGGACGATCGCGCGCCTGGGGCTGTTCGGAAGGGACGCTCCCGCATTCGAGGCCGCCTACTGGATCAATTCCGAGCCGATCGACCTCGAGCAGCTCCGGGGAAAGGTCGTCCTGCTCGATTTCTGGCAGAGCTGGTGCGGGCCGTGTCGCGAAGGGTTTCCGCACATCGAAGCCCTGAGTCGCGAGCGCGCCGCGGACGGTCTCGTCGTGATCGGGGTGACGCAGAACGACGGCCACGTGCGCGACAAGAGCGGGAAGACGATTCGTGCCGCGGACGGAGAGAAGCTGGGCTTCGACGAGGAGGTTCGTCACCTGGAGACGTTCGTCCGCGATTTCGGGCTCACGATGGCCGTGGCCGTCGCGCGTCGTCCGGTCGACCCCGACGATCCGTACGCAAGCGCGACGTTCCAGGAGCGATACGGAATCGGCTATTACCCCACGGCGGTCGTCATCGATCGCGATGGAGTGGTGCGCTACATCGGCGCGGGCGATGAAGACGAGTACCTGACCGTCCTCGAGGCGGCTCTGGCGGCGCAGTTACCCGTCCGAACCGCGGACGGATCGGAATGAGGACGGCGCTCGCGCTCGCGAGCCCAGAGGAGACGACATGATCAGGATGCGATCCAGGATCCGCTTCGCGACCGCCGCACTGGTGGTCGCGTGTTTCGGCGTTGCGCCGGCCTTTGCCGCGGAAGAGAAGATCCCCGCCGCGGCGCAGGAAGCGATGGACGCGGGACAGGCAGCTTTCCGCGCGGACGACTTGGCCGCGGCCGTGGAGCACTACCGAAAGGCGGCTGATCTCGCGCCGCGCAATCTCGAGGTTCAGCAGATGTTCATCCTGAACCACCGGTACGTGAATCTCACCACGCTGTCGAAGGAAGAGGCGGAGAAACGATTCGAAACGCTGCGGGAGCATTACCGCGACATGGCCGAGCGGGAGCCGGAGAACGCTCTCTGGCAGGTCCTGCTCGGCGCCGTACAGTTCTACGAAGATCCGCACGCGAGCCTTCGCGCGTACGAACGCGCGGTCGAGCTCGATCCGGGACAGGTCGAGGCGCTTCAGATGCTCGGCGTCCTCGCCACGACCCGGGGGGAGAACGATCTCGCTCGGAGCTATTACGAGCGCGCCGCCGCGGCCGCGCCGGATGATCCCAGCGCGGTGGGAATGCTCGTCGGCGCCGTCCGCGATGAGGGGTACGAGCCGTTTCGGGTAGCCGTCATGGACCTCGTCTCGCGCTTTCCCGAAAGCGGAGAGGCGGTGAAGTGGTACTACTGGCTCGGCGCCGATGCGCCCTCGCCGGCGGAACAGCGCCGCGTCTGGACTGAGGCGATCGAGCGATATCCGGTCGCTTCCGCTTCCGACGAGCAGATGGGTTGGCTCGGCTCGATCTATCGGATGGTCTTCCAGTCGCTGCAGGACGACGATCCCTTCGAGGCCGAGCGGTTCGCCCGCATGGCGGTCGGACAGTTCGAGGGGAAGGATGCCGCGAAGCAGTGGTTCGAGTCGTACCGCCGCCAGGCGGAGCTCAGCGTCGCTCTGCTCGCGGCCGACGTCGGCGAGCACGAGGCGGCGCTGGAGATTCTCACCGACCTGCACGAAGCCCTCCCGGCGCGCGATCCCCTCCGCGAGCCGATTCTCTACCGGATGGCACTCGCGCAGACCGCAACGGGCAATCCCACGTCCGCGGTCGATGCCCTTCTGGACGCGCTGAAGGACGGCCCGCGGCCGATCCTCGAAGCCGCGTACTACGACGCGGCGGAAAAAGCGGGAATCCCGCGCGAGCGGGCGGAAGAGCGGGTCTGGGAGGCGCGCCTCGCGGATGCGAAGCCGTTCGCCGATTTCGAACTGAAGGATCCGGACGGCAAGCCGGTGCGTCTCTCGGACCTGCGCGGCCGCGTCGTCCTCGTGAACTTCTGGTACCCCTCCTGCGGCCCCTGCCGCGGCGAGTTTCCGCACCTGCAGCGGATCGTCGAGCGGTTCAGCGATCGGGGGCTGACCGTCCTCGCGCTGAACACACATCCGAAAGAGGCTGACAAGGTCAAGTCGTTTCTCGCGAACAACGGATACGACTTCCGGGCGCTGCAGACGCCGACCGAAGAGTGGAGCGAAGAGACGTATGGAGTCCGAGGAACTCCAGCGAACTTCCTGCTCGATCGCGAAGGTCGGGTCGTCGCGCAGCCTCGACTGTACAACGCCGAGACGGAGCAGCGTCTCACGCTCCTGATCGAAGCGCTCCTGGAGCGCGGAAGCTGAGTGATGGGACGACTCCGGTATGCGCTCGCGGGAGCGCTGCTCCTGCTGTGCGCGGGCGCCGCTGCCGCGCAGGTTCACGAGGGGCGGCGGATCGTCACGGCCCGGCTGATCGCGGATACCGTTCGCGTTCAGCCGGGCACCCCGTTCACCGCGGGCGTCCATCTGACCATCGCGCCGGGATGGCACGTCTACTGGGAGAACCCCGGCGACAC
>JBOGJQ010000065.1:0-1384 GCA_050745405.1 Thermoanaerobaculia bacterium | reverse complement strand
AGGCCGCTCGAGGCGGCCTCGTCGCGTTCCATCGGATCGTGAAAGAGAAAGGTCTCGCCGGGAACTCGCACCGCGAAGCCGCGCGTGACCGCGGCACCGCGGGCCAGCCACCGGAACGACGGATGCTGCAGCTCGTGGAGCGGAACGACGACCGCACCGACGCCGCGGGACGCCATCAGGCGGTCGAGATCAGCCAGCAAACGGTCTCCGGCCGTCCGCTCAGACGTTCCGGTCCATGAACCGCTGGAGCTCGGAACGAGGCATGGCGCCGATCGCGCGGTCGACCACCTCACCTCCCTTGAAGATCATCAGGGTAGGAATCGACGTGACGCCGTACTGCTGGGCGACCGCGGGGCTCTCGTCGACGTTCATCTTGGTGACGACCATCTTCCCGTCATAGGTGGGGGCGAGCTCTTCGATGATCGGTCCGACGATACGGCACGGGCCGCACCACGGCGCCCAGAAGTCGACGAAGACGGGCTTGTCGGACTGCAGGACGGTCTGCTGGAACTCGCTCTCGTTGATCTGCTTCACGTTTTCGGCCATGAAAAAACCCCTTCCCTTAGGATTCGCGCGCGCTCCGGAGGTGACCGGAGCGCCGGGCGCATGATGCCACGCCCCTCTACCCGAACCAACAAACCGCTATTCCCGCCGGCGTAGTGTCGGCCGGCGGGGCGTTTGCCGTATTCTTCGTTTTCAAATGTCGGACCTGCGGACGCGGGCGGGGCGGTTGCTGGCGCCGATCGGGCGGCGCTGCCCGGTCTCGCCCGACGTCCTGACGCTTCTCGCGCTCGCCTTCGCGCTGGGCGCGGCGGCTCTGCTCGCGGCCGGCAGGCGATGGCCCGAAGCGTTCGGCCTTGCGATCGTGGCGGCCGCCGCCGGCGGCGCGCTCGACCTCCTGGACGGTGTCGTGGCGCGGGAGCAGGGGCTCGCGTCGCGCTGGGGCGATTTTCTCGATCACTTCTCCGACCGCGTGAGTGACGCCGCGATGACGGCGGGGTGGGTGATCGGGGCGGGCGTGCGTCCTGCGATCGGTCTGTTCGCGATCGCCGCGGTGATGCTGAACGGGTATGCCGGAACCCAGGTCGAGGCGAGCTTCCGGACGCGCGAGTACGCGACGACCGGACGGGGGGAGTTCTTCATCGCGATCCTCGGGCTTCCTCTGCTCGCGTGGCTCGGCGGCGACGCCGCCCGGGACACCGCCGTACTCCGTCTCCCGCTTTTCGATCTGCTCACGCTGATGGTGGCGATCTTCGCGCTGGCCGGCGTGGGCCAGCGGGTCGCGCACGCGCGGCGCCTCGCGCGGCGCGACGGCGCCCCGCCGGTACAATAACGCGCGATGTCCCGGCTCCGGCACGATCCGCTCACCGGCGAGCCGATCCTG
>JBOGJQ010000064.1:0-7808 GCA_050745405.1 Thermoanaerobaculia bacterium | reverse complement strand
CGCCCGGGCCACCCGCTCATTCTTCGTCGATCAGAAGCTCACGGTCGCCTGGTTCGAGCACGTCGTCGTGCCCGACTCGCAAACCTCGTACGTGTACGTCCCGCCGCCGTTTCTGTTGATCGGATCCGTGTAGAACCCGTCGTTCGCGGTCGTGACGATGACGACTCCGTCGCGATAGACGTCCACGCTCGTCGAAGTCGCTCCGCTCCAGCTGAGATCGGCTTTCTGCTCTCCCTTGACCTTGTAGCCGGTGGCGGAAAGATCGATCGCCGATGACGGCGGAGGTGTACCGCCGCCATCGGCGGTTACATCGTTGTGCAGCTCGACGAACTCGTAGATGAAGTTCCCCGTCCCGACGGCGTCGGAGAACTCGTTGATCTTCACGCCGCCGGCGCATCCAGCGGCGGCGCCCGTGCCGGGATTCGCCGCATCCGTGTTCGACACGGTCCAGCTCCCGGAGCTCCCGGCGGCGGAGCAGGGATCATTGCGGCGAATGCTCTGACTGGCCCCCGCCGACATCGAAATCGTCGGACCGTCCGCGCTCGCTCCCGTCGACGTCGTCAGGGCGTAGTTCTCGTCGCCGTTGATCTGCGGCATCGCGCCCGCCGAATTGAGGAAGACGACGTTCGAGGGAAGCGCCACTCCCCAGAACGATTCGAACTGGGCTTTCGTCGCGTCGCGCGCGATGACGAGATATCCCTCGTCCGGAATGACCGTTCCCGCGGGGATGACGTACTGCCAGGTCGCATTCGCCTGGGTCACCGTCCAGCCTGAGACGTCTCCGGGCGTGGTCCCGCCGCCGTTGCTGACCTCGGCCGTGATGGGCGCCGACGTGCCACTGTTTTCCGCGGCATCGAATGCCTTCGAGGTGAGGGAGTGCGATCCGTTCGTCGCCGCCGTGGTGTCCCAGCTCCATTCGTACGGCGACGATGGATCGGTCGCCTGGAGGATACCGTCGAGGAAGAACTCCACCCGGGCCACGCCGACGTCGTCGGATGCCGACGCGGTGACCAGGGTCGTTCCGGAGACGGTCGCGCCGCTCGATGGTGCCGTGATGGAGGTCGTCGGCGGGGTCGTATCGCCTCCTCCGCCTCCGCTCGAGTCGTCGATCGTGAAACTGCGCGGGAGGACGGCCGCGCCGATTTCGTTGGGCCCCTGGGTGACGGCCCCGTTGGCGCCGACGTGGAACGTCACGGTGCCGTCCGTGGAGATCACGATGTCGCCGACGCAATACCCGGCGAAGCTCGTATTGCTTCCGGTCGGCGCCCCCTCCTCGGTCTGGAGGACGAGCGTCGGCGGCGCGATCACGCAGGACGTCGCCTGGCCGAGAAGGACGTTCTCCACGACGTCGATCCGCGGGAGGTGCCAGGTGGAGCTCTGCCCCGCGCCGGTCGAGATCACCGCGACGGCCGGCTCGGAGAAGTTGAAGTAATCGGGGTTCGTGCTGCTCTCGCTGCCGTGGTGCGAGACGTGGAGGACGTCGATGCCGCCGGAGCTGATCAGAGGTGACGCGCCGCCCGGCGAGATCGCCGCGATCATCGGACCTTCGACGTCGAGCTGGCTGGTCGAGCGGCCAGTGCAGTTGAAGTCGGTGTCGCCGCCGCCGAGATCGCTGGCCCACAGATAATCGAAGCCGCCGTATTCGAGGAGGAGGCCGATCGAGCGGTCGTTCTCGTTGCTCACGGCGACCGTCTGGCCGCCGATGATCTCTCCGTCCACGACGACGCAGGTCAGCGTCGCGCCGCCTCCGAGGTCGATGACCGTGCCGGGAGTGATCGCCACGGGCGCTCCGGCGGTCGTTCCGGCGGCCGCGGCATTCCAGCCGTCGACGCAGCTCGACGTGTACGACGAGCCGTTGTCGTAGTTCCGGACGCGGACGTCATAGCCCGCCCCGATCACCTCGTCCATGCCGCCGACGTGATCGCAGTGCTGGTGTCCGGCGACCGTGTAATCGAAGCCCGCCGACGGAAGGTGACCGATCGACTGGAGATAGGGGAGCACCTCGGCGGTCCCCTTGCCGGTGTCTCCGGCCTCGAGCAGAACGGTCTTGCCCGTCGGTCCGGGACCCTGGATGAACGTCGCCTGTCCCCATCCCACATTGATGATGTGGATCTCCAGGTTCTGGGCTTCTACGAGGAGTGGAGTCAGAAGGAGGACGAAGAGCGAGGTGGCGGCCCGTGAGCGCATGAAATTCCTCCGGCTTTTTGTGGCGAATTATAGCATCACAATTAATATGATGTTTTTATGGCTGTGTCGGCGACCCCCTATCTAAGGTTGGGGTACCTGGGTCGCGCGCTCCCTGCTACTCTCGATCAGCTCGCCGAAAGAGCGAGCCATCCGAAAAAAAGGAGAAGCTTCCGAGTGAAAACCAGGTTTGTTGTCCTTGCCGCCGCCGTTCTTCTTCTGATGTCCGCTTCCGCGTTCGCGGAGGAATATTCGTTCGAAGTGACGAACCGGGCCGACATGAGAATCACGCACATCCTCGTCTCGGAGGACGGCGAAGACTACGGCTACTTCGACATCGGAAGCGGAATCGCTCCGAGGAAGACGGTCACGCTGACCTGGGACTCGTCGACCGACGGGGAGCTCTGCGTCCAGTACATCGTGGCGGTCTTCGCCGACGACAGCGAGTCGGAGCCGCAGCAGTTCGACTTCTGCGAAGACGGTCTCGAGCTCGAGTTCGAATAGCGCGACGTCGAGGGGGAGCCCGAAAGCGCGCAGGAGAACATGTGGCCGGGCCGCCTGCCCTGAGCGAAGCGAACGGGCCTCGGCCCGGAACCCCACTCCTGGTGAACCGTTCCGTTGGGTTCCGGGGCGAGACGCCCCGGCCACATCGGGTTCACGCTCGCTGCGCGAAGTCGGACGCATCGAACACCGCCTCCGTCACCGCGCCGAGGACGACGTGGCCGGCGGCCCCGCGCGCGTGCGCCTGCCACGGGAACTCCCGTGGTGGCGGCGTGAGGCCGAGCAGCGTCAGTCCCGCTTCATCCATCAACAACCAGAACGCGATCCCGTACGCGATTCCCGAGCCGATGCCGAGCCGCGGGATCCGGTTGCGAAGCAGACCGTACGCCGCGCCGGCGCCGATCCCCAGCGCCCAGTGGATCGCGGAGCCGAGTTTTTTCTCGTCGCCCTCTCCCAGCGTGATCCCGGCCGCGGCCGCGGCCTTCTCCGCCGCGATCACATACGCCGTCTTCCCGCCGCGTGCCTTGTCCTCGCGCCGGCGCGCCTCCTCCGCCTCGCGTTCGTACATGGCGGTCGTGACGCGGTCCATCACCCACGTCGCCGCCGCCCCGGCGGCCGCGCCGAGCAGGACGTCGGCCGCGAGCGGTCTCGACCCGTTTCTCATCCAGGCGTCTCCCCCTGCATTTTTCGTGTCACTCGGGCCGCCGCCCCTTCTCGAGGGGCGTAAAATCGCGTTTGTTTGCGCCAGCTTCGCTACTCCGTCGCCGGGAGTCTGGACGGCTACATTGCCGGTCCGAACGGCGAGTTCGATTGGATCGTCCCCGATCCGGACGTCGACTTCGCGGCGATGTACGCCGCATATAGCGGCCTCGTCATGGGAAGGCGTACGTACGAGGTCTACGTCACTGGTGGGGGAGAAGGTCCATCCCTTCCGGTGTACGTCTGCTCCCGGACGCTCGCCGAAGGGGAGCGCGATGGCGTGACGTTCGTCCGCGACGGCGTCGCCACGGTGCGGCGGCTCAAGGAGAGCGCCAGCGGGAAGCCTCTCTGGCTGTGGGGCGGTGGCGATCTGTTCCGCGAGCTCGCCGCGGCGGACCTCGTCGACGGTGTCGACGTCGCGATCATCCCGGTGCTTCTCGGAGGCGGGATCCCGCTGCTCCGCGCACCCGGGCCGCGCCTGTCCCTGCGGTTGAAGAGCCATCGTCTCTATCCGAAGACGGGGACGCTGTCTCTCGAATACGACGTGCAGCGGAGCTGATTCTCTACCCGCTGTAGACGCGCCCGCACGCCGCGCCGGGCACCACGATTTTCCTCGGCTTTTCGCCCGCACCCGAGGTAGCCTCGGGGCGTGACGGAGAGAGCGAAACACGGCGCGTCGTACGACGACGTCCTCGCGGCGCCGGACGATAAAATCGCCGAAGTCGTGAGCGGCGACCTCTATCTGTCGCCGCGGCCCGCGATCCCTCACGCGCGCGTCCTCTCCGCGCTCGGTGCCGACCTGCACGACGCGTTCGATCGCGGGCGGACCGGCCCGGGCGGGTGGTGGATTCTTCACGAGCCGGAGCTCCACCTGTTCGGCGACGTCCTCGTGCCCGACCTCGCCGGATGGAGGCACTCGACGCTTCCCGAGCTGCCGGACGCTCCGGCATTCACGATCCGGCCGGACTGGGTGTGCGAGGTGCTTTCTCCGTCGACGGCTCAGTTCGACCGGACGCAGAAGGCGCCGAGGTATGCGCTCGCGGAGGTCGGCTATCTATGGCTCGTCGACCTCGTTGCGCACCGGCTCGAGGTCTACGCGCGATCTGGGTCCGACTGGATTCGCCTCGAGAGCCACGCCGGTGATGCGATCGTCTCGGCGGCGCCATTCGAGGCCGCGGCGATCGCCCTCGAGCGCATCTGGGCCTGATCGCGCGTCCCGCGAACGCACGGCGAGCCGGTGCTCGGACCCTGATCGACCCCGAGGCGCCCGGCTCGCCGAGCGCTCACTTTTTCGTGATGTGGATCGTCGAGCCGTCGATCCGATAGGTCAGGCCCTTCTCCTCCAGGAGAATGTCGAACGCCTCGTCCCAAGGGACGTTTTCCCAGTTCACCGAGACCTTTCCCTCCACCGAGTCATCGACCTTCATTTCCAGACCGGTGAGGGTTCCGAACGTCGCGACGACGTCGCGGATCTCGGCCTCGTGGAGGGAGAGCGTGATCGGCTGGCCGGTGTACTTCTCTTCCGCCGGCTCGGCCGCGGCGACGCGGATGACGCTCTTGTGCCTCTGGATCTCGCGGCCGTCGCGGCTGATCGTCACGTCGACCGTGACGAAGCCGTCTTGCGTCTGACGCGCGGCGAACGCGACGTCGACTCCGGAGACCGAAGACTGGGCGGTGGCCGCGCCGCCCGCGTCCATGATCAGGACGGGCGCGACGATGACCTTGCCCGACGCGTTTTCGCTGACCGCCGCGTCGACGGTGATGGTCTCGCCGGTGCCGGCGGCGGTGACGCGGATCGCGTACGGCTTTTCCGTGCCGGCGAATGCGGCCTCCGGTCCGCCGAAGCCGGCGGCGAGGGTGAAGAGGACGAGGGCGGCGGCGGCGATCGCCGCAACGCGTGGTGCCGCGGGAGCGTGAGTCTTCAATGTGGCGTATTCCATGACGTAATCCATCCTTTCTTTCATTCGTGCCGTCGCCATGCACGAGATGCCCGGCAGTCTCGGGGCGATCGCGGCATGGCAGAACTTCGTGAGAGCGTTGAGATACGTGTCGCGCTCGTCCGGCGAGCCCGCGACCGACTCGTCGCACGCGCGCTCCCGCTCGGTGGCCACGATACGCTGCGCGATCCAGAGCAGGGGGTGAAACCAGAAGACCGCGCCGACGACCGCCTCGATCGTGGTGAGGAGGTTGTCGTGGCGGGCGACGTGCGCGCACTCGTGCCGGAGGAGCGCCTCGAGCTCGTCGTCGGCCAGATCGTCGATGTCCGTCGCGGGGAGAACGATGAGCGGCCGAAAAACGCGCAGGACGGCGGGCGCTTCGGGGAGCGCTGCGCGCGCGATGTCGATGGAGCGGCGCACGCCCACGCGTCTTTTCGCGCGCGCGAGCGCTTCGACCTCGTTCGCGCGCGGGGGGAGCGCGGTGCGGACCGAAAGAGCGACGAGCCGGCCGCGCACGAGCGCGAAGCGCGCGACGAGTGCCACAGTCACGACCAGCCAGAGAATCGCGGCGACCGCGGGCCAGACCGCGCGCGCGTCGGGCATCGCGGCGGCGTGAAGCGCTCCGCCGACGTTGCTCAGCGGCGTGACGAGCGGCGCCGCGAAATAGTCCGGCACGAGCGAGCCGGCGAGAGAGCGCAACGCGCCCACGATCGCCTCGCCCGGAATCGCGAACTTCACGATGCCGAGAAAAGCGAGCCAGAACCGCGCGCTCGCGGTGAGTCGCCGGCCGGCGACCAGCAGAGCGGCGAGCACCAGGAGCAGGAACACGGTCGAGGCGACCAGATGCGACACGAGCGACGGGACCCCGGCTTCAGCGACACTCCGGAGCGTCTCCAGCGAAGGGCTCATCGCGACCCTCCCTTCTTGCGCGGGGACCGCGACTCACGCGGCGCGTGGCGCTCCTCGAGCGCCTTCAGGTCCTCGAGCGTCAGCTTGCCGGTCTCGAGGAGCTGGCTCACCACCGGCTGCGCCGACCCGCCGAACAGCTCGAGAAAGTCGTCGACGAGGCGGCGATATACCGATCGCCGTGTCATGACCGGCTCGAAGATGAAGGCGTTGCCGACCTTCCGCGTTCTCCGCACCGCACCTTTTTCCTCGAGACGAACGAAGATCGTCTGGACGGTCGTGTACGCGGGTCGCCGCCGCTCCTGGATCGCCTCCTGAACGTCGCGGACGGAAGCCTGACCGAGGTCCCAGAGGACTTCCATGATCTCCAGCTCGAACTTGCTGAGGGCGGGCTCGTCGGGCATTCGTTCTCCTCCTACACGTTACGGAGGAAAATCTACATCCGTAGTAGACGTTCGTCAAGGGGTTACCTCTTGACGACGTCCAGACTCGGACCTACTCCAGTACATGTTCCGAGTCCGACCATGACCGAAGTCGCCGCCGAGGAGTGTCTCGCCCTGAGCCGCCGCGCGGTGTTCGAGACGTATCGCGCGCGCGAGACCGCGCTCGGCAATCTGCCGATCGCGCGCGCGCTCCCCGTGCGCGGCCGCCGCCTCATCGGCGCCTGGTGCTTTCTCGATCGCTATGGCCCAATCTCGTTCACCGACGACAAGCCGATGGACGTCGCGCCGCATCCGCATATCGGGCTGCAGACCGTCTCGTGGCTCGTCGCGGGCGAGGTCGTGCACCACGACAGCCTCGGGCTCGAGGGCGTCGTCCGTCCCGGCGGCGTGAACGTGATGACCGCCGGCCGCGGCATCGCGCACGCCGAAGAGACGCCGGTGCGGAACGAGGGACGCCTGCACGGCGTCCAGCTCTGGATCGCATTGCCCGAGGAGCACCGGAACACCGACCCGGCTTTCGATCCGATTCCCCGCGTCCCATCCGTCGAGCTTCCCGGCGGTGTCGTCCAGATTTTCGTGGGAGAGCTCGAGGGCGAGCGCTCGCCGGCGCCGCTCTTCTCGGATCTCGTCGGCATGGACGCGGCCGTACATCCGGGAGAGAGGCTCATCGTTCCGGCGAGCGCGTCGAGCGAATACGGCGTGATGCTTCTCGGCGGCGAGGCGGAGTTCGACGGAACGCCGCTCGACGGGAACGCGATTCACTACCTCGGGTGCGGCAGGACGGAGATTCCGTTCCGCAGCGCCGCGGGCGCGCGTCTTCTTCTGCTCGGCGGCGTTCCGCTCGGGGAACCCGTTCTCATGTGGTGGAACTTCGTCGCGCGGACGCGCGAGGAGATCGCCGCGGCCCGCGCGGCGTGGGAGCGGGGCGAGCTCGGCGAGGTGCGCGCGTACGAGGGCCCGCGTCTCGAGGCGCCGCCGCTCGAGCGGATCGCGCCGCCGAACCCTGCGAGCTGATTGTGTTTAGCTGCGCCTGAACCCGCTTGAGCCTCGCCGCATCTTCTGGCACCCTCGAGGCGGAACCACCGACGCGATGGATTGTCCGCGCGAGGGACGTGGTTTTCACGAGAGAGTCGTGAGG
>JBOGJQ010000063.1:0-1457 GCA_050745405.1 Thermoanaerobaculia bacterium | reverse complement strand
TCTTGAGCTTTCCGGTCATGTACGCGGTCGTCGGATTCTGCTCGCCCGCGACGATCTTCGCGAAGCTCTCCTCACTAGCTGAGAACGTGGTGTCCGCGTCGCCCATGCCTTCCGTGACCTCGATCGCGCCGTCCGCGATCGCGACGGTCCAGGCGCCGGCGCCCTCGATGTCGAAGACGTACGGGTTGTTCATCCCCGCGATCCGATCTGCGGGCACCCGCGCCGCCAGACCTTCGAAGAACTCCTGAACGCTCGCCATCGTCTTGCGTCTCCTCTCGCTGGAACGGGGCGGAGCCTACCGCGCGGCTACCATCCGCGCGGCGTGGACTTCGACCTCTCTCCCGAGCAGGAGCTGATCCGCGACACTGTCCGGACGTTCGCGCGAGAGCGAGTCGAGCCCGCCGCCGCCGAGCTCGATGCGGACGCCCGCTTCCCGTACGAGCTCGTTGCAGAGCTCGCCGAGCTCGGGCTCATGGGGCTCCCGATCCCGGAGGAGTACGGCGGCGCCGGCGGGGACACCCTTTCCTACGCCATCGCGATCGAGGAGCTCACGCGCATCGACTCGTCCGTTGCCATCACCGTCGCCGCACATACCTCGCTCGGGACGATGCCGATCCTGCTGTACGGGACAGAGGAGCAGAAGCGTCGCTGGCTTCCGGACCTCGCGTCGGGCCGGCGGCTGGCCGCATTCGGTCTCACGGAGCCGGATGCAGGCTCCGACGCAGGCGCGACCCGGACGACCGCGGAGCTACGCGACGGCTCGTGGATCGTCAACGGCTCCAAGCTCTTCATCACGAACGCCGGCACGGACCTGACCTGGGGTGTGACGATCACGGCGCGGACGGGCGGCGACGAGATCTCGAACATCGTCGTCGAGAACGGGACGCCCGGGTACACCATCTCGTCGCCGATGAAGAAGCTCGGCTGGCGCGCGTCGGACACGCGCGAGCTCTCCTTCGAGGACTGCGCCGTGCCCGCCGAGAACCTGCTCGGGGAGCGCGGAGCCGGCTTCCGCCAGTTCCTCGAGATCCTCGACGGAGGGCGCATCTCGGTCGCGGCGATGGGGGTCGGACTCGCGCGGGGGGCGTACGACCTTGCCCATGCGTACGCCAGGGAACGAGTCCAATTCGGCAAGCCCATCGCGTCCTTCCAGGCGATCAGGTTCAAGCTCGCCGACATGGCGACGGAGATCGAGGCGGGCCGCACGATGGTGTACAAGGCCGCCTGGCTCAAGGACGCGGGACGCCCGTTTGCGAGCGAGGCGGCGATGGCCAAGCTCTACACGGGCGAGCTCTCGAATCGCGTGGCGAACGCCGCGCTCCAGATCCACGGCGGCTTCGGCTACATGGACGAGTCGGCGATCTCGCGCCTCTACCGCGACCAAAAGATTCTCGAGATCGGCGAGGGCACGAATGAGGTGCAGCGGATGGTCATCGCTCGCCATATCGGTCTGTAGC
>JBOGJQ010000062.1:0-16099 GCA_050745405.1 Thermoanaerobaculia bacterium | reverse complement strand
ATTCCCCTGCCAGTCGGTCGCCGTTGCGACGATCGGGACTCTCGTATCGACGTTCTTCGCCGTCACGGTCACCTGCGGCGAACGGAAGACGCGCACACCCTCGCCGCCGGACGTACTTGACGTGACGCGATGGACTTGCCCGTCGATCGCGAACGTCACCTCGGCCACTCCGCTCTCGAGATCGCGAACGCGCGCCTCGGCGACGAAGGTCTCGCCCAATTCGTAGCGCGTCTCGGCGAAGGGCGCGAGCTCGAGGATCTCGGGCGCGGCCGTGTCGGCCAAAACTGCCACGGTTGCACTCGCCGTGGAGGCGAGGCCGCGCACGTCCGTGACGCGCGCCGAGAACGTCACGGTCGATCCGCCTGCGAGCGTCGGCGGAAGATCGAAGGTGAGCGCCGACGCCGGCCACGGCGCGGACGTCGACGCGCGGCTCGCATGCTTCGTCTCCACGGATTCCCACGGCGATGCGTCGGCATTCGCGCCCGCAGCCGTCACTTCGATCGTCGCGACCGTTCCCTCGTCCTCGAATGTCACGGTGGCGACCACCGGGGTCGCCGGGTACGCCTCCGCGGGATCTACAGTGATGGCGACGTTCGCCGGCGGCTCGTTCCGCCGCACGGGGAGGACGATCGTCGCCGGAGCGCTCGTGTTGAGCGAGCGGTCACGGGCGATCGCGCGGAACGAGATCGACCCCCCTTCGGCCGGAACGTCCGGCGCGACGAAGCGGTAGGAGAACGGCGCCTCGATCTTCTTCGTCAGGAAGGTCTCCGCCGCTGCTTCGAGGCGGAAGTACTCGACCTGCTCGACGTCGGTCGCGGGCAGGCCATCGGCCGCACCGTTCCTGATGTCGGGAACGAGGATGTACTCGACGCCGGAGATCAGCGACTCTTCGGCGGCGACCGGCGAGATGAGTGTGACGTGAGGCGGCGTCGAATCGAATGAGGCCCATTCGAAGACCTGCTGCGGCGCGACGTTCCCCTGCAGGTCGCGCGCGCCCGTGATCGAGATCCGGTAGTACGACTCCCCTTCGATCGGATCGGCCGGTCCGAAGACGAGCGTGTCGGGCCCGGCGGGATCGTGAATCGCAGTGCCGCCCTTCTCCTCGACGACGGCGCCGCCCAGCTCCGCGATGTGGAAGAGACGAATCGCGCCGCCGCCGCCCGGCTGCCAGGGCAGAGGATCCATCGGCTCGTTGAACGTGAAGCGGAACGTCGTCTGCGCCTGCAGCGGCAGATGCGGCGGCGGCTCGACGCGCGCGACGCGCGGCTCCGCGTAATCGCTCGTGATGAAACTCGCACCGCGCGTCGTCCCGAGCGTATGGCCGGTGAGATCCGCGACCGACGCCGCGACGATGATGCGGTAGAGCGTGTTGCTGCGGAGGCGGAACGGCTGCCCCGGTGGCGCCGGCGGCGGAATCAAAGTCACGAGATGCGTCCCATCCGATTGCGGCGCCTGCGTGAACATCGCAGCCACGGGGGAGCTCGAATCCGCCGGCACGAGCTGGAAGCGGCTGCTCGTGAGGTATGCCGCGTCGATCGCTTCGCTGAAGACGAACTGCAGCACGGTGTCCGGCGGGACTTCCGTCGCGCCATCAGACGGGATGATCGACAGAAGCCGCGGCGGCGTGGCATCGAGGCGGACAGGCGGCGCCTGGAGCGGAATCGAAGCGTGCTCGGTGCGAACGACGACCGCCTGCTGCGCACCGATCGTCTCCTGATCGGGCCCGAGATACGTGAGCGTAACCGTCGTACCGCCGCCGGATGCCGGAATGCCCTGAAGGGTGAACCGTCCTTCGCCGTCCGTCAGCACTTCGAGGGAACGCCCGGGAAACGTCGCGACGACTTTCGTTCCGATCGAAGGGCCGCCGGCCTCCGCCTCGACGAGACCGGTGATCCCGGCGAAGGTCCCCAGCTCGACGACGGCCGTGGCTGGGGTCGACTGCGAGGTGATCGCCGCGGCGGCGGATCCGCTGAATGCTCCGTCGAGCGAACGGACCTGAATCGAGATGTTCCCGAGCCGGAGGCCGCTGAGAAGAGCCGAGCCCGTGAGGTCCGTCGTCGCGATCGCCTGGCGCCCGCCGCCGGACGCGGTCACGCGCGCGCCGGCTGCGGGACCACCGCTCTGCACGACCTGCACGCGGACGCTTCCGAACGCGGGCAGCACGAGCCGGACCGGATCCGCGCTCGTTCCCTTCGGAAACTGTCCGGAGAACGACAGCGTCCTCTGCTCGCCGCCGAGCTCCAGCGCCGCGATCCTGTACGTGCCGTTCGCCAGCATTCCGGGAACGACGAGCGGGTTCTCCTGCAACGATGTCTCGAAGTCGCAGAACTCCCGGAACTGCACGGTGGTGCAGCGCTGCTCGATGTCGAACCCGACGGCCGGCGCGAGTACGCCCGATGACGACCCATCGTCCGCCGGCAGATAGACCAGGGCATGGAGGGTCTCAGTCCGCTCGAGCTCGAGCGTGACGCCGGTCAACTCACCTTCCGCCGCGGAGAACGTGCGCGTCGCCTGCGCGCGGCGGTTCGACTCCGGATCGCGCGCCGTCAGCTCGAGCTTCCCTTCCCGAACGCCCTCGAACACAAATGCGCCTACGGAGTCCGTCGTCGTTCGCGTCTCGTACTGGAACGCTTCGAGCGTCACGTGCGAGCCGGCGACCTGCGGCGGCGCCTTCTCCGGATCGAGCACCTCGCCGCTCACCCTGCCGATGAACTCGAGCGCGATGAGAACCTCCGCCTGCTCGTTCGCCACGACCGAAACCGTTCCGCTCTGTCCCGAGCTCGCGGCGGCTTTCGAATACGCCTGCAACCTGTACTCGCCCGCCGGAAGCTGCTCGAAGCGGACCTTGCCCGCGCCGTCGGTCGAGCCGAAATCGAAGGCGGCAGCGCCGCGAAGGAGAAGGACCTCCGCATTGAGGACCGGCGCGTTCGCCTGGTTCGGATCGACGACTCGCGCCTCGATCGATCCGACTCCCTCGCCCCCGATCCCGATCAGCGCGACGACCCTCTCGCCCTCCTCGACGAGCTCGCCGGTCCAGTTCCCGCGGAGCTCCTGATTGGCCGGATCCCAGGCCGCGGCACGGAGCGAGCCCTGAAAGACATTGCCGGCGTCGAAGCGCCCTTCGGCGTCCGCCGTCATCGGTCCGGCCGCCGAGCCGAACGAGCGGCCGGGGAAGCCGAGCTCGCGCAGCCAAAAGCGCGCGAGCGGCACCGGCGCGTTGTCGGCGAGATCCTCCGGCGTGTCGTCCGCGACGTTCTTCGACGGTTCGTCGGGATCGAATACGCGGTAGGCGTCGTAAACGACACGCCCCTCCACGCTCCCCTGCCGTCGAAGGACGATCCCCACGTTCTCCACCGCGCCGCCGTTCGCGGGTGTCCTGACGCTGGCGATCCCCGTCCGAAAAATGCCGTCCTGCGTGATGCTCGCGATTGCCTGAACTCGAGCTGCGGCGGGAAGGTTCCGGAACTCGAAACTCCCGTCGAGCGCCGTGAGCGTGGCGCCCTGATCCTGGCGTCCGTCGAAAAGACGCACCGATGCGTTCGGGACCGGAGTCCGTCCATCGATCTCGTACACGACGCCGTGGACCGACGCGAGCCGGTCGAGCTGGAGCGTGTACGTCTGCAGGTCGCCGTCGAATGCGAGGCTTCCGGCGACGGTGGCGCTTCCGTGAACGGGATGGACCGATCGCGCGGTGAACTCGACGAGCGCGGGGACGCCGTCGAAGATCGCGTACGCCGCGTTGCCACTCCCATCGATCGTCGATGTCGTCCTCGTTTCCGTGACCAGCGCCTGGTCGGCCTCGCTCCAGATCCCGTACGACAGATCGACGTCCGTGATCAGAGCGACGTCCGAGCGGACCTCGACGCGAACCCTCCCCTGACCGGGCAAGCGGAGGTTCAGCGCCGCGACGTGCCCATCGAACGCGACGCGCGCCGTCGCCGTCGCATACTGATTTCCATAGCCGCCGCCCGTCGCCACCGCCCAGATTTCTTGAGTCCGTCCCACGGGAACGTCCGCGAGCTCGTAGATCCCGTCACCCTTCGGCTCGAGCGGCTCCTTCGGAAAGCCGGCGACGAACACGTCGAGACCGTCGGCCGGGAAGCCGGCCGCGTTGAGGAGACGAACACGAATCGTTCCCTTGCCGCTCGCCTCCGCCGGAATGAACAGGCCGACGTCGTTCGACGCGGCGAGCGGAGACGGGAGCGACCCCGAACCCGTGCGGCCAGACACGGGATCCCACGCCCGGATGTCGCGTCCCGCGAAGGAGGATGGAACACCCTCGAACACGAAGTTGCCCTCGACATCCGCGCTCACGACGGGAAAGCCCTCGATCTGCACCACGGCATTCGCCACGCGGCGATAAAGTTCCGGCTGATTCGGATGAAGGGGATCCTCGGCCTGAACGAATCCCTGGACGCGGACGAGATCGGCGGGCGGGACGACCGACAGGATCATCGTCAGCTCGCGTGTCGCATCGGCGCGGAGGTCGAAATCCTGCGCCGCAGCCGTTCGCGAGACGGACCATTCCGCGGCGAGGACCGTGACGAAGCCAGCCGGGACCGAATCGAATTCGAAGCGTCCGTCGGGCGAGGTATACGTTTCCCCGACCGCGTGGCCGCGGCTGTAGATTCCGACTCGCGCGCCGGCGACGGGCTCGGTGGAATCCGAGCGCACGACGACGCCGCGAACCGAGCCGGTCCCGGGCGGCTCCCCGAGAGGAATCTCGAGGTCCTGAACCACGACGCCGCCCGCGGCCCGGAGCTCGTTCGCCGCGTAGACGATCCTTCCGCCCGAGTCGGTGGCGCTGAATGTGAGAGGCCCGACGGGAAGATTTTCAACGCGGTAGAAGCCCGCCGCGTCCGCCCTAGCGGTTCGCGACTGGCTGAACATCGTGCTGCCGACGACGACGCTGACGCCGGCGGCCTTCGTTCCATCCTCGTACCGAACGTACCCTTCGGCGCTGCCGCGCCCGAGATAGACGAGGTTCACGAACTGGACGGCGCCGGGAAGGCGCACGGCGCCGTTGATGGACGCGGGTTTGCCGGCGAGGTCGACCGCATCGATCCGGTAGATCCCGTCGAAGCCGGCCTCCGGCTCGCGCGCGACGTACTCGAAGAAGAACGATCCGTCGGCGCGGGTGAGATCGTACTGAACGGAATCGGGATACGGCAGGCTCGCGTCCGAGAAGATCGAGAGCGCCACTTCAGCGTCGGCGACCGGCGTATTGTCGGCCCGAAGCACGTGGCCGAAGAGAATGCCGGCCGGGCGATCATTCTCGACGACCGGCTCGACGACCGCGTCGAGGAAGACCGCCGAGCCGGTGAGCGGGTCGATCAACGATCCGACCAGGATCTCGTAGCGGGCGTTCGTCGAAAGAACGTGGTCGAAGTTGAGGTTGGCCACGCGGCCGTCAGCTTGTGCAGCCGCGCCGGCAATCGGCCTCTCTCGCTCGACATCGATGCCATCACCCTGAAAGAAGACCTTCGCGCTGAACGCATCGCGCAGGTCGCCGTCCGGCGAAATGGGCCGGTTGAACAGGACAGAGACGCGGTGGCCGGTCTCGTCGAGATGAAGGTCCTGCCGCCCGCCGAGAAGCTGCAGCGGCGACGCGAACACCTCGGTGGGGGTGGCGGCGCCGACGATCGCACCGTCCGTCGTGCGCGCCTCGACCTGCGCCTGACCGGGAACGATCGCGACGACGACAGGCTGATCGACGGCGGCAAGCGCAAGCGTCGATCGCAGCAGGCGCCCCGGCGTCGCCGCGGGATGAAGGAGCTCGATCGTGATCGGCCCGCCGGCATGCGGAGTAAGGACCAGCTCGACGTCTTCCGTCCAGCGGCCGATGACGGCGAGCTCACCCGCGGCGGTGAGGTCCGCGGCGTCGAATTCGAGAACGTCGGCGAAAGGAAGATCGCGCTTCGCATCGTTCACGCGCTCGTACTCGCGCCCCGAGTCGGATCCACGCAGGGCGAGCTTGAACGGCCGCTCCGTGGCCGGAGCGCCATGCGCGATCGCGGCGAGAAACGGCTCGCGATGGGCGTTCGCCGCCGCGACCCGATCGACGAACGGTGCGTAGTCCGCTGCGGTCGCGATCGCGACGTCTCGAAGCCTCCGTCCGAGCGCGGCCTGCGCCGTCCGACCCGAATCGACGGCCCGGCGCAGGTCGTCCCACTCCCGAAGCTCGATCTCGCTGCCGAGAAGCGCGAGATTCGCGCCGAACAGCGCGAGATCTTCCGGCTCGCCGAGGTAGACGCGCTGGCCGGCGCGGGCGAGATCGGTGGCGCGTGTGAATACGTCGGTGCGGATGACGCGCGGAAAGCTCGCCGTCGTCTGGTTGAGGGGAGCCGTCGCGAGCGAGTACCCGAGACCGAGAAGCTCGAGCTGCTCGGCGACCAGGTTCTCATCGAGATAGCGCGTGTAGTGCGGGAGGACGAGCGTCGCCGGAGAGAGCGGGATTCCGTTCACGTCGACGCCCATGTGAAGCTGGACGGCGGCGGTGATTGCATCGCCTTCGACCGAGCCTGCGGACGCGAAAGCGTGTCCCGTGATTCCGGACTCGAGGCGGTACTCGATGACCTCCGTTCCGCCGGGAGGGATCGTCAGATCGTGAAACTCCGGAGTGCCGGCGACGCGACAGACGTTCGCGCCGGGCGCCTCGGCGCAGGAGGGAAGTCCGCTCGCGATCCGGAGGCTCTGCCCGGCGGGCGACATGTTGCTGACGAACGTGAACGTCGAGTATTCGACGCCCTGCCGCACGACGTCGGGATGGGAGAAGGTGATGTTGAAGCGTGGATCGTGAACGAGAAGAGACGTTCGGGGCGAGGCGCGCAGCGGGATGTCGGGCTGGCCGGGCGCGCGATAGGTCGCGCGAAGGTCGAACTCGATCGTCAGCGTTCCCGTGCGCAGCGCCTCCAGCACCCACTCCGCCTCCCCTTCCGCCTGCGCGACGAGCAGCGTGACGCCGGTCGCGGAGTCGACGATCGGCACGGGCTGGCTGAAGCTCACCGCGGGATTGGTCTTCGTGACGCGAAGCTCCGGAGGGATTTCGATGGTCGCGGAGATCGAGTCGAGGGTGATGGACGAGCCCTCCGGCGCGCCGTTGCGGACCATGAGGCCGACGGCGAAGAACTGATGCAGAACCGCGATGTCGTTCGGGATGACGATGGCCGCAGGGATGGAGGGTCGGGCGCGCGGCGGTGCCTCACCGAGCGGCGGCTGCGGCACGAAGGGGAGCTCGGTCTCGGAGACGAACTCGAACGCGGCGATTTTCGGCGGATTCCAGCGTGGCGGCGATTCGGTCCGGTCGCTCGGCAGGACATACGGGGTCTCGCCGACGATCGGGCGCGCCTCGTGCGTCCGCGGATCGATCGCGACCGGAAATGGGATATCCACCCACTCGCCATCCACGAAAATTGAGACCGTATATTCGTAAACGTCGTAGTTGCGGCCGTCCAGCGTGATGCCGCGCGCGCGGAGTTCCTCGGCCGTGAGCTGGCGGACGCGGAGGGAGGTCTCGAGGACGTTCGCGACGGTGTTCGTCGCGAACGGAGGCGTCGCCGGCTGGAGGAACGCGCCGTCCTTGACGAGCCGGACGTCGTGCAGCGTATACGTGCCTTCGTCGCGGAGGCCCGGAATGCGGAATGGGTGGCCGGGGGCTGTTTCGAGAGTGATCGGCGAGGCGAGGCCGGGCCCGCTGAGCTCTCCGGTCGCGACCAGACCTTCGACGAACGGCGCCTCGTCTCCGCGGCTCCCCGCGAACTCCGTGCGAACGCTCACCGGGATGTCGATGCCCGTCGTCACTTCGACGTCGATCACCTCGAGGCCCGTCCCTTCGATGCGCAGATCGCGCGCGGCGATGTCCGCGCCCGCCGCCGGAAGCGCCGCCGCCAGCAAGACGACAGCGAGAGCGGCGACGGACGAGAGGCGCGCGCGCATGACGATGCCTACCGAGGATTCTCCGGAGCGACTTCGGACGGGAGGCGGTCGAGCGCGTCGAGCATGCGCGCGGCGGTGACCCATTGGTCCTCGATGCGCCGCGCACCCGGCGGAATGAGAAGCAGGTCCGGAGGCGGGAGGTCCGCCTCGATGCGCACGATGCGATTCGCGGATCGCGCTTCCGCGCCGGGGCGGGAACGGTCGACCACGATCGTCTCGACAGGAAGCGCGAACGCGCGCGCGTCCCCATTCGCATCCGCGGCGGCCGCAATCTCGCCTCCGCGCGATGCGGACAGGATCGCCGCCGTTTCGAGCGACGGCTCGAAGGGATACGCCGCGCCGAGAACGATTTCGACGGCGTCGCGCCCGAAGAGGACGGACCGGTCGACGGCGATCTCGATCTCACGGCCCTCGCCGGAATCCCCGCGGAAGACCTCGACGTCGCGCCCGCGGCGGCGCTCCCGTCCGGCGAAGCGCACGCCCGCTCCGGCCGATGCCGATGCCGATGCGGACGATCCAGCGCGCGGCCGGGGACGGAGATCGGCATTCGCGCGCGCGATCGCCTCGAACGAAGTGCGGCTCCAGGTGGCGGCGGCGCGATCGATCCGGATCAGCTCCCCGTTTTCGTAGTCCGCGATGGCGACCCGATCCCCATGAATCGCGACCGAGCGGTTGCGGACGAAGTATTCCTCGACCGTGAACGTCCGGCCCGTGACGGGATCGTCGATTTCGCGGGTGAGATGAAGCGGTGTCGGGAAGAGCGGCGCCTCACCGAACGAGACGGACGCGAAGAGCAGGAGGACGATCAGCCCTCGCCACGACTGTGAAAACGGCACGCAGAACCTCGGTCACGCCACACCCGCCCCTGGTGGATTTTGGAACCGATGGACCCGAATGACGTGCTCGTCCCATGGCCGCGGCCGAGCGACCATCGAGACATGCGAACGCGTCTATTGAGATAGACGGACACAAATCCGAAAATCCCCCGATTTCGGCCGGAAAATTTGGATCTAGATCGTTTTTTCGGAGAGCCTGACGGATCTATGACGCGTCAGCCCGGAGCGATCGCAACGCGACAGCGGCGCGGCCGGTTCCGCGTGAGGAATCCGCTGCTCCTCAGTACGCTTCCCCTTCGCACTCGGGGCAGCGGACGGCGAGATACTCGAGCCATTCGAGGAGGGCTTCGGGTGCGGGAAAGTCGTGCGCCTCGCCGGCGGGAGAGCGCGAGTGGATCTCCCCCCATTCGTCGGCGACGACGACCGCGGGCGGTTCGACCCGGGTGTCGCGCGCGAGGCGCCGGTCGTCGTCCTCGATGATCCGGAGGGCGCCACCCTCGGTCGCGAAGCGGCCGGGATCGAGGCGCGCCGCATAAGCCCGGCACGCCTCGCACTCCGGGCCATGAAGGAACACGAGGACCGGCCGCTTTCCGCCCGCCGCCCGGAGCGGCTCGGGCAAACGGTCCTGCGGATTGGTCAGTTCGGAGCGGCTCATGATCGAAACAACAGCTCAACGCGTGCCCGGCTTCCTCGATCCTCGCAGCCACGACTCGAACCGCCTGATGGATCCGCGCACCGCGGCTCCGGGGCGGCTTCCGTATCTCCCCTTCGACGCGTGCCGGATGCGGTAGACGCCCGGCACGTCGATCGGGACGCCGTCGGTGCGGAGAAGCCAGCGGAACGCGCGGTCCTCCCACGCTTTTTTCCATCGCGGCGCCGGCGTCTGATAGAGAGCGATCGCGTCGCAGTAGCCGGCGCGGCGCGCGAGGTCGCCGTGCGTGATCTGCACCGGCCCCTTCGCGACGCCGAGCTCGCGCGGTGCGAAGCGGGTGACGTCGATCTCGACGGGCACATCGCCCGGCGAGAGCATCGGATCGTCGGGCGCGAGGAGCGGAGTCACATTCTCGCGACGGGGAAACACGAGGAGATCGCGGCGCCCCTGAAGCTCGGCGGCGAGGCCGTCGAGACATCCTTCGTGAAAGACGACGTCGCAGTCGGTGAACCAGATCCAGTCCGCCGTCGTCGACAGGGCCGCGCGATTGCGGCCGATCGCCCGCCGCATCAGCTCGGGCGTGGCGAGCGCGCTCCAGTTCCACGTCACGTTCGGAACGTCCATCGCGGCGAACCGCTCGAGCATTCCGACCGTTCCCCGGTCTTCGCGCGAGTGGAAGACGGTCATCGTCACGGACACGGTCGACGGCGGATGAAGAACGAGAGAGCTGAGCTGGTACGCGAGGAGGTGCTCGTAGCGCCAGCAGTGCGTCACGATCTCGAGCGTGAGATGTCCCGTTCGCGCGGGCAGATCAGAAGAACGCGGGACGGACGGGAGGAAAAGACGCGCCGGGACGATCCCCGAGGCGGCGATGCGGAAGAAGAGCTCGCGGGCGGCGTCGCGCCAGTTGTCCACGACGTCGGGACCCGTCAGGCGAGCGGAAGGGTCGCCAGCGCGATACCCCACGAGACGATCGCGAGACCGAGATTGCGGTGATCCTCCGGCTCGACGAATGCTTCGCGGTAAGCGTCGCGAACCTTGCGAATGATCGCTTCCACGAACTCGGGCGCGTGCCGCCGGCCCTGCTTCCGGATCGATCTCTCGAGGCGGTCGAGGTTCGGCGCGCCTTCGGCCGTCGTGAGCGGCCGTCCGAGGACCTTCGACTTGTCGAGATCGAGAATGCAGACGCGGCCGTCGCGCCGGAAGAGGAAGTTCATCAGGTTCAGGTCGCCGTGACGGAAGCCGACCTGGTGCAGTCGCGCGACGCGCCTCCCGAGCTCGGCCGCACGCCGTTCCCAACCCGCGGGAGGGGGCGTGGCGCCGAAGAAGTAGCGGTCGGCGTCGATGCCGTCGACGAGCTCGAACCCGATCTCGCAACGATAAAGGCCGCGCACGCGCCGCCACGACGCGAACACCACCGGCGCCGTCTCGATCCCCGCCTCGGACAGATACTCGGCGAGAGCGTGATGGGCTCGGACGCGGGCGCAACTCAGAAAACGGTCCCGGCCGAGTTTGCCGAACAGCCCACCGTGATACATCCGCTTCACCACGACGCGCGTTCCGCCGAGCCAACCGCCGACGACCGGACGGCGGCCGCGGAACAGTTGCACGCCCGGCTGTGCGCGGAGTGCGTCGTAAACCCACGTATGGTTTGCGTACGCCGCGGCGAGGGCGGGTTCGAGGTCCGCTCGGAAATGGAGGTGCAGCCCATCGCGGGAGACACTCTCCCACTGAGGCCGTTCCGGCCGCGAGACGAAAGCGAGTTCAACCAAATTCAAGGCAGAGTACCGATGGCGCCGACCGAGCGCAAGCCAAATCGGAAGGGCAGTTTCCAATCTCAACCAGATTGTCGGACTGGAACTTCCGTCCACAGATTACGAGGGAGAACGATCCACAGATTCCACAGATTTCACAGATTGAGTCTTGTGTAAATCGGTGAAATCCGGGTCTGTGGATCAGCCGGGCGGCGCGGGGGCAACGACGAGGAGTCCGTCCGAATCGAGATCGACCGTCGCCCCGACCGCCTCGCGCTGCACGCGCCGGCGCAGCCACTCGGTGTCCTCGGTGGCCGCGCGCTCGAGCCGGAACCGGCGGACGCGCATCGGCGCGAGGATCATCGAGTCGAACGCACCGTCCGGCGTGAGCTTCGGGAGGTAGAGCATCGCCAGATCGGGGCGGTACTCCTCGTATCCACCGATCCCCTCGTAATCATTGATGAGGTCTCCCGCTCCATAAAGAATGAGGCGGTCGCGGTAGACCTCGATCCGCTTCGGGTGGTGCGAGGAGTGGCCGTGCACGAGGTCGACGCCGCCCTCGTCGATGAGCGTCTTCGCGAAGCGCTCCTGCTCGGCGGGGACGGCGTACCCCCAGTTCCCGCCCCAGTGAATCGAGACGACGACGCGATCGCCCGGGAGGCGCTCGTGATCCCGGATCTGCTGAGCGACCTTGCGCGCGGTCCTGACCGACAGGTCGGGAAGGAAATGGACGCCGGGCCGGTCGGGTGACGCGGCCCAGGCGGGCGGGACGCCGCTGCTCTCGTCCGCCATCGCGAAGAGGATGACGCGGCCGTCCTCGACCGGAATCGTGACCGGCCGCGCCGCCTCCGCGGCGTCCGCGCCCGCGCCGGCGACAGCGACCCCGGCGCCGCGCACCGCGCGCAAGCTTTCGAGAAGGCCCTCGCGTCCCCAGTCGAGAACGTGATTGTTCGCGAGGACGGCGCAGTCGATCCGGGCGGCGGCGAGGACGTCGACGTTCGCCGGGTGCATCCGGTACTGGATGCCTTTCCCCGGCCACGGCTCGTCGGCCGTCGTGACCGCCGTCTCCAGATTGATGATGCGCACCGCCGGATCGAAGCGGCGCAGCACGTCGAGAGCGTCGCCCCAGACGTACTCCGGCGCGACCTCGCGCGGAATCCGCCCGCTCTCCTTCTCGGCGAGCTCCACGTAACCGAGAGCCGAGCGGACGTACGGCTCATAGATGACCGGATCGACCGAGTGACGGAGGATCTGATCGATCCCCCTGCCGAGCATGACGTCGCCGGTCAAAAGGAGCATGAGCGTCGGGCCGCTGGTTTCCGGCGCGTCGTGATCGTTCGCGGCGCGCATATCGGTGCAGGCGGAGCCGGCAGCCGCCAGGAAGAGCAGATGAGAGACGGCGAGGACATGGAATCGCCTCATCCGCTGAGGGTGCATCCACGTCCCGCGCCAGAGGCGAGACGCGGATCAGGATAGGCCGCCGCTCTCGAGGATCTCCTTGAGCCGCGCCAGATCCTTCGCGACCGCTGCCGCGTCGTCTTCGAACTGCCGGTCCGACATTTCGGGCCGGCGAATCAGCGTGAACACGAACTCGCTTCCTTCGCCGTTCGGGACGACGCGCATCGGGTTGTGCACGGTGATGCCGGACTCGAGGCGGACGTCGTGATCCATGACGCCGAACGGGTTGGGCGGCGCGAAGCGAATGCGGACTTTGCCGAAGGGCGCCTCCGCCACCCATTCGTCGCCCTCCTGCCGGACCTGCGAGCGCGCCAGCCCCGCCGCCCACCGCGGCAGGTTCCTCGCCTCCGACGCGAACGCGTACACCTCCTCCGGCGGCCGCGCGATCGAGATGCTGATGTGCCGGACTTGCTGCAAAGGCGTCACATCCCCGGCGGCGGCTGCCACAGCTCGACCTTGTTGCCTTCCGGATCGATCACCCAGCCGAACCTGCCGAGCTCCGACTCGTCGACCTTGTCCATGACGCGGCACCCTTCGTCGCGGAGCGTCTGGAGCAGGGCGTCGAGGTCGGCGACGCGGTAATTGATCATGAAGGGCGCCGTGCTCGGCGCGAAGTCATCACTCTCCGCATCGCTGACCGACCAGACCGTCGTTCCTCCGGCAGGCTTCCCGCTCTCGTCGGCCCACGAGAACGGCGCGCCTCCCCACTCCTGCACGTCGATGCCGAGGTGCTTCTGATACCACGCGCGGAGCGCGACAGCATCTTTCGCCTTGAAGAAGATGCCGCCGATGCCGGTGACTCGTTTCATCTCGACCTCCGCGACGTTGGGTACGCGTCTGGGCCGGACCCATCGTACCGGAATCGTTCGTTCAGTACCCTCTGAACGACACGTCGTGAGGCAGTCTCCTTTCGGGGTTCCCGAATCTCACCCTCCGCTCAGGGCCGGTCCGCGTCCAGCACGGTGCGCATCGTCCCGTCCTGCGCGCCGAATCCGATCTCCGTCTCGAGCTTCAGCTTTTTCGCGTCGAACGGCACCGCGGCGCCGTAGCCGAGCGTGAGCGTCTCCCCCAGCGGGATCTGCCGCGCATCGAAGAACAGCGTCGGCGCGCCCGGAAGGAAATCCGTCACCTCGATGAGCTGCGTCACTGGCTCATGCGGCATCAGCGTCCACTGCACGTCGATCTTCTGCCCCGGAACGAGCGGGAGCGGAATGCGGCGGAGGAGCAGGAACGACGGATGGAGGAACGCGCAGCGGAATTCGCGAAGCGAAGCGTCCTCCAGGCAGCGACAGAGAGGAACGAACGACGGAATCGGGACCTCCCCGAAGCCGACGACCTCACAGAGCCTCGCGCGCCCTCGACCGCCGCCACCGGGAACCTCGATCCACGTCTCGAACGACAGGTCCTGCGTTCCCTCGGGGAAGTCCTTGAAACTGATCCACCGAAAATCATTCACGGCATCGTTGAAGTAACCCTGACCGGCGACATACTCGGCGGTCTCGCTGCGCCATAGACCGCAGCTTCCCGTCGGATTTCCCAGAACGAACGCGAACACGTCACCGGCCCTCATCGGAAGCCGCGGCCGGATCTCGATCGCCTGGAAGACGGGCGGGGTCGTCAGAGGAAGATCGCTGGCCGGCACGTGCTCGGTGTGGAGCACGCGCCCCGTCGGCAATCCGCCGCTCAATTCGACGATCTGGAGGATCAGCGTCCCGCTCTCGCACGAGATCGGGAGCCGGATCTCGGCGAGCGGACCGCTGAGACCGACGGTCACGGACTGAGCGAGGCGCTGGCGCGAGTCGCCTCCGACCACGAGACTCCCGAGCGAGGTGTCGATCGCCTGCTGGCGCTGATCGAGGACGAGCGCGGCGGAAAGCGCTCCGGGCACGAGCGCCGCCGCGATCGCGAGGACGAGGGCACGAGGGAAAGACATGCGCTTCTCCTTTCGAAAGGCCTTTCTCGAGGAGTAACGCCGGCGAGGTCTTTTCCGACCCCCTATTGTGGAAACCTTGTCTTCGCCGGCGTGCGCGTGCCGATCGCGATCTGATGTCCGTGCCCCAGGAATCCCGCGGCGAGCGCCTTCGCCACGTCGCCCGAACCGAGAACGCCGGCCTTCATGACTCACCTCGCTGTGGATCGAGGCGGGAACGTATATCGTCGCCACCTACTCCGCGCGCAGCGTCTCGTTCGGATCGATCCGCGACGCATTCCTGGCCGGCAGCCAGCTCGCGATCTGCGCGACCACGAGCAGAAGGAGCGTCACGCCGGCGAGAACCGGCACGTTGTAAACGTCCATGTTCGGCGAGACCATCGCGAGGATCGGCAGGATCGCGAGCGCGCCCCCGAGGCCGAGAGTACAGCCGAGCAGCGCGAGCTTCGTGCCCGATCCGAGAACGAGGCGCGTGATGTCGGCCGCGCGCGCGCCGAGCGCGAGCCGGATGCCGAACTCGCGCGTCCGCTCCGCCATCGCGCGCGCGATGACGCCGTAGATCCCGAGGCATGCAAGGCCGAGCCCGAGGAGCGCGAGCGCGGCGAGGATCGTGCGGAGGACGCCGAGCTGATAGTTGCCCCGCAGGATCGCCGCATCGGCGGAGCGGAGCTTCCGGACCGGCAGGTCCGGATCGAGAGCCGCGAATACGCTCCGGATCTCCCCGATCATCGCCTCAGGGGCGGCGCCGTCGGTCCGGACCGCGATTTCGCTCTGGTTCCGCGGCTCCTGTGCCATCGGGTGATAGAGCTGCCACGCGATCGCGTTCGTATCGTCCCCGACGCCCTCGATGTCCGCGACGATGCCGACGATCGTTCCCCAATCCCGCGCGTCTCCGTTGCCCGCATGCGCCAGCCGCCGTCCGATGGCGCTCTCGTTCCCGAACAATCCGCGCGCCATCGCCTCGTTGATGACGAACACCCTCGGCGAGTCCATCGTGTCGCTCCGGCCGAACGTCCTTCCCTCGAGAAGGGGCGTCCCGACCGTTTCGAAGTACCGCGGCGTGACGCCGTTGACCATGGCGACCGGCTCGTGTCCCGGCTCGGGCACGTCGAGATCCGCGGCGATGAACTTGCGGGACTCGTCGAGGCCGAAGAACGGCATCGAGTACGAGAGGCTCGCCGACGCGACGCCGGGAATCGCTTCGAGGCGCTCGAGCGCGCGGCGCTGGAAATCGGTGATCGCGTTCCCATCCGCGTACGTCGTGGCGGGGAGCACGATCGTCCCGGTGACGAGATGGCGTGACTCCCACCCCTCGCGGCGGTTGTTGAGCTCGTGGAGACCACGCGCGTAGAGCGCGGCGCCCGCGAGGAGCACCATCGCGAACGCGAACTGCCCGACGATGAGGACCTTGCGGAGGCGCTGGTGGCCGCGGTCCGCGGTCGCGCCACGCGAGGAGGTCTTGAGCGCGGCGTTCGGATCGAGCCGCCCGACCAGAAGCGCGGGCGCAACGCCGAAGACGAGCACGGTGAAGAGC
>JBOGJQ010000061.1:0-2629 GCA_050745405.1 Thermoanaerobaculia bacterium | reverse complement strand
CGAGCCCTCGCGGAGCGCCTCACCAGAACGCTCGAGAGCGTCGCCGACACGTTCTACACTCTCGACCGCGAGTACCGCTTCACCTACCTCAACGCGGCGGGCGAGAAGCTGCTGCAGCGCCCGCGCGAGGAGCTTCTCGGCCGGATCCTCTGGGACGAATTTCCAGGGACTCGCGGGACCATCGTGTTCGAACAGTACACGCGCGCGATGGAAGAGAAGGTGCCGGTCGCGTTCGAGTTCTTCTACGAGCCGTTCGATCTCTGGGTCGACGAGCGCGCCTTTCCCTCGGAGCAGGGAATCACGGTCTTCGTGCGCGACATCACCGAGCAGAAGCGAGCACGGCAGAGCGTCGAGGAGAGCGAGGAGCGGTTCCGGCTCCTGTTCGACAAGAATCCGTACCCGGCGTGGGTCTACGACCTCGAGACGCTCGCGTTTCTCGCCGTGAACGAGGCGGCCGTCCGTCAGTACGGCTGGTCGCGCGAGGAGTTCCTCGGGATGACGATCAAGGACATCCGGCCGCCCGACACGATCCCCGACTTGCTGCGGAGCATCGAAGACCGGCCGGACGACAGGACGCCGCTGCTCGAAGGCGTGTTCACGCACCTGAAGAAGGACGGGACGGCGATCGAGGTCGAGATCGCATCGAGTCCGATCGCGCTGTTCGGCCGGCCGGCGCGCCTGATCCTCGCGACCGACGTGACCGAGCGCCGGCGCATGGAGCAGCAGTTCCTCCGCGCCCAGCGGATGGAAAGCATCGGCACCCTCGCGAGCGGCATCGCGCACGACCTCAACAACCTCCTCATGCCCGTGATGATGGGCGTGACGCTGCTCCGCCGCGAGGGAACGAGCCCTGCCGCCGCGCGCGCGCTCGAAAACATCGAGCGGAGCGCGCGGCGCGGCAAGGACCTCGTCCGGCAGGTCCTCTCCTTCGCGCGCGGCGTCGAGGGATCGCGCGTCCCCGTCAACGTCGCCGACATCGTCCGCGAGATCCGCTCGATCGTCGAGAGCACGTTTCCGAAGAGCATCTCCCTCGCCGTCGACGTCCCGAACGATCTCTGGTTCATCGACGCCGATCCGACCCAGATCAATCAGATTCTCCTCAACCTCTGCGTCAACGCGCGGGACGCGATGCCCGCCGG
Source organism: Thermoanaerobaculia bacterium (assembly GCA_050745405.1). Classification (GTDB taxonomy): domain Bacteria; phylum Acidobacteriota; class Thermoanaerobaculia; order Gp7-AA8; family Gp7-AA8; genus JBOGJQ01. The sequence goes on along the minus strand of JBOGJQ010000061.1, from coordinate 1,490 downwards.
CGGCCGCCTTTCGATCTCCGCGAAGAACGCCGAGATCGACGAGCAGTACGCCCGGATGGACCAGGGCGTTCCCGCGGGCCGTTACGTCTTCGTGGAGGTCGCGGACGAGGGCACGGGGATCCCGAAGGAGCTCCAGGACCGCATCTTCGAGCCGTTCTACACGACGAAGGAAGTCGGCCGCGGCACCGGCCTCGGGCTCTCGACCGTCGCCGCGATCGTCCGGGCGCACGGCGGATCGATCAGCGTCTACAGCGAGCCGGGGGAAGGAACGTCGTTCAAGATCTACCTTCCCGCTCAGGAGGAGAAGCGCGTGGAGGCCCCCGCGCCGGCGGACCTGGCCACGCTCCCGCAGGGACGCGGAGAGACGATCCTCGTCGTCGACGACGAGTCCGCGATCCTCGCGATCACGCAGCAGACTCTGGAGACGTACGGCTACCGCGTCTTCACCGCCGAAGACGGCGCGCAGGCCGTCGGTATCTGGGCGTCGCACCGCGACGAGATCGCCGTCGTGATCACCGACATGATGATGCCGATCATGGATGGGCCGGCGCTGATCGTCGCGCTGCGCCGGATGGATCCGACTGTGAAGGTCATCGCGTCGAGCGGTCTCGATGACGAGCCGCGAACCGCGCGCGCGGCGCAGGCCGGCGTCGCGCACTTCCTCCAGAAGCCGTATACGGCGGAGACGCTGCTGCAGATGATCCGGAGGGCGATCGACTCGCGCAACGGATCCAGCTGAGTAAGTTCTTTCCTCGATGAGAAGAAAAAAATACCAGGCGACACGACGTGATCCGCGCCAATTTCGTCGCCAAACCCGTCGTTCTGGAAACTTCCGCCTTTGATGGCTTGGGGTTCGATTTTTGCAATGCGTCCGGCGGAAATGGGGGATCGTCGCGTTCTGGTGGTGGAGGATGATGCGACGATCCGGACGCTGCTCGACATCGTTCTCTCCCGCAACGGTCTCTCGGTCGAGGCCGTCGCCAACGGCCAGGACGCTTTGACCCGCCTCGGCGAAGCTCATTACTGCGTTCTCGTTCTCGACCTCATGATGCCCGTCCTGAGCGGCTACGATCTCCTGACGGAGATTCCGACGCTGCGATGGCGTCCCCACGTCGTCATCGTCACGACGGCGGCAAAGCCGGCGGAAACGAGTTTCGATCCGGATATCGTGAGCGCCATGGTTTCGAAGCCCTTCGACATCTTCGAGTTCGGCGACCTCGTCTCGAACATCGTCCGGTCGTCCGATCTGAAGGGCGTCTGCCCTCATTCGGGCGTCGCGAATCCCTCCGAGTGTCCGCCCGGCGCGAGGCCGACGAACCGCTTCATGCCGCCTTCTCGCGGATGAGCGCGCGCTAGTCGTGATCGCTCCGGATCGCACGGAAGTAGATCCACGGCACTTCGACGACGTCATCGAGGTCCACGCGCTGTTCCGCGGCGTCGATGATCTCGAGGCGCTCGGGCCATGGGAGGCCGGGGGCGAGAGGGGCCGT
>JBOGJQ010000060.1:0-1935 GCA_050745405.1 Thermoanaerobaculia bacterium | reverse complement strand
ACGGCCCCTCTCGCCCCCGGCCTCCCATGGCCCGAGCGCCTCGAGATCATCGACGCCGCGGAACAGCGCGTGGACCTCGATGACGTCGTCGAAGTGCCGTGGATCTACTTCCGTGCGATCCGGAGCGGATAACCCCGCCCCTCATCCGATCGGCTCGGCGATGAAGCGATACCCAATCCACGGCTCCGTCACGATGTACCGAGGATTCGAGGGATCCGGCTCCAGCTTCCGGCGAAGGGATGCGACGTGGACGCGGACCGCATCCTTCGTCGTTCCTGGCGCGCCTCCCCAGACGCGGTCGATGATCTGCCGGAAGAAGAGGGGGCGTCCCGCATTCGCGGCGAGCACTGCGAGCAGCGCGAATTCGGTCGGGGTCAGCCGGAGCTCGCGTCCCCCCTGAACGACGGTCCGCCGCTCGAGATCGATCTCGAGATCGGGAAAGAGAAGCCGGCGCGGGGCCGCCTTCCGGCGGAGCTGCGCGCGTACGCGCGCCAGGAGCTCCGGCAACGAGAACGGCTTCACGACGAAATCGTCAGCCCCCGCGTCGAGAGCACGGATCTTGTCGGACTCCGCACCATGAACGGACAGGACGATGATCGGCGTCGCGGTCTGGCGGCGGACGCGCTCGATGAGCGTGAACCCGTTCACGCGCGGCATCGCGAGGTCCGTGAGCACGAGTTCGGGGAGGGGGTCGAACAGCTCGAGCGCCTGCTCGCCGTCGGCCGCCTCGATCGTCCGATACCCCGCGCCTCGGAGCTCCTCCGCGATCCCCGTGCGGATCGCCGGATCGTCGTCGACGATCAGGATGAGCGGCGGACGGGTCATTCGCGCTCCCCGGCGGTCTGGAATGCGGCCGCGGGGACGACCAGGCGCGCAATCATGCCGCCGCCGGGCCGGTCGGTGAATTCCACGGCGGCGCCGATCGCATGCGCGAGCCCCTGGACGATCTCGAGTCCGAGGCCGCGACTCTCGGCGTGGAGATCGAATCCCAGTCCACGATCCGCGATCTCGAGAACCACACGCCGTTCGCCGGTCGGCTCGGCATACGCGGAGAGGTCGAGGGATTGGTCGGGCGGAGTCGCGCGGTGCGCGTTCTCCACGAGATTGACGACGATCTCGAGAGCGAGTGCAGGATCGGCCCATAGGTCCGGACACGTCTCCGCGACCGTGACGCGGACCGTGCGGGAGCGAAGGAGAGCGGCGAGCGCTTCACGCGCGGCGCGGAACAGGTCCGCGGGCGGCGTCGGCTCCGGGATGGCGACGAAGGCGCCGGCCTGCAGGCGCGCCATCGCGAGGAGGTTCTCGATCCGGCGCCGCAGGCGGTCGGCTTCGGCAGCGAGCGACTCCGCGATCGGGCGTACGTCCGGGCCAGCGAGCCGGATCAGGCGGCCGCCCTGGATCGCGATCGCCGTCAGCGGCGTGACGAGATCGTGCGACGCGGCACGCAGCAGCGTCGTTTTCGCCGCCTCGCTCTCACGCAGCGCTTCGACGTGCGCGTGCTCGTGAGCGAGGCGTTCCCGTTCGAGGGCGAGTGCGACGAGCGTCGCGATGCTTTCCAGGACCGCGGCAGGCATCGAGGTCCGGAGAAGGACGAGAACGCCGATGGCATGGCCGCCGACCAGCAGCGGAAGGTAGACGTCGCGCGTGGAGCCGCCGGGCCAGCCGAATTCGATCTGCCGGCGGTGGCGCGCGGCCGACGCGACGAGGTCCTCCATCTCATCGCCCCACTTGCCGCGCCAGACGAGACGGCTCTGCCGGTACGGGCTGCGGTCGAGCGCGACGACTCCGCCCGCGTCGGCCCCCGCCGATGCGAGAGCCCGTTCGATTCCCGCCGCGAGAGAGCCCGGCCGGCTCGTCGCCCGCGAGAGCTCGAGGCTGAACTGATAGAGGGACTCGATCTCCGATTGCAGCGTGCGCGCGTTCTAGGACTCAGCG
>JBOGJQ010000059.1:0-4304 GCA_050745405.1 Thermoanaerobaculia bacterium | reverse complement strand
TCGACGAGACCGGCGACGTCCTGACGGACCTCGAGCGCGGTATGTTCCGGGTCTGGGACGAGGGAGAGAAGGCGACGATCGTCGGATTCCGGAAGGTCTTCGAGGACCCGATCTCCTTCGCGCTGGTCGTTGACGCATCGAACAGCATGTCGGAGTTCATGACGGACGTCACGGAGGCCGCCGCGAATTTCGTCGAGCGGTCGATGCGCGACACGGATCGCGCCGCGGTCTATTCGATCCACAACGTCCCGCGCCAGTGGCAGCAGCTCACCGGAGATCAGGCCGACGTCACGGCCGCCCTCGCGAAGGTCACGTGTGGCGGAAACACCGCGTTGTGGGACGCGCTCAACGCCGCGCTGCGCGAGCTGCGGCCCGAGACGAACCGGCGGGCGATCGTCCTTCTCTCCGACGGCGAGGACACCCATTCGATGACCGAGTGGGCCGAGATCATCCGCGAAATCCGGCTTGCCGCCGTTCCGATCTACGTGATCGCGTTCGGGCCGGACGGGAAGCCGGGACGGCACGCGGACCGGCTCCGCTACCTGGCGGCCGAGAGCGGTGGATTCGTCGTCAACGCCACGACGGAGCAGCTCGCGCAGGCCTACAAGCGGATCGAAGAGGACCTGCGCGCGCGCTACGCCCTCGAGTACGAGGTGTTCGCGCCGACGACGGGCTCGGAATGGCGGAGCGTGAAAGTGAGCGTCGCCGAGCCGAAGTGGACGACGCGCTCGATCAAGGGCTACTTCGCCAGATAAGTCGAGGAATACCGCGCGGCGCCTCCCCTCTTCCGACATCCGGCGATGAACGAGACACGACCCGCGATCGCGGACGCGATCCGCGATCAGGCGGCCGGAAGTGCGCTGCTCGAGAGCATCGAGACTGCCGTCCGCGAGGCCCGGCGCCTGGAGATCACCGGCGCGTCGATCGAGGCGCGCGCCCTGATCCTCGCCGCGCTCGCGCAGCGAACCGCACGCCCGCAGCTCCTCGTCGTCCCGAACGACGCCTCGCTGCGCGAGCTCGAGGCCGCGGCGCGCCTCTTCCATCCGCGTCCGGAGCGCGTCGTCGTTTATCCGAACCCCTCTCTCTCGCCGTATCAGGAGATCGATTCCTCGCTCGCCGTCACGCGCGACGAGATCCGCGCACTCGGTGCCGCCGCCACGGGAGAGGTCGACCTCCTCGTCGTCACGGCGCGGTCGCTCCTCCGCCGCCTGCCGCGCCGCGAGGACTTCGCCGCGCGGATCGTCGCGATCCAGCCGGGCGACGAGGTCGACCTGCGCGAGCTCCTCCAGCGTCTCGTCGACAACGGCTACGTCCGGACGGACCTCGTCGGCGAGGTCGGCGAGCTCGCGTTCCGCGGGGGCATCCTCGACGTCTTCCCGCCGAACGGCGAGCAGCCTCTCCGCATCGAGCTCTTCGGCGACACGGTCGAGTCGATCCGTCACTTCGAGGTCGACAGCCAGCGCTCGCTCGACCAGATCGACGCGGCCACGCTCTTCCCGATGTCCCAGTTCTCCCGCTCGCCCGACGCGCTGCGCCGGCTCGCGCAGACGCTCGCCCGCGAGCTCGCCGATACGCGGTTCAAGCGCGATCTCGCCGAGCGCATCGAGCGGCTGCAGGAGCACGGCGGATTTCCCGGGATCGAGAACTATCTTCCCGCCGCGCACGAGAGCGTCTCGTTCGCGGACCTCGTGGGCACCGGCGGCGCGTGGGACCTCCTCCTCTTCGATGCCGACGAGATCACGACGGCGCTCGACCGGTACGAGTCGCTCCTCCGCGCCGAGTACGAGTCGGCAGCGGAGCGGGGGAAGGCCGTGTGGGCGCCGGACCGGTTCGTCTTTCCCGCGCGCGAGGCGCACGAGCTTCTGGGCCGCGCTTCGCTGTCTCTCAGCGAGCTTCACGTCGCCGGCGAGTGGGAAGAGCTCCGCGTCCACGCGCCCGCGGCGGATTCGTGGGTGAACCGCCTCGGCGAGCTGCCGCGCGACCTCGCGGCACTTCGCGAGGACGGCCGCGCGGTCGTTCTCTTCGCCGCGACCCGCGGCGGGCGCGAGAAGGTCGAGCGCCTCCTGCGCGAGTTCCACGTCCCGTTCGTCGATCAGGGAGAGCGGCTCGAGGTGGATCTCGTCGTCTCACGCGGCGCCCTGCCCCGCGGGTTCGACTTCCGCGAGATCGGCGTCACCATCCTCTCCGAATGGGACCTGTTCGAGGCGCCGACGAGCGCGCGCGAGGCCGGACGCCGGCGCCGGACGACCGAGGCTTTCGCGACGGATCTCCGCGACCTCAAGGCCGGCGATTACGTCGTTCACATCGACCACGGCATCGGGCGGTTCGCCGGCCTGGAGCGCGTCGCGTTCGGTACCGCCGAGCGCGAGGTCATGCAACTCGAGTACGGGAACGGCGGGAAGCTTCTCCTCCCGATGGAGAGCCTCCACCTCGTCCAGAAGTACTCGGGCGGGCTCGAGGTCCCGCCGAAGCTCGACAAGCTCGGCGGCACGAGCTGGGCGCGCACGAAAGCCTCCGTCAGAAAGGCCATGCGCGACATGGCCGACGAGCTTCTCAAGCTCTACGCGACGCGCCAGATGGTCAGCGGCCACCCGTTCAGCAAGGACTCCCCGTGGCAGTTCGAGTTCGAAGAGGGATTCGAGTTCGAAGAGACCGAGGACCAGGAGGCGGCGATCGACGACATCAAGCGCGACATGGAGTCGCGCCGGCCGATGGACCGGCTCCTCTGCGGCGACGTCGGCTACGGAAAAACCGAGGTCGCGATGCGCGCCGCGTTCAAGTCGGTCATGGACGGCAAGCAGGTCGCGGTCCTCGCACCGACCACGATTCTCGCCTACCAGCACTACCGGACCTTCCTCCGCCGCTTCGCCTCGTTTCCGGTGACGATCGAGCTCCTCTCCCGCTTCCGCTCGCCGAAGGAGCAGAAGGCGATCGCCGCGAAGCTCGAGACGGGCGAGATCGACATCGTCGTCGGCACGCACCGTCTCCTCGGCAAAGGGAGCAAATTCAAGGAGCTCGGCCTTCTCGTCATCGACGAGGAACAGCGGTTCGGGGTGGCGCAGAAGGAGCGCCTCAAGCAATTCAAGAAATCGGTCGACGTCCTCGCGATGTCCGCGACGCCGATTCCGCGCACGCTCCACATGTCCCTGGTCGGCATCCGCGACATCTCGATCATCGAGACGCCGCCGAAGGATCGCCTCGCCATTCAGACCGCGGTCGTCGCATTCCAGGACGACTTCATCAAGGAGGCGATCGAGTTCGAGCGCGCGCGCGGCGGTCAGGTCTTCTTCGTCCACAACCGCGTCGAGTCGGTCTACGCGATGAAGGATTACCTCGAGAAGCTCGTCCCGGGCCTCCGAGTCGTCATCGGGCACGGCCAGATGGACGAGAAGGAGCTCGAGCGCGCCATGATGGCGTTCATCGCGAAGGAGTACGACGTCCTCCTCGCGACGACGATCATCGAGAACGGCATCGACATCCCCGCGGCGAACACGATCCTGATCAATCACGCGGAACGTTTCGGGCTGTCGCAGCTCTATCAGCTCCGCGGCCGCGTCGGGCGCAGCGACCGGCTCGCCTTCTGTTACCTGCTCGTCCCGTCGGACCGCGTCCTCGCGGGAGACGCGCGCAAGCGCCTCGCCGCGATCCAGGAGTTCTCCGACCTCGGCGCCGGCTTCCGCATCGCCGCGCGCGACCTCGAGATCCGCGGCAGCGGCAACATCCTCGGCGGCGAGCAGTCGGGCCAGATCGCTGCCGTCGGCTTCGAGATGTACACCAAGCTCCTCGAGGAGGCCGTCCGCGAGCTCCGCGGCGAGAAGGTCGAGGAGGAGATCGAGACGCAGATCAGCCTCGGCCTCGACATTTACATTCCGCGGGAGTGGATCGGCGACGAGAACATCCGCATCACGTTCTACAAGAAGGTCGCGGCGGCGAGCGACGCCGTGCGCCTCGACGACCTCGCGAGCGAGATGCGCGATCGCTTCGGCGCGATCCCGCCGAGCGTCGAGGCTCTGTTCGCCTTCGTCCGTCTCCGCCAGCTCGCCCGCGCCCTCGGCGTCGTCTCGATCGTTCGCGACAAAAACGTCGCGGCGATCAAGATCCATCCTTCGGCGAAAATCGATCCCGACCGCCTCCTCGCCCTCCTCGACGAACGTCCCGACGCGAAGTTCTCCCCCGCGGGCGTTCTCGCCCTCCCGCTCGCACGGCAGGGCACCGCGATCATCGCCGAGATCACCGAGGCGCTGCAGGCCATCGCGGCTTCGCACGAGGAGCTCGTCGTCCCCAGCGGAGCCGTCATCCCGAGC
>JBOGJQ010000058.1:0-20965 GCA_050745405.1 Thermoanaerobaculia bacterium | reverse complement strand
ACCCACGGCTACACGTCTTGGACCGCTCCGCGGTCCGGATACCGGAGGGCTCCAAGATGCATATCCGCGGTCCGGACGCCGGAGGCGTCCAAGACGCGTAGCCGCGGTCCGGACGCCGGAGGCGTCCAAGACGCGTAGCCGGGGGTCGAAGACCCCCGGAATCGGAACGGATTGAATGAATTTGCACCCCGGAGGGGTGCCGGACCGGCCCTAGCGCTGCACGCGGAGGCCGATCTGCTCGATCAGCCGATCGAAGCGGAGGCTGATTCCCTTCGAGACGATGATCTGCTTGATGTAGTTCAGCGACGTGATCGCGGCCGGCAGGCCGGACACCGCCGTCGGAATCCCGGCGAGCCGCCCCATGATCTGGAACGTCTTGTCCATGCTCGTGTACGACTCCGAACGGAAGTCGCTGCCCGCCTCGTTGTAGTAGGCGAGGATCAGGAGGTAAATGTCCGTGACGAGATCGCGGAAACGCATCTCCTCGCCCCACGCGAAGCAGCGGCCCGCGCGGACGTTCTCGAGGAACTCCCGCTTCGACTCCGCCTGGGAGACGGTGTAGACCTTCCCGACGTGCTTGAGCGTGTGCGCGTCGGAGCCGCCGACCATCGCGATCGTCCGGCCCGACTGGCGGATCTCCGCGACGAGCTGCATGACCATCCGGTTGTGCACCGAGGCCATCGCGCCGTTCAGGACCTCGTAGACGCTGAACATGTCGATCATCTCGCCGATGTAGCGGGAGGCGACGTTCTTCATCCGATAGTTCTGAAACAGATGATTGACGGCGAAGATCAGATCCTGCGACTTCAGGTAGGGGACGAGCTCGCGGATGTCGCGCCGCAGGTGCTGGATCTCGCGGTGCTGTTCCTCGTTCAGATCGTAGACGCCGATGTGGACCCGCTGGCCGGTTTCCGGGAAATAGGTCTCGACCTCCTCGGAGATGAAGAAGTCGTGGATCTCGGGGTGCTTGTTCAGCAGATAGAGGGCGCCGTCGATCGAATCGTGGTCGGAGAGCGTGACGTACGACATGCCGCGCTCCTTCGCGATCCGGTACACGTCCTCGGGAGCGTTGTAGCAGTCGCGGGTGTTGGCGCGGCGGAAGTACTTGAAGATCGAGAAGCGCGAATGGCAGTGGAGATCGACCTTCTTCGACGCGGGATCGTGAGCGACCTCCTCGTCCACGAAGTCGACGACCGGCTCCGCTTCGTGCACTTTCATCGATTTTGCATTACCTTTCCCGGCGCGCGGCTTCCGGATTTCTACAATATCTGTGCCGGAGACGCTGTGCGCGCTCGCACACTTTCGACTCGATCATGGTAGCGAAGAAAACGAAGGATCCCGACCTGAGGGAGTGGCTCGACGTCGAAGTTCCGAGCCGCCTCCCGGTGGTTCCGCTCGTCTCCTCGGTCCTCTTTCCCGGCGGCGTGCTCTCGCTGCAGGTCGGCATCGAGCGCAACGTCCGCCTGCTGCGCAGCCTTCCGGAAGAGCAGAACCTCGTCGCCGCAGTGTGCCAGATCCGCGGCGACAAGGAGAATCCCCGTCCCGCGGATCTGTCGCGCGTGGGCGTGCTCGCCGCGATCGTCCAGCGGCTCCCGCTCTCCGCCGAACGTTATCAGCTCTTCCTGCAGGGACGTCAGCGCATCGAGATCGTCCAGATGCTCGCGGTCGAGCCGCACTTCGAGGCGAAGGTCCGCGAAATCCCGCCGATTCCCGTGAGCCGGACCGGCCGCATCGTCGATCTGATGACGCGGGCCATGTCGACCTTCGAGCGGCTCGTCGAGAGCGATCCCCGCTACTCGAGCGAGATCCTCAACGTCCTGCGGATGAACATGTCCGACGGTCCCGACCAGTTCGCGGATCTCATGGCGACGTACGTGAACATCCCGCTCGAGGAGAAGCAGCAGCTCCTCGAGACGGTCCATCCCGGCGAGCGCCTCGAGCAGCTCATCACCTTCGTCCAGCGCGAGCTCGGGAAGGCGTCGATGAGCGCCGAGCTGCAGCGGCAGATCCAGTCGACGATCAACCGCCGCGAGCGCGAGTCGTATCTGCGCGAGCAGCTCCGCGTCATCCAGGACGAGCTGGGCGAGACCAACGCCGCCGACCGGGAAGCGGAGGTCTACCGCGAGAAGGTCGAGGCTCTCCCCGTCGCGGACGAGCACAAAGAGCAGCTCCGGCGCGAGGTGGCGCGGCTCGCGATGCTTTCGGCTGCGTCCACGGACTACGCGGTCATCAAGGGCCACCTCGACACGATCCTGCAGATGCCGTGGGCCGCGCGGACCGAGGACCGGCTCGACCTCGCGCAGGCCGAGCAGATCCTCAACGAAGAGCATTTCGGCCTCGAAAAGGTCAAGGAGCGCGTCGTCGAGTTTCTCGCCGTCCTGAAGCTCAAGGGCAATCTCAAGGGCCCGATTCTCTGCTTCGTCGGCCCCCCGGGCGTAGGGAAGACCTCTCTCGGGCAGGCGATCGCCGACGCGCTGGGGCGGAAGTTCGTTCGGATGTCCGTCGGCGGCGTCACCGACGAATCCGAGATCCGCGGCCACCGCAAGACGTACGTCGGCGCGATGGCGGGGCGCGTCATCCAGAGCTATCTCCAGGTCGGCGTGAACAACCCGCTGATCATGATCGACGAGATCGACAAGATCGGGAAGGACTACCGGGGCGATCCCGCGGCGGCATTGCTCGAGGTCCTCGATCCGAAACAGAACCACGCGTTCGTCGACCGCTATCTCGAGATCCCGTTCGATCTGTCGCACACGCTCTTCATCGCGACGGCGAACCTGCTCGACCAGGTCCCCAGCCCCCTTCGTGACCGGATGGAAGTGATCCGCCTGGCGGGCTACACCGAGCACGAGAAGCTCGAGATCGCGAAGCGTCACCTCCTGCCGGCGATCCGCGACGCGCACGGAGTGACCGAGCAGAAGATCGAGTTCGACGACGACGCGATCGTCGCGATCATCCACGACTACACCGCCGAGGCGGGCGTGCGGAACCTCGAGCGGAAGCTCGCGGCCGTCGTCCGGAAAATCGCGCGCAAGGTCGCGACCGACGGCACGGCCGAGTTCCACGTCGGCCACGCCGACCTCGAGGGGTACCTCGGGCTTCCGTCGTTCGAGCACGAGTTCGCGGAGCGGCAGCCGGAGATCGGCGTCGCGACCGGACTCGCCTGGACCTCCACCGGCGGCGAGATCATGTTCATCGAGGCGACGCGCATGTCCGGCAACGGCCGGACGATCGTCACCGGTCAGCTCGGCGACGTGATGCGCGAGAGCGTCTCGGCCGCGTACTCGTACGTCCGCTCGAAGGCGCGGGAGCTCGAGATCGACGACAAGGCGTTCGCCGACACCGACGTGCACATCCACTTCCCCGCGGGCGCGATCCCGAAGGACGGTCCATCCGCCGGCGTCGCGATCGCCACGACCATTGCCTCGGTCATGGGCGACAAACCGGTCCGGCACGACATCGCGATGACGGGGGAGGTCACGCTTCGCGGCAAGGTGCTCTCGGTGGGCGGCATCCGCGAGAAGGTCCTGGCGGCGCAGCGGGCGAACATCAAGCGCGTCATTCTTCCCGAGGGGAACAGAAAGGACCTGACCGAGGTCCCCGAGGAGGCGAAGGCGGGGCTGGAGTTCCTCTTCGCGGAGCGCGTCGAGGACGTCTGGAACGAAGCGCTGATCCCTCTTTACGTCGTGCGCAGCAGCCGGAGAAAATACGATCAGTCGGAGTTCGAGGAGGATCGTCTCCGGTCCGACCGTCCCGAGGGTCGATGAAAGCGCGCGGCTGCCTGAATAACGTGGTCTTCGTCTGTCTGCTGACGGCCGCGTTCGGTTTCAGCTCCTACTTCTGGTTCAAGTACTTCGTGCGCGGGCGCTCGATCAGCATGCCGTCTCTGGTCGGGATGAGCCTCACCGACGCGCGGGCGGTGAGCTCCGACGCGGGGCTGGTGCTCGACCTCGAAGCGTCGCGCGAGCGGCATTCCGACCGCGTCCCGCGCGGCGCGGTCGTCTGGCAGAACCAGCGCGCGGGGACCCTCGTGAAGCGCGGCACGCGGATCATCGTCGGGCAGAGTCTCGGGCCTCTCGTGCTCCGCGTCCCGGAGCTCGCGGGGGAGTCGCCGCGTACGGCGCTGCTCGAGTTCAACCGGCTGAACCTGCGGCTCGGCCACGTGGCGAACCTGCCGGTCGGTGGCAGGACGGGCGTGCTCGCGGCGGATCCGCCGCAGGGAATGGTCGTGCCGGGGCAGACGCGGGTCTCGATTCTCGCCGCGGTCGCGCCGGAGCCGCTGCGCTACGTGATGCCCGATCTGATCGAGCGGGAACTCGCGCCGACGCGGACGGCGCTCGAAATGCGCGGCCTGCGCGTGGCCCAGGTCCGGTTCGAGCCGTACCCCGGCCTTCCCGACGGCCGGATCATCCGGCAATACCCGCTCGCGGGGGCGCCCGTCTCAGCCAGAGACGCGATCGCCCTCGTCGTGAGCCGGCAGAACGCGATGGAACTCGAGGAGCCATGACGGTCAAGATCGCCCCTTCCATCCTCTCCGCCGATTTCGCCCGCCTCGCCGCCGCCCTCGCGGTGGTCGAGGAGGGGGGCGGCGACATCGTGCACGTCGACGTGATGGACGGGCATTTCGTCCCGAACATCACGCTGGGGCCGCCGGTGGTCCGCTCGATTCGCGAGGCGACGAGCCTGCCGCTCGACTGTCATCTGATGATCGAGAAGCCGCAGCGCTACATCGACGCGTTCCTCGAGGCGGGGGCGAATATGATTTCGGTCCACGTCGAGGCGGACCCGCACCTGCACCGCGCGCTCGACCGGATCCGGTCCGGCGGGGCGAAGGCGGGGATCGCGATCAACCCCGCCACGCCCGCGGAATCGGTCGCCGATGCGCTCGGATACTGCGATTTTCTGCTCGTCATGACCGTGAATCCGGGGTTCGGCGGGCAGAAATTCATCGCCGGCGTCGTTGACAAACTGCGACGGCTGCGCGGGATGATCCGGGAGCGGCGGCTTCCCGTCGCGCTGGAAGTCGACGGCGGGATCGATCCGACGACCGCGCGAGGCGTGGTCGAGGCGGGGGCGGAGATCCTCGTCGCCGGCTCGGCCGTGTTCGGCTCGGCCGATCCCGCCCAGGCGATTCGAACGCTGCGGAACGCGGCGACCACTACCGTGGCATGAGGAGAATGCTCTTGAACCGACAGACCGTGCTGATCGTCGCGCTCGTCGCGACGCTCCTGGCGGCGTGCCAGTCGTCGCGCACGCCGACCTTCCAGCCGCAGATCGACCCCGAGCTCGCGAACCTGACGAAGGAACAGATCTTCGAGAAGGCCGAACAGGAGTTCGAGCGGGAGAACTGGGCCCGCGCGCGCCGCTTCTTCGCCTACGTCTACGAGACCTATCCGAACGATCCGCTCGGACGGAGGGCGCTGCTCCGCGTCGCCGACACGTATTTCGCCCCGGGCGATCCGGTGAATCTGATCGAGGCGCAGTACAAATACCGCGACTTCGTGAACCGCTATCCCGCGAGCGAGCAGGCGGACTACGCGATGCTGCAGATCGCCATGGTCTCGTTCAAGCAGATGGAGCCGCCCGACCGCGATCAGACGAAGACGTACGAGACGATCGAGAAGATCGAGGAGATGATGCTGGCCTATCCGGACAGTCCGCTCATCCCCGAGGCCGAGGCGCGGCTGCAGGAAGCGCGGGACCGCCTGGCGAAGCACGATCATCTGGTCGCCGGCTTCTATCTTCACCGCGGCAACCCGAAGGCGGCGCTCGGACGTCTCAATTACCTCGTCGACGCCTACCCGAACTATGAGAATCGCGATCAGGTCTTCTATGATCTGGGACGCGCCCTCGAGGGCCTCGGGCGGGACGCCGAGGCGCGGCTCTACTACGAGCGCGTCATGGCCGAGTATCCCGACAGCGAGTGGGCCGCGCGGGCAAGGGAGAAGTTGCAGGAACTGAGCGCGTGAACATAGCGACGGGAATCGCGATCCTGGTTCTGGCGGCGGCGTGCGCGTCGGCCCCGGAGCCGGCGCCGCTCCTGGTCGCGCCGCCCGCGCCGCCTCCGCCCGATCCGCGGATCGCGGAGATGCAGATCCTCCTGAACGAGCTGATCGACCGCCTCGAAGTCATCAACTCGCGTATCGAGCGGCTCGAGGCGGGGGTTCCCGCGGCACCTGCCGCGGCCGAGATGGTGGCGCCTCCCCACGCGGCGGAGAGGGCGGCAACTCCCGCCGCCACGCCTGCGGCACCGCCGCGCCGTGCGATCAGGCCCCCCGCGCCGGTCGTCGTCGGCGACCGCTATCGCGAGGCGCTGACGCTCTTCGGCAAGGGACGGATCGACGAGTCGCGCGCCGCCTTCCAGGCGATCTTCGACTCCGACCCGGGCAGCGATCTCGCCGACAACTCCCTTTACTGGATCGGCGAGACCCACTTCGTTCAGGGCCGCTACAACGAGGCGATCGAGGTGTACCGGAGGATCGTCGCGGAGTACCCGAGCGAGAACAAGGCGCCCGACGCGTTCCTGAAGATCGGCCTCGCCCAGGCGAAGCTCGGGGACCTCATCCTCGCCCGCGGCACGTTCGAAACGCTGATCGAGCGGTACCCCTACTCGACGGCGGCCGCCACCGCACGCTACGAGATCGAGCGCGTCAGGTACTGATTCGTCGCTCGTCGCTCGTCGCTCGTCGCCGGGACATTTTCCTCCTGGCGAGCATCACGCGAAGCTCGCGGCGACGATGTGCATGGGCGACCAGCGACGAGCGACCAGCTACTAGCTACCAGCTACTAGCTACTAGCTACTAGCTACGAGCTACTAGCGACTAGTATCCTTCGAGCGCGATGGCGGAGAACGAGAGCTCGGCGACCCTGCTGGCGCGGAAGGAGTACGACCGGGCCATTCCGCTGCTCGAGCAGGAGCTGACGAAATATCCGAACAATCCGAGGATCCGCCTGCAGCTCGCCGAGGCGCTTTCCGGCGCGGGGCGGGTGGACGAGGCGATCCAGCGCTACGAGGAGACGGCCCGCTTCTACGAAGAAAACGAGCTGATGGTGCAGGCGATCGCCGTGCGCAAGAAGGCGGAGAAGGTCCGCGGCGCCGCGCCCCCTGCGCCGGATGCCATGCCGGCGCGGCCGGTCCCGGACAGTCCTCTCTTCGAAGTCCTCTCGCCGGAAGAGCGCGACGCGATCGTCCGCGAGATGGAGCACGAGGAGCACGCCGACGGCGACATCGTCATCACCGAAGGGGAGGAGGGATCGTCCCTCTACGTCATCGTCTCCGGGACCGTGAAGGTCTACACGCGCGGTCCCCGCGGCGAGAATGTCCTGCTCGCCGTCCTCGGGCAGGGCGACTTCTTCGGCGAGGTGAGCGTCCTCACCGGGAAACGGCGGACGGCGACGATCACCGCCGCCACGCGCACCGAGCTCCTCCGCCTCGACAAGGAGCGTCTCGACGGCATCATCGAGCGCTTTCCGCGCGTCCGCGCCGTCCTCGAGGAATTCTACGAGCGCCGCGCCAGCCACACCGTGGAGGCGATGATCGAACGCATGAAGCAGCGGGGGAGATGAATGGCGATTCGGCCGATCGTGAAATACGGGGATCCGGTGCTGCGGAAACCGACCGAGCCGGTGACCACGATCGACGACGAGATCCGGAAGCTGATCCACGACATGGTCGAGACGATGTACGCCGCTCCGGGCGTCGGCCTCGCCGCGAACCAGGTCGGCGTGTCGAAGCGCCTCATGATCATCGATCTCTCGGTGGGCGAGACCCCGGACGACCTCCACGTCTTCATCAACCCGGAGTTCGTCGAGAAGAAGGGATCCATCACCGAGGAGGAGGGGTGCCTCTCGATCCCGGACTTCGTCGAGACCGTCACCCGCCCCGAGATCACGACCGTCCGTTACCAGGACCGCGAAGGCGAGTGGAAGGCGATGACGGGGGAGGGACTCATGGCGCGCGCCCTCAACCACGAAATCGATCACCTCGACGGGACGCTGTACGTCGACTATTTGCGCGGCCTGCGAAAAGAGCGGCTGCTGAAGAAAGTCGCGAAGATTCTGAAAACGGGTGGATGGGACTAATCAGCGCAGCCAGCCCGGGAGCGCGCCGTCCCGGCGCGCGCGGTTCTGCAGATCGTTCCACTCGCGCTGGGCGCGGCCCAGTCCGAGGCGCGCGGCGTCGAGCTGGCTGCGCGTCCGTTCGAGCTCGAAGAGCTGGGCCGTCATCGTCTCGGGCGGATACCCCGCCGAGTGCATGAGGCGGATCTGGCTGTCGAGTTGCCGCTCGCGCTGCTCGAGAGTCTCGACCTGCGCGCGGGCCGATTCGAGCCTGTCCCGCGCCGCACCGGCCTGGGCGCGCCAGTAGGCCTCCTCCTCGCGCGCCTCTTCCTTCCTCTGCTCGCTCCGCTCCAGCTCTTCGGCGACCTGCTCGTCGCTCATGCCGCCCTCGGCCGGGGGCGAGGGCTCGTCTTTGCGGTTCGCGGCGAGCCGCTCGAGCAGACGCTCCTTCTCCTCGTCGGAGACGGTCAGCTTCCGAACGCCGCGGCGCGGGTTCGTCGTGTTCTCGACGTCTTCCGTCGCGAGATCGCCGCTGGCGAGCGTCGCGGGCATGTCGACCTCGTCGATGTGGATCGAGTAGAGAACCCCGGCGACGTTCCGGAAAATGAGGCGATCATCGTCGATCAGAACGTCTCCACTGACGGGGATCTGATGGCCGGAGAGGAGGACGATCCGGTCGATCGGGAGGTCCGTCAGGAGGACCGCGGCGAGAAGGACGGCGCGAAGCATCTCTTTCGAGAACCGCCCCGGGACGCGGGTTCATCCCTCCGTCATCCCGAGCGTCTAGCGAGGGATCAGGGTCGGGCGGGACGCGCGTGACGCGGTAGCGTTCTTGCGGCGGGAGGCGAATCTTCGTTTAGCCGCCGACCTGAGACGCTCCGATCAGGGGTTCCCCACCCGTCCCTGATCCCTCGCTCCGCTCGGGATGACGGCCGGGGATGACGCGGGCGGTATACTCTCCGAGTCGATGGGCGTCAGCGAACCTTCCAAAAACGACCCGCTGCCACGACGGCCGCCCGGCCCGGCGTCCGCCTTGCACGACCTCGCAGCGTCCGCCCATGGGAAGTAGTGTGTCTCCCTCGCAGTGGCTCCTGCTGGCGAGCGCGTGCGGGATCTTCTACCTGATCTTCGACGCGGCGCGCCATTTCGTCTTTCAGCTCGGGCCCGTGCGGCTTCGGAGCTGGGGCGGCGAACCCGACAGCGACGACCACCCGGGCCGGTGGGTGAGGTACGACTCGGTCGAGTTCTCCCTGATCAGCGGCGCCGTGCTGCAGCTCGGCCTCGTCGCCGCCGCCGCATTCACGGTTGCCGCGCTCTGGCCGCGCGGCGCCCTCTACGCGACCGGCCGCTCGATGGCGTTCTGGGCCCTCATCGTCATCGCCTGGAAGTTCGTCCTCGCTTTCGTCCCCGATTCGGTGGCCGAGAAGACTCTCCGCGCGATCCTGCCGCTCTCCCACGTCACGTATTACCTCTTCTGGCCGATTCTCGCGCCCCTCGCGTGGCTCTACTCGCACATCAGCGAACGCCGCGAGGAAGACGAGGAGGAAGAAGAGGCGACCGAGGAAGAGGTGCAGGCGTACATCGACGTGGGAGAGGAAGAAGGAATCTTCGAGGCGGCGGAGGGGCGCCTGGTCCAGTCGATCGTCGACTTCGGCGATCGGGTCGTGCGTGAGGTGATGACCCCACGCGTCGACGTCCTCGCCTTCGACGTGAACCACTCGATGCACGGTCTCGCCCAGATCTTCTCCGAGTCGAAGTACTCCCGGATCCCGGTGTTCGACGAGACGATCGACCGGATCGTCGGCATCGTCCATGTGAAGGACCTGTTCGACGCTCTTCTCAAGGAAGAGCCCGGGGCCGTTCGCCCGCTGGCGCGGCCGGCGTACTTCGTTCCCGAATCGAAGCCGATCTCCGAGCTGCTTCGCGAGTTCCAGCTCGAGCACGAGCAGGTCGCGATCGTGCACGACGAGTACGGCGGGACCGCGGGGCTGATCACGATCGAGGACCTCCTCGAGGAGATCGTCGGCGAGATCGCCGACGAGCACGAGGATCCCGAGCCCGAGTCGGCGGTCCAGGTCGACGACGACGTGTGGCTCGTGAATGGACTGCTGCGCGTCGAGAAGCTCGAGGAGCTCTTCGGGATCGACGTGACGGGCGACGAGTACGAGACGATCGGAGGCCTGATCTTCACGCAGACGGGGCGGGTGCCGAAGGGGGGAGAGTCGGTGAGCAAGGGCGGCCTCCTGTTCGAGGTCGAGCGTGCCGACCGGAAGCGGATCTATCGCGTCCGCGTCTCCCGCGCGAGCGCGGATGGGGAGGAATCGCGGGAGGAGGAGACGCGGGGGAGCACCAATGGCCGATACGACCGCTCCCGCGCCTGAGCCGGCCGTCGCGAAGTTCGGCGTCGTGGCGCTCGTCGGCCGCCCGAATGCCGGCAAGTCGACGCTTCTCAACGCCATTCTCGGTCAGAAAGTCTCGATCGTTTCCAACAAGCCGCAGACGACGCGGAACCGCATCGTCGGCGTCTACAACGATCCGCGCGGGCAGATCGCCCTTCTCGACACGCCCGGCATCCACAAGCCGCTCCACCGGATGAACGTCCGGATGATGGACCACGTCCGGTCGGCGCTGGCGGAGGCGGATGTCGTCACGGCGATCGTCGACGCGAGCGAGCCGTTCGGCGGCGGCGAGGCGTACGTGCTCGAGATGCTCCGCGAGACGGACTCCGTTCGCGTTCTCCTGCTGAACAAGATCGACCGCGTCCGGAAGGACAAGCTCCTTCCGGTCATCCAGCGGTATGCGGAGACGGAGCTGTTCGCGGAAATCGTTCCGATTTCGGCCCTGGCGCGCGACGGGATTGACACGTTCCTGACGATCGTGTTCGGCCGCATCCCCGAGGGGCCGCCTCGGTATCCGGTGGAGGACTACACGACGCAGCCGGAGCGATTCCTGGCGGCGGAGATCGTCCGGGAGAAGCTTCTGCACCACACGGGCGCCGAGCTGCCGTATACGACGGCGGTGGCCGTGGAGCGGTGGGAGGAGCCGGAGGAGGGGGATCTCATCCGGATCTGGGCGACGATCTTCGTCGAGCGCGACTCCCAGAAGAAGATCGTGATCGGCCGCGGCGGGTCGATGATCAAGCAGATCGGGACCGAGGCGCGGCTCGAGCTCGAGCAGATCCTGGCCGCACGGATCCATCTCGAGCTGCACGTCTCCGTCCGGGAGCTGTGGCGCGAGGACGAGCGGTTCCTCGGCGAGCTGGAGTGGCCGTTGTAAACCCGTTGTCAGTTGTCAGTTATCGGTTGTCGGCTATTCGCTTTGTTTCGAGTCCCGCTGACACCCGAGATCGGAGAACCGGCAGCCGGCAACCGACAACCGGCAACGGGCACGGAAGAAAGCGGCTCGGGCCGGTTCACGCGGAAAAATCCACCCAATTCCCACCTTTTCGCGGCCTCCGTCACGGCAGACTTTGCTACCATACCCAAACCTGAGCAGTTCCTACCCAAACCGAGGAGGTCCCATGGTTCCGCGATGTCACTCAGAAAATCCACGAATTCTCCGCGTCCTGGTGATGCTGTCGCTGGTCGCGCTCATGGCGCCGGTGGTGATGGCGCAGCAGACCGGATCGATCATCGGGACGGTCACGACGGCCGACGGGCAGCCGCTTCCCGGCGTGACCATCGAGGCGCGCTCGGCACTGCTGCCGCAGGCGCGCGTCACGACGACGCAGTCGAACGGCGAGTACCGCTTCCCGCAGCTTCCGCCGGGTGACTACACGGTCACCTTCACGCTCGCAGGGATGCGAACGCAGAGCCGCAACGTGGCGGTCTTCCTCGGGCAGAACTCGACGGTCGACGTCCAGATGGCGCTCGAAGCGGTCGCCGAGACGATCACGGTCACGGCCGACTCGCCGCTGATCGACCGCGAGTCGACGGCGATCAAGAGCGCGGTGAGCGAGGAGCTCATCGAGCAGGTGCCGGTCGGCCAGGACTACCGCGATCTGCTGCGTCTCGCTCCCGCGGTCCAAGTGAACGACGCCGAGGTGCGGGGCCCGTCCGCGGGCGGCTCCGAGCAGGACAACGTCTATCAGTTCGACGGCGTGAACGTGACGCTGCCTCTGTTCGGCACGCTCGCGGCCGAGCCGTCCACGCACGACATCGCGCAGGTGTCGTTCGTCAAAGGCGGCGCGAAAGCGGTCGACTTCAACCGCTCCGGCGGCATGACGATCGACTCGGTCAGCAAGTCGGGCACGAGCGAATGGAAGGGCGAGGTCGAATATCAGTTCCAGAGCTCCGACATGAGCTCGGACGTCACGGGGGTGAGCCTGTCGCAGTTCGATCAGGACCGCGACTGGGCCACGTTCGGAATCGGCGGGCCGGTCCTCCGCGACCGGCTCTTCTTCTACGGGTCGTACTACCGCCCGACCGTCACGCGCGACAACTCGTCGAACGTCTACGGCGAGGTCCCCGACTTCGAGAGCGTCCGCGACGAGTTCTTCGGAAAGCTGACCTTCACCCCCACCGGGAATCTCCTTCTCCACGGGAGCTACCGCGATTCCGAGAACGTGAGCGAAAACGCGAGCGTCGGCGGCGCCGAGGCCGCGACGGCGTCCACCGGTGGCGAGTCGCTCCAGAACATCGGGATTTTCGAGGGGTCGTGGGTCATCAACGACCGGAGCTTCGCCACGTTCAAGTTCAACGATTACGGTCTGGAGACGGCGTCGATTCCCGACACGCTGCTCGACGTCGTCCCCTCGGGGCAGATCGGGGCGATGCTCGATCTGAATAACCTCGATCGAATGGGCCACTTCTTCGTCCCGAGCTTCGATGAGGACGACCCGGCATTCAACGCGTTCATCGCGCCGCTCGTCGAGCAGTACGGCTTCCTCCGCGACGGCGTCCGGACGGGCGGTGGAGCGGTCGGCGCGGCCTCGCAGATCAACGAGCAGGACTTCTTCCGCCAGAGCTGGCAGGGCGGGTACGACTTCACGTTCGGCGACGTGGTGACGCACGACGTCCACGTCGGCTATCAGTGGTATCTCGACGAGGAGGACCTCGCCCGTGCGTCGAACGGCTGGGGCGTCATCACGGTCCCGGGCGGAACGGCCGTCTGCGACGACGACCTTCCCTGCGCAGGCGAGCCGGTCTTCTTCGAGGCCGAGTTCCAGCGGAGCAACGTCGGAACCGAACCGCGGCAGGTCATCCACTCCGAGTTCGAGTCGCAGAACTTCGAGATCAACGACACGATCGGCTGGAACAACTGGTCGTTCAACCTCGGCGTCATGGTGAGCAACGACACGCTCTACGGACAGGGCCTCCGCGAGGATCCTTCGACGATCTCCGGCTTCGTCTCCGCCCCGGGCAACAAGTACAAGATGTACGAGATCGACTGGGAGGACCAGATCCAGCCGCGCGTCGGAGCGACGTGGGCGTACAACGGCACGGACACGGTCTATGCCGCCTACTCGAGGTACAACCCCGCCGCGAGCTCGCTGCCTCGCGCCGCGTCGTGGGACCGGAACACACTCGGTCTCGTCACGCGCGCGTTCTTCGACGCCCAGGGCAATCTGATCGGCTCCGAGCAGCTCAGCGGGAGCTCGGGAAAGCTCTTCGACGAGGGCCTCGATCCCCGCTACACCGACGAGTACCTCATCGGCACCTCGCAGCAGATCAACAGCCGGTTCGCCGCGCGGTTCTACGGCCGGTACCGCTACTCGACGAACTTCTGGGAGGACACGAACAATACCGCCCGCGTGCGGTTCGAGCCGCCGCCGGGAATCCCGCGCGAGGAGTACATTCCGGATCTCGATGCGAAGCGCGACCAGATCGGCAGCGGCTCGTCGTACGTCATCGCCGAGATGCAGGGCGCCTTCACGAAGTACTACGAGGCGACCATCGAGAGCGACTTCCGCGCGACGAACAACCTCTTCCTGAAGGGGTCGTATACCTGGAGCCACTACTACGGCAACATGGACCAGGACAACACGAGCCAGACGTATGACTTCGCGACGTTCATCGGATCCTCGAACATCGCGGACGGCGCCGGCCGCCAGATCTGGGACAACAAGTACGGCGATCTCCACGGCGACCGCCGCCACCTGCTGAAGGTGTACGGATCGTACGCGCTTCCGTGGAACGCCAGCCTCGGCGGATTTGCGCTCTTCCAGTCGGGTCACGCGTGGGAGGCGTGGAGCTGGGAACCGTACCGGCATCTCACCGGTTCACGGAGCGATACCAACCGTTACGCCGAGCCGGCCGGATCGCGCCGTACGGACGATCACTACCAGCTCGACCTGAACTACACGCAGAGCATCCCGGTCGCGGGGCTGAACCTGCAGCTCGTGGCCGATATGTTCAACGTGTTCGACAAGCAGACCGGCTATTCGCCGCAGCCCGCGTCGCACAGCTCGCTGTTCGGCGTGCCGCGAATCCGGCATTCGCCGCGACGCCTGCAGCTCTCGGTCCGCCTGCAGTTCTGATCCGGACCGGAACGCTTCACGGAGGAGGCCCGGCGGCGACGCCGGGCCCTCTTCTGTTCAGCGGAAGAGCCTCTCGCGCGCGATGAGCTCGCGCGTCGTCGCGTCGGCGTGCTCGCGCGCCTTCGCGATCCGGGCTGCCCGATCCGGCTCGCCCAGCAGCACGCTCACCTGCGCGCGTTTGAAGAGCGCCATGGAATAGGCCGGACTGTCGGGCGGAACGCGGTCGAGCGCGTCCCGCGCCTCCGCGAGCCGCCTCGCGTCGAGATAGAGGACGCCGAGCTCGAGGTCGTGGCGGAATGCCTTCCCCCGTAGCGCACGTGCCTTTTCGAACGCCTCGAGCGCGACCGGCGTGTTCCCGGCCGCCATGGCCACGCGTCCCTCTCTTTCGCGAATGGCCGCCAGCGCCTCGATCGCCGGGACGCGCCCGGGTGTCTCCGCGAGCACGGTTTCGAGGAGCGGCGCCGCGCGCTCCCACCGCCCCGTCCGTACGTAATGCAGAGCCAGAAAGTGCTTCACGTCGCTCGACCCGGGCGCGATCGCCTCGGCTCGCCGGAACGCCTCCAGCGCGCGCTCGTCGTGACCAAGAGCCGAGTGGGCGGCGGCGAGGCGGAGCGCCATCGCGACGTTGTGGGGGTCGGCGGCGAGAATCGTCTCCAGGACCGGAATGGCCCGGTCGTACTCCCCGGCGACGAAAAGGGCCGAGGCGCGATCGAGATCGTCGAACAGGTGCGCCATGTCGCTGGGCTTCGGCGCGTCGGGACGGACGACCGGCTTCGCGTTCGACGTGACGTAGCCGAGGCTCGCGAGGCGGCGGCGATCCTCGTCGTCGAGCGCGGCGTCGGCGGGCGCGCCGGGCGTCGGGATCGGATAATCGCGGATCGCCTGACGCAGCTCGCGCGAGAGCGCGGCGGTCGCCGCGACGTTCGTCGTTTCGGCGGGGTCCTTCGCGAGATCGTAGACCTCGATCCCTCCGGCCTGGATCACCTTCGTCGTCCCGTCGATCGCCATGACCTGCGGCTGCCATCCGTACTGGAGGAACGGCTGCATCGCTTCGCCGAGGACGGCTTCCTGCGATTCACCGCGCAACGACCCTTCGGTTTCGAGCCCGGCGAGATCGAGGATCGTGTGGTGGACGCTTCGGATGCTGACGGGGGCGCGTACGACCCTCGTCTCGACGCCCTCGCCGGCGAGGACGAGGGGGACGTGCATCGCTCCCTGGTAGACGAGGTTCCCGTGCTGCGCCTCGCCGTGCTCGCCGAGGCTCTCCCCGTGATCGCCGGCGACGATGATCGCTGACGGTTCAGTGACGGCCGCGTCGAATGCCTCGAGAAGGCGTCCGAGCTGTGCGTCCATGGCCGCGATCTCGCCGAGGTAGGGATCGCCGGCGTAGCGGCTGCGGAAGGGCTCCGGCGGCTCGTAGGGGTGATGCGGCTCGAAATAGTGGACCCAGAGGAACAGCGGCTCGTCCTCGTTGGCCTGGACGAAAGCGATCGCCCGATCCGTCGTCTCGGCGGCGCTCCGTTCGGAACGCCCTTCCGGGAGTGCGTCGTCGTAGACCGCGAAGCCGCGGGCGAGGCCGAACTCGGAGTCGAGGGGATATGCCGAGACGAATGCGGCGGTGCGATAGCCCGCGTCGCGCAGCCGCTCGGCGAGGAGCGGCTGGCCCGGTGCGAGGTAACGCGCGTTCTCGTGGATCCCGTGTCCGCCGGGATAGAGGCCCGTCATCATCGAGACGTGCGACGGGAGGGTCTGCGGGACGGTCGCGTAAGCCTGCGTGAAGCGCACCCCGTGCGCCGCGAGGGCATCGAACGCCGGCGTCTCCACGCCCTCGGCATCGGGGCCGATCGCGTCGGCGCGGGTGGTATCGAGCGTGACGAGGAGGATCGACGGGCGGGGCCGCTCCGCGACTTCCGGAGCTTCGCCGCCACAGGCGGCGAGGAGGGCGATCGTGACGAGGAGGGCGCGTCTCACTGGGCTAATCGAAACATGAACTCGCCACGTCGTCATCCCGAGCGTAGCGAGGGATCAGGGTCGGGTGGGACGCGCGTGACGCGGAGGCGTATCTCGGCGGATTGACGAATAGTCGTCCTCCCGCCGACCTGAGAGGCTCCGATCACTGGTTCCCCGCCCGACCCTGATCCCTCGCTACGCTCGGGATGACGGCGACGCTCGGGATGACTGCGCTCGGGATGACGCGATGAGAGAATAGCGTCCCGATACCACAAGAGAGGAGAGCGCATGCTCAACTGGATCTGGTTCGGACTGATGGCCGTGGCGTTCATCGTCGCGGCGTTCCGCGGCACGGCCGACGGGGTGACGACGGGGGCGATCGAAGCGGCGCAGGTCGCCGTGGAGATCTCCCTCGGGCTGATCGGCATCATGGCGCTCTGGCTCGGCGTCATGCGCATCGCCGAGGAGGCGGGCCTCGTGCAGCTCCTCTCGCGCGCGATCGCCCCGGTGATGCGGTTCATCTTCCCGGAGATCCCGAAGGATCACCCCGCCATGGGCGCGATCGTGATGAACCTCGCCGCGAACATGCTGGGGCTCGCGAATGCCGCGACGCCGCTCGGGATCAAAGCGATGGAGGAGCTCCAGGAGCTGAATCCGGTCAAACACGTCGCGAGCAACTCGATGGTGATGCTGCTGGCCATCAACACGGCGAGCGTCCAGCTGATCCCGGCGACGATCATCGCCCTGATGGCCGCTGCGGGATCGACGAGCCCGACGGCGATCATCGCGCCGACGCTCCTCGTCACCGGCGCGAGTCTCGTCGTCGCGATCGTGGCCGCCAGGCTCCTCCAGCCGTTCTTCCCATACGGCGAGGAGGCCGAGTGATGCGGGAAGTTCTCGACGTCATCTCCCTCTGGTCGATCCCGGTCCTCCTCGTCGGAATCCCGCTGTACGGCGTGATCAAGAAGGTGAAGGTGTACGAGGTCTTCGTCGAAGGGGCGAAGGAAGGGTTCGAGGTCGCGGTGAAGATCATCCCGTTCCTCGTGGCGATCCTCGTCGCGATCGGGATGTTCCGCGGCTCCGGCGCGATGGAAATGATGACGGACGGCCTCCGGCCGATCCTCGGCGCGATCGGCTTTCCGCCGGAGCTGTTCCCGCTGTCGATCCTCCGCTCGCTCACCGGGAGCGGCTCGCTCGCGTTCGTGACGGACCTGATCACGACGCACGGCCCCGACTCGTTCATCGCCCGCACGGGCGCGACGATGTACGGCAGCACCGAGACGACGTTCTACGTCCTCGCCGTCTACTTCGGCGCGGTCGCCGTCCGGAAGACGCGCCACGCGGTCGCGGTCGGCCTGATCGCCGACGCCGCGGCCGTGGTCTTCGCGATCATCGTCTGCCGGTGGATGTTCGCGTAATCGCAAGGAGCTGCGAGCGCCCGAAGGGCGCAGGACAATAGCCGGGGGCCAGCGCCCGCAAGGGCGCGCCGCCCCCGGAGGGCAGGTGACGAACCACGATCCCGTGCCGCGCCCGCGGCGCGGGATGTCCCGCGCCGTTTCACGGCGCCCGATTCGGTCTCGAGGCACGTGTTCCGGGGGCGGCGCGCTTCGCGCTTGCCCCCGGCCATTCTCCGGCGCCCTGCGGGCGCCAGAGACGGGCGGATGCCGATGAAGCGAGCAAAGACTACGTTTCGGGCGCCGGCGCCGGGGCTTCCTCCGGCACGCGGCCGCCCGCGAGCATCGAGATGCCGTAGAGCAAGGCGCCGACTCCGATGGCGATCATGAGGGCCCAGAACTGCGGCGGCTCGAGCGAGACGAAGAAGTAGAGCGAGATCAGGGTCCCGAGGATCGGCACCGTGAGGCCGCCGGGGGAGACGAACCCCGGATTGAGCTTGCGGAGGCTGGGGACGGCGGCCGCGGTGAACAGGTACGTCGTCAGCCGCGCGCCGGCGCTCAGGAGCGCGAGCTTCGCGAACGATCCGGCGACCGCGACCGGGATCGCGACGATGACGAGGACCGCGATCGCGATGACCGGCGTATGCGTCTTCGGATGGATGTATCCGAGGATGCGGAACGGGCGGCGATCCCAGCTCAGCGCGAAGATCATGCGCGAGGCCTCGAGCGTCGTCCCGAGGTTGGTGCCGAGGATGGAGACGATCGCGCCGATCGTGATCAGGAGGGCGCCGAACGGCCCCATGATCGCTGCGGCGGCGTCGGCGATCGGCGTGCGGGTCTGCGCCAGATCGGGAAGGGACGCCATGGCCGCGAGCTGCGCGAGGGCGTACGTCGCCGCGATCGCGAGAATGCCGACGAGGAGTGCGAACGGGAGATCGCGCCGCGGATTCTTGTACTCGCCGGCGGGGATGCCGAGGTTCTCGAATCCGGCGTAGGCGAAGAGAAGGAAGAGCGCCGCCTCGCCCCAGCTCACGTCACCCGTGGGGAGGCTGAACGACGCCGGGATCGGATTCGTGCGGAACGCGATCAGCGCGACGACGATGAAGGCGATGAGCGGGAGCATCTTGCCCCACGTGAAGACATAGATCGTTCCGGCGCCGTAGCGAATGCCGAGGGCGTGGATGACGCCGAAGACGAGAAGGGACAGGGTGATGAGAACGGCGCGGACGGTCGAGTCGCCCGCCGGCGGCCAGAGGCGCGCGAGGGATAGGACGAAGCCGTTCGCGAGCGCGGCGAGCGAGGTCACGCGCGCGAGGGTGTTCATCCACCCCGTCTCGAAACCGATGAAGTCGCCGAACGCGGAGCGGGTATAGAGATACGCCCCTCCCGGCTGCGTAAAGTGGCTCGCGGCCTCGGCGAAGCAGAGCGCGAGAATGAACACGGGGATCGCGAACAGGAGCGGCGCCCAGAGAGAGAACGGCCCCAGCAGCGCGAACGTCTCGGAGGGGAGGAGATAGACGCCGCTGCCCACAACGGCGTTGATGCACATCGCCACCAGGCCCCACATGCCGACGGCGCGGATCAGCTTCGCGTGCTCTCTCGGTTTCGTCTCACTCATCACTCGTCGCTCACTCCTCACTGTCGGTCGTCACCGGAACCGCCGGCGTCCGCGGGGCGGGCAGGTCGAGCAGCCCGGCCAGGAGATCGTCCGTTTCCTGCCGCCGGCGGATGAGCCGGTAGGCCGATCCATCGACGAGCACTTCAGGCGGAAGCATCCGCGCGTTGTAGTGCGAGGCCATCGAGAAGCCGTACGCGCCGGCGTCGCAGAACGCGAGGAGGTCGCCGACCTGCGTCTCGGCGATCTGCCGCGGGCGCAGACCCTCCTCCTCACGCGTGAAGACGTCGCCGGACTCGCAGATGTTGCCGGCGACGATCGCGCCCGCGCCCGGATCGTAGGGCGAGATCGTCATCTTCTCCCGGAGCCAGCGGTCGTCGCCGCGCGTCGCGTTCAGGATGTGGTGGTAGCTGCCGTAGCGCGACGGCCGCGCGAGGTGATTGAAGCCCGTGTCGCAGCCGATCCATTCGGTCCCGGCGCTGACCTTCTTGGTCGTCACCGTCGCGACGAGCGTTCCCGCCTCCGCGACGACGTAGCGGCCGGGCTCGACGATCGCGGTGAGGTCGCGCGACTCCAGATACCCGGCGGCGATGTCTCTGAACGCCGCGCCGTATTCCGCGATGGGAAACTCGAGATCGCGCGGGCGATACGGGACGCCGAATCCGCCGCCGAAGTTGATCCAGCGCAGCTCCGGAAAGCCGTCGGCGAGCTCGAGCAGTCGCTTTGCCGCGGCGAGGAGCGGATCCAGCTCGGCGATGCCGGAGCCGATGTGGGCGTGGAGGCCGACGACGCGCAGGCCGGCGTCCGAGGCGACGAGGCGGGCCTCCTCGAGCTCGCCGATCTCGATTCCGAACTTCACGCCGAAACCGCCCGTGACGACGTCGCGGTGATGCCCCGCGCCGATGTCGGGATTGGCCCGAAACGCGATCGGATTCGGGAGCCGCAGCTTCACCAGCCGGTCGACCTCGGACATCGAGTTCACGTTGATGACGATGCGGGGATCGCCGATCGCGAGGAGGTCGGCGTCCGAGACGTTCGAGCAGGTGAACCAGATCCGGTCGGACGAGAACCCCGCGGCCCGCGCGAGGAAGATCTCGCCGGGAGACACGGCATCGCAGCCGAATCCTTCGCCCGCGATCATCCGGAGGATCTCGAGGTTCGAGTTCGCCTTCGCCGCATAGAAGGGGGCGAGGCGCACGCCCGCGAACGCGCCGCGGATCCGCTCGAGCTGCCGCCGGATCACCGCCGCGTCGTAGACGTACAGCGGGCTGCCGAACTCGCGAGCCAGATGCGAAACGGGGACGTCGCCGATGAACAGAGCACCGTTCTCGTAATGCACGAGCGGGATGATAGCGTCTCGCGTCTTGAGTGTCTTGGGTGTCTTGGCGTCTTGGGCGTCGGTCCATCAACCGCGCGCCGGAGGCGCGCCAAAAGGTAGCCGGTGGTGACGGCCCGGAGGGCCGGAACCAC
>JBOGJQ010000057.1:0-8737 GCA_050745405.1 Thermoanaerobaculia bacterium | reverse complement strand
CCCCACGGCTACGCGTCTTGGACCGCTCCGCGGTCCTAGTGGTCCGTCTTTAGACCGCTTGGCGGTCCTACGGGATGACGGAGAGCAACTCGTCCCGCCGGATCTTCCCCAGCGGCGAGCGCGGGATCGGGACGACATGCACCTCGCGCGCGCGTTCGTACGGCGCGACGCGCGCGTCGAATTGCTCCCGGATCGCCGGCGCGGAGCTCCCGTCCGAGACGGCGAGATGGATCACCGATCCGAGGCGCGCGTCGGGTACCGCGACGACCGCGGCATCGACACCGGGCATCCCCCGCAGGAGTTCGTCGACGATCGACTGCAGACGCGCGATGCTCACCTTTTCGCCGCCGATCTTCACGAACTCCGACGAGCGGCCGAGCGGCCGCACGTATAGGCCGCCGCCGCTCCGCTCGATGTCGGCACGGTCCTCCGTGATGAACCATCCATCGCGCTTCGGATCGACGAAGCGAACCTCGCCATTTTCTTCGAGGCCGTATCCCGACAGCAGCGACGTCCCGCGAATCCCGAGCAGCCCGTCGAATGTCGCGACCTCGAGATGAGAGAGCACCTGGAGAGGCGGCATCTCGTCCCCGGCGAGGGATGCGAGCGGCGCCGTCGCGACCTGAGAGCACGCCTCCGTCATCCCGAAGCTCGGCAGCAGCGGCCACCCGAGGCGTCGCGCGTCAGCGTAGAGCGTCGCGTCGAGGGCTCCCCCGCCGACGATGATCGCCCGGATCGTCCGCGGGGCCCGCGCCTCGGCGCCGACAATGTCCGCGACCTGCGCCGGCACGAGCGCCGTGAGAGCGACACCCTCGGATTCGAGCAGCCGCACGAACTCCGCCGCAGACCAGGAGGGGAGCTCGACGACGCGACCACCGGTGAGACTCGCGCGCGCGTCGATGCCGAGGCCGCCGACGTGGAAGAGAGGCAGCGGACGACACCACACCTCAGCCTGCGCGACGGCGAGATGCGCATTCACCGCCGCGGCCGAGGCGAAGAGCGCGTCTTTCGAGAGCGCGACGAGTTTGAGCGGACCGCTGCTGCCGGACGTCGCGATCCAGACGTGTCCCGCGAGCCGCGGAACGGCTGCCGCAATCCTCTCGAGCCGGTCTCGCTCCGCCGCGGGCAGGCGAGGATTCAGCAGAAGCTCGGTCGAGTCGGAGCGGAGATCGATCACGCGAGCTTCTCCCACGGCTTTTTCTCGAGCAGATCGTCGAACCCGAGGCCGGTGCCGCCCGGGGGAACGAGAGTCGGGCCGTCGGTGCGGAGACGCTCGCTGAACGGCGTCGGTTCGTAGAGCTCGTGCGTGAGAAGACCGCAGTCGAGGACCCGTCGCGAAGAAGCGGCGACGGCGGCGTTCCAGGCGGCCCAGAGCTGGCCGAGCGGATGATCCATCGACGAGGTGAAGACGATCGCCTTTCCGCGCGCGGATGCTTCCTCGACGATTTCCTCCCCCTCGGACGCGGGCTTGATCACCGCGATGTCCCAGCACGAAGGATCCGGCTTTTCGCGGTCTGCCGCGAGCGCGACGTCCCAGCGCGACCGGATCGCGCTCCACGCCGGCGCGTCGGCGGGAACGGGATCCTCGAGAAACTCGATCCGTTCGCGCAGCGACGCCGGGAGCTTTTCGAGGAACGCGTCGAGCTCGGCGGCCGTGAACGCGGCGTTCACGTCGATGCGGAGCCGGAGAGGGGTGCCCAGAAGCGCAGGGGAGAACGCAATGAGACGTTCCGCGTCCGCGCGCGCGTCGGTTCCAGCCTTCACTTTCACCGACCGGAATCCCGACGCGGCGATCTCTTCGAAATCGACGTCATCGCCGTCGAGCACGAGGCGATGGCTCGGGGGGATCTCGAGACCCTCGAAGAGCGACCGTCCGGCGGCGCGCGCCTCCCCGTCGGCCCGCGCGCACGCGAGGGAGCGGCGCGCGAGCGAAGTCGGCGCACCGGCGGCGAGCGAGACGAGTTGGACGTCGAGCGGCGCGTCGCCGAGCTCGGGCCAGGGGTGAAGGTCCGCGAACCCCCCGTCCGCGCGGAGGAGCGCTCCGGCGCGCTCGGTCGCGGCGCTCCGCGCGTTCGGGCGGTACCGCGGCCGGAGCACGTACCGCGAGACCACGATGCTCATCCGAGCACCAGGCCGGTGATGAAAAGAACGCCGTAGCCCGCCTGCAGACCCGCCGCTCTGGCGAGCGTCGCGTTGAGCGCCGCGCCGCGATCGCGCCGCGCGCTGCGCACGACGGCCGCGGCGAGCGGCGCGAGGAGGAGCGGCAGGAGCGTCGCGAGGCGCTCTCCCCGCGCCCACCACCAGCCGCCGAGAAGAAGGGGAGTCACCGCGAACGCGGCGATCTCGAGCTCGGCGAAGCGGCGTCCGAACCGGACAGCCATCGTCCGCTTTCCGGCGCGCGCGTCCCCTTCGACGTCGCGGAGGTTGTTCACCGCGAGGAGGACGTTCGCGAGGCATCCCGCCGCGATGCCGCCGACGAGCGCGTCCGCTCCATAGTCGAGCGTCAGGACATAGAACGTGCCGCCGACGGCGACGAGGCCGAAAAAGACCAGGACGAAGAGCTCGCCGAGGCCGTTGTAGGCGAGAGGGTAGGGGCCCCCGGTGTAGAGATAGCCCGCGGCGATCGACGCAAGGCCGATCGCGAGCAGAGGCCACCCTCCGCGGAGAAGCAGCGGGATTCCCGCGAGCGCGGCGGCGGCGAAGCAGACCCACGCGCCGGTCATCACGACGCGCGAGGCGACGAGGCCCGAAGCCGTGACGCGAACCGGGCCCACGCGCTCCGCGTCGTCGGTTCCCTTCTCGAAATCGATCGCGTCGTTCACGAGATTCGTGCCGACCTGGATGAGGAGCGCTCCCGCGAGCGCGAGGAGCGCGTACGTCCAGAGAACGCGCCCTTCGTGCTGCCAGGCAAGGGCTGTCCCGATCGCGACGGGGACGATCGCCGCCGTCAGCGTTTTCGGCCGGGCAGCGAGGAGCCACACTCTCATGCGCATGGACTACGGATACCGCTTGAACTTACGGAAATTCGGTTTCCGCTTCTCCACAAATGCGTTTCGCCCCTCCTGCGCCTCCTCGGTCATGTAGTAGAGGAGCGTTGCGTTCCCGGCGAGGTCGAGCAGGCCGATCTGCCCGTCCGTATCGGCGTTGAACGCGGTCTTGAGGCAGCGGATCGCGAGTGGCGACTTCTCCAGGATCTCGCGCGCCCAGATCAGCGTCTCTTCCTCGAGGCGCTTGACCGGAACGACCGTGTTCACCAGACCCATTTCGAGCGCCTGCTTCGCGTCGTACTGGCGGCACAGGTACCAGATCTCGCGCGCCTTCTTCTGCCCGACGATGCGCGACAGATAGCTGGCACCGAGCCCGCCGTCGAACGACCCGACCCGGGGGCCCGCCTGGCCGAACCGCGCGTTGTCGGCGGCGATCGTGAGATCGCAGACGACGTGGAGGACGTGTCCGCCGCCGATCGCGTACCCCGCGACCATCGCGATCACCGGCTTCGGGAGGCTGCGGATCTGTTTCTGGACGTCGAGGATGTTGAGGCGCGGGATGCCTCCTTCGTCGACGTATCCCGCCTTTCCGCGGACTCTCTGGTCGCCGCCCGAGCAGAACGCCTCGGTTCCCTCGCCCGTCAGGATGACGACGCCGATCTCTTCGTCTTCCCGCGCGAGCTCGAATGCCTCCTTGAGCTCGGTGACCGTCTTCGGGCGAAAGGCGTTGTGCACCTCGGGGCGATTGATCGTGATCTTGCCGACGCCGTCGTCGGTCCGTTCGTAGCGGATGTCTTCAAATTTGCGGAGCGTGAGCCACTTTTCCATGGGGGCGAGTTTTATCACGTCGTCAGTCGTCAGTCGTCAGTCGTCATCCCTCGCTACGCTCGGGATGACGGCAGGAACGCCTCCACCCGCGCCGCGAACGCGTCCGGCACTTCCCACGGGACGCGGTGACCTGCATCCCCGGCGATCCAGAGCTCGCATGCCGGCAAGAGCGCCGCGGCCCGTTTCGCCTCGGCGACGTACGGCGCGTCGCGCTCGCCGGCGATCCAGAGCACCGGCGTGGTGATCCGCGGAAGAAATGGCGCGAGCGGCTTCTGCACGGCCGGCGACCACCAGCGGAGAGCCGTCGCGAGCGCCTCGCGCGAAAACTCCTCCTCGGATCGGGGCCGCGGCGGGGGAGCTCCCGCGAAGAGCGGCTGAGCGTTCCACGCGGGGACGATCTCGTCCCACGGCTCGGTCTCGAACCGGAACGCCCATTTGTCATCGCGAACGCGGCGTGCCTGCCGTGCTTCCTCGCCCTCGACGCCGAGGCCGGCGGAGACGACGACCGCACCCGCGAAAAGCGAGGGATCGGCGAGCAGCGCGTGAAGCGCGAGCCGCCCTCCCATCGAGTAGCCGATGACGATCGGGCGGTGGTCGACCGGCCGCACCGCGCGCGCGAAGCGCGCCCCCCATTCCGCCGGCGTCTCCTCGGGGACCGGTCTGTCGAGGAGATCGAGCGCTCGTATGGTCGTGCCGGCCGCGCGCTCGAACGTTTCCCGGAAAGGATCCCAGTCGCGCGACGATCCGAGGAAGCCGTGGAGAGCCCAGATCATGCGGAGATCTCGTCGAGAGCTTTCCAGACACGCTCCGAGGAGGCCGCGTCGGGACGGATCTCGATCACGGTCCGCGTCGATGCGATCCGCTCGCGAAGCGTCGGAACGTAATCGAAGCCCCACATCCGCGCCCACGGCTCGAAGCCGATCTCGTGCGGATTCTCGAAGAGGCGCTCGCGGCTCGCCGCGTCGACGGCGCGAAGGGAAGGAACCCTTCCGAAGATCCTTCCGCCGCCATTGTTGACGACGACGATGCGGACGGAGAGCGCCGGATCGAGCTGCGGCGCGACCCAGAGCGCCGCGAGATCGTACAGCGCGGTCAGATCGCCGACGACGCACCAGTTTTCCCGCTCCGGCTCGGCCATGCCGAGAAACGAGGAGACCTGCCCGTCGATCCCGTTGGCGCCGCGGCTCGCTCCATAGACGAACGGCCGGTCGTATCGCGCGAAGAGGTCCCACTCGCGGATCGGAAGGGAGTTGCCGAGAAAGACGAGCGACCCGGCGGGAATCGCGCGAGAGAGCGCGCGGAACAGAGCCGGCTCGGATGCAGGCTCGCTCTCCAGAACCGCGTCCATTCGCTGCGCCAGCGCGGCATCGCGCGTGAGGAGCGCCGCGTTTTCGCGCTGCGGCGCATCGACGCGCGAGAGAGTGTCGGCGAGGTCACACCGGAGGTGCTCGCCCCGAGGAAGGCCGCTGAACGGAAGGCGGCTGCAGGAGAGGACCGGGACCCTCAGCCGCTCGTCGAGATCGCGCCAGAAGCGCGCGGTCGGAATGCCGCCGATGCGAAGGACGCCGTCGAGGGTCTCCGCGTCGAGAGAGCGCTCACCCGCGCGAAGAATGAGGTGAGCGAGAGCGGGATCTTCGCGCAGTCCCGAAAGCGGCTCGGCGAGAAGCGGTGCGCCGATGCGACGGGCGAGGTCGCGGACGGCGATTCGCTCGGCCGGCTCCAGAGCGCCGGCGATGACGAGGAGGCGCGAGCTCTCGCGGATGAAGGTGTCGATGCGCGTCGCGGAGCGCCCCGGATCGAGGAGCGGGAGTTCCCCCGTGGGAATCGCCGCGGCCTCCGCCGCGGGCGGAACGCGCCCATCGAGCAGCGGCTCGTCGAACGGAACGTTCACGTGGAGCGGTCCGTCTCTGCGCCATGCCGGAAGCGCCGCGTCACCGTCGTCGATCTCGACGAATGCGGCGTACGGTCCGAAGAGATCCCTTTGCTCGATCGCCTGAGGTGCGCCGGTCCCGCGGTGTCGTGCGGGACGGTCAGCCGTGACGAGGATGAGCGGTAACCCGGAGTAGTGCGCTTCGACCGCCGCCGGGAGGAGCTCGGCCGCGGCAGTGCCGGAGGTCGTGATCACGGCGACGGGGCGTGACGAGGCGCGGATGCGCCCGAGGGCGAAGAACGCGGCGCTCCGCTCCTCGAAAAAGTTCCAGCTCCGCATCCGTTCCCGCGCCGCGGCGGCGGCGACGAGGGGCGCGTTGCGCGATCCGCCGCAGACGACGAGCTCGCGGCAGCCGGAGGCGTGGAGTCGGTCGAGGATCGCGGCCGCGCGCGCGACGCCGCTCACGCCACCGCTCCGGCGGAGCGGAGCGGAAGGTCGAAGATCTCGCGCACCTGCGCCCTCTTCCTCTCGAGCTCGCGCGCCTCGGGGCCGGCCGCGCTCTCGAGAACGATTCCGGCGCCCGATCCGATGCGGACCTCGTCGCCGTCCCACGCGACGTTCCGGATCGCGACGAGGCAGACCGCCGTGCCGTCCTCCCGCGCGACGCCGAACGGCGCGCCGAACCGGCCGCGCTCGACTCCCGCGTCGCTCTGCCGGAGCCACCGGGCCGCGGCATCGTTCCGCGGCCAGGCGCCGAGAGCCGATGTCGGGTGCAGTCGATTGACGATCTCCTCGAAATCCGCGGTGGGGGCCTCGACGGCAATCTGCGTGACGAGGTGAGCGAGGCCCGGCAGCTCGAGCAGCTCCGTCACGCCGATCTCGACCGAGCCGAGATCCTCGAGCTGCTCGCGGATGTCGCGGACGACCAGGTCGTGCTCCTTCCGCTCCTTCGGATTGCGGAGGAGCTCGGCGGCGGCCTCGCGTCCGCGCGTCCCCGCGACGGCCATCGTCTCCACGCGGCCGTTCTCGAGCGTGAAGAGCGTTTCCGGCGTGGCGCCGATCATCCCGGCATCGCCGAAGGCGGCGCCGTAAATCCGGAGGGCAGGAGGGATGGCGCCGAGTCGCGACAGGAGGTGCTCCGGAACGCCGCCCGAGAGGACGTGTCCGTGGTCGAACACGACCGGGACGATCTTCGAAAACTCGCCCCCCTGGATCGCGGAATGAGCCGAACGGAAAAGAGATTGGAAGGGGGCGTCGTCCGCCGGGTCCCAGACGATCGTGAGAGAATCCGGGCTCCCGAGACGGGCGGCGAGCGACGCCGGATCCGTCGTCTCCCAGCTCGCCGGGATCTTCCAGGGCGCAGGGTCCTCGAGGAAGAAGTCGTTGAGATAGAACGCGGCCGTTCCCGGCGCGAGGCGGTCCGCGGACGAGAAGGGGCCCCAGCCGACGAGCAGGCGGCCGGGAGCCGTTTGGATGAGCGCGAAATCACGCATGGACGATTCGAGACCTCTGGGCGGAGCCGTTCAGGCCGAGCCGCTCCCGTTTCCCGCACGACGCAGCGAGTCGCGGACCGTGCGCATCGGCGGCGTTCCGGTCGGCGGCGGCGCGTTCGCCGTGATCGCGGGCCCGTGCTCGGTCGAGTCGCACGACCAGCTCGAAGCGATCGCGAGGGCGGTCCGCGGCGGCGGGGCCGCGATTCTGCGCGGCGGTATCTTCAAGCTCCGAACCAAGGCGACCTCGTTTCAGGGACTCGGCGAACGCGCGTACGAGATCGTCCGGACCGTGCGCGAGCTGACCGGAATGCCGATGGTCGCGGAGATCACCGACCCGCGCCAGCTCGAAGGTCTCTGCGACGTCGTCGACGCTCTGCAGGTCGGGACCCGCAACATGTACAACTACTCCCTTCTAAAGGAACTCGGCGCCGTCCGCAAGCCGGTCCTGCTCAAGCGCGGCTTCTCGGCGCTGATCGACGAGTGGCTCCACGCGGCCGAGTACATCACCGGCGGCGGCAACGCGGACGTCATCCTCTGCGAGCGCGGCATCCGGACGTTCGAGACGCGGATGCGGAACACGCTCGATCTCGCCGCGGTCGCCTGGGTCCGGGAGCATACGGATTTTCCGGTGATCGTCGATCCCTCGCACGGGACCGGACGCCCCGAGCTGATCGAGCCGATGACGCTCGCCGCGGCGGCCGCGGGCGCCGACGGCGTCCTGATCGAAGTCCATCCCGAGCCGGCGCGCGCTCTCTCCGACGGCCACCAGGCGGTCGACTACGACGGCTTCGTCTCCCTCATGCAGCGCCTTCGCCCTCTCCTCGAAGTCCTCGGGCGCTCCCTCTCCGCCCCCGCATGAGCCGGGCGGCGCAGGGCCCCGATCCCGCGCGGATCCGCGCGATGTTCGGATCGATCGCGCGCCGTTACGACCGGGCGAACACGATCCTCTCGGGCGGGATCCATCATCTCTGGCGCAGGAAGATCGTTCGCTGGAGCGGCGCCCGCCCGGGCGACCGCGTTCTCGATTGCGCGACCGGAACCGGCGATCTCGCGATCGCGTTCGCGAAGGTCGTCGGCCCGGCGGGCGACGTGGTCGGCACGGACTTCTCTCCGGAGATGCTCGCGCCGGCGCCGCGAAAGGCGGAGCGCGACGGCGTCCGCGTCACGTTCGAGACGGCAGACGTCACCGCGCTCCCGTACGCGGACGCCTCGTTCGACGTCGCGAGCATCGCCTTCGGCATTCGCAACGTCGCGGATCGCGTCGGCGGCCTGCGCGAGATGGCGCGCGTCGTTCGCCCGGGCGGCCGCGTCGTCGTCCTCGAGTTCGGTCAGCCGGAGAACGTCCTCCTTCGCCCGCTCTTCAATCTGTACTCGCGCCGGTTTCTCCCCTGGATCGGCGGCGTCCTCACGGGAAACCGCGAGGCGTACGCCTATCTCGAGCGCTCTGCCGGGGAGTTTCCCTGCCGCGAGGCGTTTCTCGACCTGATGCGCGAGACCGGGCTGCTGGCGGCGCTCGAGTGGCGGGCGTATACGGGCGGGATTGCGTACGCGTACCGGGG
>JBOGJQ010000056.1:0-13611 GCA_050745405.1 Thermoanaerobaculia bacterium | reverse complement strand
ACGGACGACGGACGACGGACGACGGAGAGGCTACCAGCCGTAGCTGCCGCTCATCGGGGCCTGCCGCCCGAGGAGAGTTTCCGCGTAGCGGCGGAAATCCGGGGTCTTCAGGAAATAGTCCGGAAGGACGCCCTGCAGGTACTCGAGGTACTTCTCGCCCGGGATCGGTTTGCCGTCCTCGGTGAGGAGATTGCCGTAGAGGTCGTACGGCATGAAGATGATCTCGTCCATCCCACGCTGACGGAAGAACTTCACGTCGGGAACGAAGAGGAGATCCTCGGGGCGGACCCCTTCGCGGGTCTCGTTCGTGTCCTGCACCTCGCGGACGAGAACGCGCGCGTCCGGAGCGGTGAGGTCGCGAACTTTCGTCTGGGCGACGGCGACGTTGACGAGCTCGAGCACCTCGCGAACTTCATTCATGTACTCGCTCTGGGCGGTCGCGTTCGTCTTGCTCTTGAAGCCGAAGGCGACCGCGGTCTCGCCGCCGCGCTCGTTGCCGAACATCTCGGCGCCGCGCGGCAGCCAGGCGTTGAGCGCCTTCTGGATCTCCTCGATCGAGTACCGGCCCGATCCTTCCGTCGCACCGACAGCCAGCTCGCGGAGGAAGAGGCGGCCCGATCCGATGTGGAAGCCTTCTTCGGACAGCATCGGCCCCATCGAGCGTCCCATTGGCGCGTACGAGAAGACCTTCTGCATCTCGAGCTGATACTTGCCGACGAGATCGATGACCGTGGCGAAGGCGACGTTGTCGAGGAAGTTGTGGAAGGGGATATTGAAGGCATCGAGGACGTGGTCGCCGAGCTCCATCGCAAGGAGCTCTTCCATCGTCTCGTGCGCGATGTCGGGATGTCCGGGTTTCTTCCAGCTCGGATCGTGGTCGAGCACCCAGAACATCTGGTACGCGTGCCGGAGCTCCTCGGCCATGATGCGCAGCACGGACATTTTCATCTGATCCGTGGGCGCTTCTTCGAGCGTCAGGCGGTGCTGCTGGATCGAGCCGAGCTCGGTCGAGCACTGCGCGCGGATGATGTCGCGCGCCGTATAGAACATGTTGCCGGCCATGTCGCCGGCGCGCTCGACGCGCGGCTTCCCGGTGAAGCGGCCGTAGTCGATCGTCTCACTTCCGAGCCGCCCGATCTTCGCGACGAGCTGGAACGGCGTCTGGTTGCCGAAGAACTTCGGCCAGTTGCGCTCGAGGAACTCGAGCTCCGGGAAGTTCTTCTTCTGCCATCCGACGAGCGCCTCGTGGTACTTCGGGGTGATTGTCTCGGTCGTGTAGGCCGCCAAAATATCCTCCGTCTTCGTTCGGCAACGTCCTGAGCCGCGGGAACATTCTCCCTTTTCGACTGTTCGGGAGTGAGATAATGAACCCGCTCACCGCGACGCCGCGATGAGGGAACCCGCGATGTCCGAGAACGTCCTCCGCGACTCCTACGGCCGCACCATCGGCGATCTGCGCATCTCCATCACCGATCGGTGCAACTTCCGGTGCACGTATTGTATCCCGGTCGAAAACGTGGAGTGGAAGCGGCGCGAGGAGATCCTCAGCTACGAGGAGATCGTCCGTCTCACGCGCATCTTCGCGCGGTTCGGCATCCGGAAGCTGCGGGTGACGGGAGGGGAGCCGCTCCTGCGCCCGCAGGTGACGTCATTGATCGAGCGTGTGGCCGCGATCGACGGAATCGACGATCTCGCGCTGACGACGAACGGGAAGCTGCTGCCGGCATTCGCGCCGGCGCTGCGCGCGGCCGGCGTGAAACGGCTCAACGTCTCGCTCGACTCGCTCCGCCCGGAGAAGTTCCACCTGATGACGCGGCGCGACGCGCTGGCGGACGTCCTCCAGGGGATCGCCGCGGCGACCGCCGCGGGATTTCACCCCATCAAGATCAACGCCGTGATCATTCGCGGCGTGAACGACGACGAGATCGCCGACTTCGCGCAGTTCGCGCGCGAGACCGGGCACACGATCCGATTCATCGAGTTCATGCCGCTCGACTCGGGGCATCTGTGGTCGGCCGAGCAGGTCATGCCCGGACGGGAGATCCTCGAGCGGCTTCGCGAGGCGTTCCCTCTGAGGCCGGTCGCGCCGCGCCACAGCGCCGAGACGGCGACGCGCTGGGGCTTCGCCGACGCGGAGGGAGAGATCGGCATCATCGCTCCCGTGACGGCGCCGTTCTGCGGAAACTGCAACCGCGTCCGTCTCACGGCGGACGGGCAGCTCCGGACGTGCCTTTTTTCTCTCGTCGAGCACGATCTGAAGTCCCCCCTCCGGGCCGGCGCGACCGATGGGGAGCTGGCGGACCGGATTTCCCAGGCCGTGTGGCGGAAAGAGGCCGGCCACCGGATCCTCGAGCCGGACTTCGTCCAGCCGCAGCGGACGATGTCGTGCATCGGCGGGTGAACGGTTTACACTAGGACCACTCGGAATTCCCCGGAAGAAGCGGGTCGGGGCGGGGGAACGGTCCAGGCGGCACATGACGGGGCTGAAGGTCTATCACTCGCGTTCGTTTCCGGTCGAGCCTCTCCAGGAGGAGCTCGCGGGCCGGCCGATCGAGCTGGTCCCGATCGGGAGCCTTCGCGAGCTGCCGGCGGAGGGCGCCGTGCGCGTCGTCCTCGTCGACGGCGAGCTCGCGCGCGAGGCGCTCCCCGAAGCCGAGCCCGGGACGCTCCTGGTCGGCGTCGGCCTCAACGGCAACTCCGCCGCCGCGGCGGATTCGCGCTTCTATCTGCAGCTCGGCGGGACCCCGACGCCCCAGACGCTCCGCAGCGCCATCCAGCGGGCGGCCCAGCACGCGACCGACCGCCTCGAGAAGGAGTGGCTGACCGAGCGGATGGCGCGCGTCACGCGCGAGCTCGACGAGATCCACAAGATCGGCATCGCGCTCTCCAGCGTCCGCGATCACGAGGTCCTCCTCTCCATGATCCTCGGCAAGTCGCGGGAGCTGAGCCGCTCGGACGCCGGATCGCTCTACCTCCTCGACGACGACCCGGAGCACGGCAAGGTCCTCCGCTGGAAGCTCGCCCAGAACGACTCGATCGACGTCGATTTCGAGGAACGGACCCTCGCCGTCACCACCGACAGCGTCGCCGGCTACGTCGCCCTCACCGGCGAGACCCTCGTCATCGACGACGCCTACGAGCTCCCCCCCGACACGCCGTACTCGATCAACACGTCGTTCGACCAGCAGACCGGCTACAGGACGAAGTCGATGCTCGTCTTCCCGATGATGAATCACGTCGGGAACATCATCGGCGTGCTCCAGCTCATCAACCGGAAGCGGGAAACGGCTCCCGCCCGGCTCACGGCCGAAGACGTCGCGGGGGAGGTCGTGTCGTTCGACCAGCAGACGATCCGGTCGATGCAGTCTCTCGCCGGCGCCGCCGCGGTCGCGCTCGAGAACAACTACCTCATCGAATCGATCGAGCGCCTGTTCGAGGGCTTCGTCACCGCCTCCGTCTACGCGATCGAGCAGCGGGACCCCACGACGTCGGGACACTCGTTCCGCGTGGCCGATCTCACGGTCGAGCTGGCGAAGACGCTCGACCGGATCGACGAGGGGACGTTCCGCCCCGTGCGCTTCACGCCCGATCAGGTGCGCGAGATCCGCTATGCCTCGCTGCTCCACGACTTCGGCAAGGTCGGCGTTCGGGAGAAAGTCCTGGTCAAGGAAAAGAAGCTCTACCCGCTGCAGATCGACCTGATCCGCTCGCGGTTCGAGTTCCTGATCCGCTCTCTCGAAGCGTCCGCCCAGCAGCGGAAGATCGAGTACCTGCTCGAGCATGGGCGCGAGGGATATGAGGCCTTCGCGGCCCAGATCGACCGGGAAGCGGGCGGGGCGATCGAGCGCGCGCGCGCGGACCTCCAGTTCGTTCTCAATTCGAACGAGCCGACGGTCCTCCCCGAGGGGGAGTTCCAGTACCTGCAGCAGCTCGCGACCGAGGACTTCGTCGACCTCGACGGAAACCGGCGCCGCCTTCTCGAGCCGGACGAGGTCCGGCGCCTCTCGATCCGGAAGGGAAATCTCGACTCGGACGAGCGGTCGGAGATCGAGAGCCACGTCACGCACACGTTCGAGTTCCTCTCGAAGATCCCGTGGACCGAGGATCTGCGGAGCGTGCCGGAGATCGCGTTCGCGCACCACGAGAAGCTCAACGGACGGGGATACCCCCGCGGCCTCGACGCGGTGCGCATTCCGATCCAGTCGAAGATGATGACCGTCTCCGACATTTACGACGCGCTGACCGCGAGCGACCGCCCCTACAAGAAGGCCGTCCCCACGCCCCGCGCCCTCGACATCCTCGGCATGGAGGTCAAGGAAGGTCTCCTCGACCGCGAAGTGGTCGATGTCTTCATCGAGGCGAAGATCTACGAGCGGGCAGGGGTGGTCAGGGTTTAGGGCCTGGGGGCTAGGGGAGATCGAAGACGAGGACTTCGCTCTCGGTCGGCGCCACGAGCTCGATCGCGCTCTCCTCCGCCCACGCCGCCCCATCGCTCTCCCGCAGCGTCACGCCGTTTGCCGTGATCTCGCCGCGCGCGACCTGGATCCAGCCGAATCGCTTCGGAGAGATCTCGAGGCGCACCGGCGATCCCGGCTCGAGAATCGCGGCATAGAGAGAAAGGTCCTGATGCAGCTCGAGCGATCCGTCGCGGCCGTCCCGCGACGCGACGAGACGGAGCCTGCCGCGCCGGTCGTCCCGCGGGAACGTCTTCTGTTCGTACCCGGGGTCGATGCGGCTCCGCTCCGGCAGGATCCAGATCTGAAGGAAATGGACCGGTTCCTCCTGTGAGACGTTGAACTCGCTGTGCGTCACGCCGCGACCCGCGGACATCCGCTGGAGGTCGCCCGGCCGGATCACGGATCCCGTCCCCATGCTGTCGCGGTGCTCGAGGCCTCCCTGGAGCACGTACGTGACGATCTCCATGTCGCGGTGGGCGTGAGGCGGGAATCCCTTTCCCGGTGCGACGCGGTCCTCGTTCAGCACGCGGAGAACGCGAAACCCCATGTACCTCGGGTCGTAGTAATCGGCGAACGAGAACGTGTGCCACGTGTCGAGCCACCCGTGATCGAAATGACCCCGCTCCTCGCGCCTGCGGACTTCCAGCATCGTCCGAGACTACCCGCGCCGCGGGCCCTCGATCAAGGCGCCGGCTGCAATGTTCCGCAGGGCCGATGCGTTGGATCGACGGGAAGGCCATGG
This sequence comes from Thermoanaerobaculia bacterium, assembly GCA_050745405.1. GTDB lineage: Bacteria > Acidobacteriota > Thermoanaerobaculia > Gp7-AA8 > Gp7-AA8 > JBOGJQ01. Next base: position 8,412 of record JBOGJQ010000056.1, on the reverse strand, counting down.
AAATCAAGCGCGCTGAAAAATACGGCTTCTGCTCGGGCGTCCGGATCGCGGACATGAAGGTCAAGCGATTCGCCGCGAAGGGAGGGACCGGCGCCATTCTGGGCCAGGTCGTCCACAACGAGCGCGTCGTGGCGGAGATGGAAGGACTCGGTGTCCGAACCGTCGACGCCATCGACGAAGTCGCCGAGCCGACGATCGTCTTCTCCGCCCACGGCGTCCCGCCGTCGTTCCACCAGGCGGCGCGCGACCGCGGCCTCCAGATCCTCGACACGACCTGCAAGTTCGTCTACGACATCCACCGCGAGGCGCGCGAAGCGCTCGAGGCCGGCTATCACCTCATCTTCATCGGCGACCCGAAGCATCGGGAAGTCATCGGCTACACGCGCGATCTCGACCCGGCGAGCTACCACATCGTCCTGAAGGTCGAGGATGCCGACGCGGTGGACTGGGCGCGGTATCCCCTCCTCAAGGTCTTCTACCAGACGACACTGAACGCGGAAGAATACGAGCCGGTCGTCCGGCGGATCGAGGAGCGGTCGCGGCGTGTCGACCGGGCGGACACGATCTGCTACGCGACGAAGGAGAACCAGGTGGCGGCGCGCGACCTGGCCAGCGACCCGGCAGTCGACGTCATCGTCGTCGTCGGCGGCAAGCAGAGCGCGAACACGCGCCACCTCTGGGAGATCTGCCGCGAGCTCAAGCCGTCTTTTCTCATCCAGGAGGCCAGCGACCTCGTGCCGGAATGGTTCCGCGACGCCGGCGTCGTCGGCCTCACCGCGGGATCGTCGACGCCGGATTACGTCATCGACGAGGTCGAGGCGCGGATCCGGCAACTCTCAGAATAACTTTTTCGTCGCGCCTGTTTTTTCCTGCACATGAACAACGTACGTTTCTCCCGGTTCCGCGCCACCGGCGCGGCTCTCCTGCTCGCTCTGCTCGTCTCGCTTCCTGCCGCGGCCGCGGCCGGTCCGGCGGCGAAGCCGGAGGAGTTCCGCTACTCCTGGCGGCTGCGCGGCATCCTCGGCTGGATCGCCGATTTCAAATTTCCCAACTCCGGATCGGGCGAGCTCCGCAATATCCCGTCGGGCGACACGCTGAAGAGCGAGCTCGTCATCACCGGCGACGAGGGGAACGGCGCCCGCTACGTCTACCGCTCCGAGATCGCCGGCGATGAGCTCAAGACGCTCATGACGTTCCACGGCTACGCCTGGGACGGCCGGACGCGGAACGAGCAGACGCGCTTCGACTACGACGACGGCATCGCCCGCATCCGGAAGGAGCGCGAGGGACGTGCGCCCGAAACGAAGGTCCGCGACATTCCGGCGGGCGACATGCGCGACGTCCTCACGGGCATTCACTTCCTGCGGAAGAAGGCCGGAACGTTCACGCGGCCTCTCCTGTCGGAGATCTACTCCGACGGGACGATCTATCCGGTCGAGTTCCGTCCCCTGGGATCGCGGACACTCCCGTACCGCGGCAAGATGGTCCCGGTCGACGGATTCGAGATCGGCGCGGTCGCGGGAGATCGGGACAAGTGGCCCGGCGGCGTTCGCGTGTGGCTCACGAGCGACGCGGCGCGCATTCCTCTCCGGATCGAGATCCGCCAGAGCTTCGCGTCCCTGCAGCTCGACCTCCAGAGCGTGGGCTGATCCACAGATTTCACGAAAAAAACATCCACAGATTGCACAGATTTACACAGATTAGTTGGCCATTCTCTGCGAAAGAAATCTGTGTAAATCTGTGTAATCTGTGGATAAATCTTTCTGCGAAATCTGTGGAGGGTCAGACGACCGAGGCGCTGTGCGTCGGCGTCGAGAGGCCGCAGAACAGCCCGACCAGGTCGAGCAGCTCGGCCACGTGGAAGGGCTTCTCCAGGATCGCCGTCGGCTGCAGCGCCGCGTCCTCGTCCGTGAACTTGTAGGCCGAGATCACGATGACGGGGGCGTCCTTCTTCTGCTGGCGGAACCACCGGAGCCACTCCCGCCCGTCCATCGTCGGCATGACGACGTCGAGGATGACGAGCATGATGTCCGGGTTCTGCTCGACGAGCGCGATCGCCTTCTCGCCGTCGGGCGCGGTCAGGACCTCGAACCCGTAGGGGAGGAGCAGGTCGCGATACGACGCGAGCAGCTTGAGGTCATCATCGATGACCAGGAGTTTTCTCAGCGTCTGCGGACCTCTGCGGGCTCGAACAGCCAATTCGACCTACTTTCCTCGTGGTGCCTGCCCTGAGCGAAGCGAAGGGTTTCGACGCGGTACGCGGGGTGCAAACTGCGTTCCGCGACCCGCTCCGGGCGGGTTCCCTATTGTACCAGAGGCCTCGCGCCCGCGAGGAATTCGGTCAGTGCCGCCGCGGAGGATGCCGGGGCGGCCCCTCCTCCTGACGCGCCCGATTGCGCGGACGCTGCTCGATCAGTGACCGGAAGCGATTCCACTGCTCCTGGTTCAGCACCCCGCGCATGTCGACGAGCATCATGAGCTCGCGCTCGAACAGAAGCGCCCGGGCGCGGCTCACTGCGGCCGCCGCCTCCTGGACTGCTTGCCGGTCGAGGACCGCCTGGTCGAGCGTTCCGCGCAGCGCGACGGACGCCTTCTCGACTTCCGCCTTCAGATCGATCAGCTGCGGCGCCGCATCGCGGAACACGACGTCCAGCCGGCCGCGCTGCTCGGCCGAGAGATCGAGCGCCCGCGAGACCCGCTCGTTGTGCCACCACTTGCCGGGGGGAAGCTGCTGCGCCGGCGCGGGGGCCGCGAAGAGCACGATCACAGCGAGCGCGCCCGCGATCAGATTGGCGATTCTGATGTTTCTCATGCTCCATCCTCCTGCTCCGGCTCGAGCCACGATTCCCACTGCACCGCCTCCTCCCACGCCGCCAGCTCCTCGGCGGCCCACGGATCGGCCGTCGGGAGGAGGACTTCCGGCTCGGCGGGGGCACTCGCGATCACGGTCGCCGTCGCATCGGCAGGCCGGCCCGGATCTCCGCCGCGCTCGATGAACCAGCCGGCTCCCAGAAGAACGACCAGGGCAGCCGCAGCGGCCCACCGGGCGGTACTCGCCGGGCGGACGGTCGCCGTGCGAATCCGTCCCGCGATCGCCGCCCGCTGCGCGTCCCAGAACGCCGCGGGCTTCGCGTCGACGCGCGCGGCGAGACGCCCGCGGTCTTCCCGCAGCTCCGCCGCGAGCAGTGCGAGGCGGGCGGCACACGCCGCGCACGCCACGAGATGATCGTCTCTCTCTCCGGGATCCGGGAGGTAGAGGCGTTCGAGAATGTCGGCGTCGGAAAGGTGCTTCATACGCGCTCCTTGTTCGAGGCGGGGAGGGGGACGATCCACGCGCCGAGCTCCTTGCGGAGCTTCTGGAGCGCGCGGAACAGGTGCGCCCGGACCGTTCCGGGACGAAGGCCGAGAAGTTTCGCGATCTCCTCGAGCGGACGGTCCTCGTAATGGCGCATGCGGAAGATGATTCTCTGCTGCGCGGACAGCGCCTCCTCGGCGCGCTCGAGAGCCTCGCGCAGCTCCCGTCCGATGGCGCGCCGCTCCGCATCGGGACCCTCTTCGACGAGCTGCAGGGGAGGCGCGTCCTCGACGTCCCACGACCTCAGCCGCAGCCACGATCGCCGCCGGAGGACGTCCCGCGCGCGGTTGATCGCGATCCGCGTCAGCCACGTCGCCAGATTCGACCGCCGCTGGAACCGGGAAAGGTGAAGGTACGCCTGGACGAAAGCGTCCTGCGTGACGCCGTCCGCATCGGCCTCGTCGCGGACGATCGCGAAGGCGACGCGATAGATCGCCTTCTGATGCCTGCGGACGATCTCGTCGTACGCGGCGGCGTCGCCGGCCAGCGTCCGCGCGACGAGCGCGTCGTCCGTCGTCAGGTCACCCTCGATCACGGAAAACCTCGCCACGGCCACGTCCATGAGACGCGCCGGCCGCCGATTCGTTTACAGCCTCTCACACCTCGGATTCGATCCAGAGGTCCGCGTACCGCACGGGCGGCGGGACGAGGTAGGTCCGGAGCGCCCGGATCCGCGCGCTGTGCGCGACGAACATCCGCTCGTGGAAGAGGCAGACGAGCGGTGCCTCGTCGAGGACACGCTGGTTGAGGCCGGCGTAAATCGCGGCGCGCCTCTCGATGTCGTTCGACCGGCGAGCCTCCTCGATGGCCGCGTCGATCTCCGGGCGGTGATAGTTCAGTCCGGGGACCGCCTCCGAATCCGAGTGGAAGAAGATGTAGAAGAAGTTGTCGGAGTCCGGGAAGTCGGCGAACCAGTTTCCGATGAAGATCGTGCCGTGGTCGCGCTTCGTCCTGTGCCGGCGGATCTCCTCGATCGGCCGGCTGGTGACGTTCACGCGGATCCCGATGGCGTCGAGGTCCTCGATGAGAAGGTCGAGCAGACCCGAGTTGCGGAACTCGTCCGTGTCCCAGGTCAGATAGTCGATCGCGAAGCCGGAGCCGAACCCGGCCTCGCGGAGCAGGCGGCGCGCACGCTCGGGGTCGTGGTCGACCGCGCGGAGCGAGGCGTCGTAGCCGATCAATCCGGGCGGGAGGAGCGAGCTCGCGACGACGGCCTGTCCCGAGTAGACCCTCTCGTTCATTCGGCGGCGGTCGATCGCGTGATTGACGGCGCGGCGGACCTCGGCGCGGTCGAAGGGCGGCGAAGCGCAGTCGAACGCGAGATACGACGTGTGGAGCTGGACGTTGCTCAGTAGGTAGGGCGCGTACCGCGGATCCGACTGCAGCGCCGCGATCATCGAGAGCGGGATGTTGTGGACGATGTCGAGCTCGCCCCTGAGGAACGCGTTCGTCGCGTCGCGGCCGCTCTTGAATCCGAGATCGAAGAGCAGCTCGTCCACGTGCGGCCTTTCGGGATCCCAGTAGTCCGGGTTCCGGCGCAGCCGGACCTGCCCGTTCTCGACAGCCTCCTCGACGACGAACGGCCCCGCGCCGATGGGGCGGAGACGGAAGCGCTCCCGGTCCTTCGTCGCCTCCGCCGGAACGATCGCGCTCTCCGGCATGGATAGAAGGAGAACGAAAAATGCGAGCGGCTCGCTGAGACGAATCTCCAGCGTCCAGTCGTCGATCGCGCGGGCACCGAAGTCCCCGCCCTTCTTCCCGTCGATGATGTCGGGCGCGCCCTGGAGGCCGCGGAAGATCCATTTGCCGGGAGAGTTCGTCTCGGGCTGGATCAGGCGGAGGATCGAATCGCGGACGGCGCGCGCGGTGACGGGGCTGCCGTCGTGAAAGCGGGCGTTCCGCCGCAGCGCGAAACGGTAGACGAGCCCCTGCTCGAGCACGTCCCATCGTTCGGCGAGGCCCGGAACGAGCTCGGCGCCTTCGCCGAATCGGACGAGCGTGTCGTGGACGGCGTTCTGAATGAACCCGAGCGCCATGAACTGCGCCTCGGCCGGATCGAGCGTGAGGCGCGTCGGGAGGATCGTCGTCGTGCGGACGCGTCCTCCCTTCTCCGGCCGGGGGAGGGTGAAGCTCGTCAGCTCCTGCGACAGTAGCGACGCCTCGTGGCGGAGGCTGTTCGCCATCTGGTTCAGATCGGCGACGATGAAATTGCTCTCCCGCGTCGCCGTCTCGATGCCGCCCATCGAGTGGACGATTGCCGCGCTCTCCGACGCGAGGACGGCCGCCGAGTCGCTGACGCTCGAGACGGCGGTCATGATGTTGTCCATGGCCCGGCCGATCGCGCGGCTCCCGGATTCCTGCTCCTCCATCGCGCGCTTGAGATGCTTCGTGTAGTCGCGGACGACGGAGGCCTGCTCGCCGATCTTCTGCGAGGTTTGCGACTGCTGCTGTGTGGCGGCGGCGGTCTGCTGCACCATCTTCGTGACTTCCTCGATGGCCTCGGTCGCCGCCTGGCTGCCGCGGATCTGCTCGTCCGTGGCGCGCGCGATCTCGGCGATCGAGTGCATCGACCGGTCGGTGACATCGAGGATCCGCTCCAGCTTCGTTTCCGCCTGCGCAGTGAGAGAAACGCCCTCGTCGACGCGCTCGGCGCTGACGGTCATCTGCTCGACCGCGGCCGTGATCCCCTGCTGCACGTTGCGGATCAGCGTGCGGATCTCCTCGGTCGAGACGGAGGTGCGCTCGGAGAGATCGCGGATCTCGTCGGCGACGACGGCGAAGCCCTTGCCGCGCTCGCCGGCCTGCGCGGCGATGATCGCCGCGTTGAGGGCGAGCAGGTTCGTCTGCGCGGCGATCTCGTCGATGACGCGGACGATCTCGCCGATCTCTTCCGAGCGCGCGCCGAGGGCTCCGAGGGTTCCGGTCGCCTCGCGGACCGAATCGTCGATCTTGCGCATGCCGCGGACGGTCCCCTGAACCGCCTCGCGTCCTTCGATCGCGGCGTTGCGGACGTCCCGCGCGAGCTCCGAGGACTGCCGCGCCGACCGTCCGATCTCGTTCGTCGTCGCGTTCATCTCGACCATCGAGCTCGCCGTCTCGATCGCGAACGACGAGAAGCTCTCGGTGTTCGTCGCCACCTGGTTGATCGAGGCGATCATTTCCTCGATCGCCGCCGCCGTCTGCTCGACGAATTCAGCGAGCGTGTCGGCGATCTTCCGAACCTCCTCGATCGATGCGGACATCTCCAGAATCGACGTCGACGTCTCCTCCGCGTTGACGGCGAGGTTCTCCATGCTCTTCCGGACGTCGTGGATCGAGCGGTCGATGCGGCCGACCGATTCCGCGGTGTTGCTCGTCGAGCTCACCTGCGTCGCGACGCTGCGCGAGAGGTCGCGCGCGCGCCGGGCGATCTGCTCGCTCACGAGCTGGACATCGGACGAGAGCTGCGCGAACCGGCTGATCGTCCGCTCGAGGTTCAAGACCATGCCGCGGATTCCGGCGGCCAGCTCGGCGGTGCCCGTCTGCCGGAGGATCTCGGCCGCGGGAACGGCGAGGTCGCCGCTCGTCACGCGGTGGAGGAGCGCCGTCGTCGAGCTCTCCTCCGCGCGGAGCCGCCGCTGGAAAGCGCCGATCAGGACCGCGCACACGCCGGCGGAGATCAGCGCGGCCGTGACGGCTTTCAAGTAGTCCCCGGTCGGCAGATCCGTGTAGAGGGAGAGCTGGGTCAGGAAGAGGACGAGAAAGACGAAGAGGAACGGCAGCGCGAGTCGGAAGCGGATGCCCGGCTGTTCATTCATAACCCGCTGCCCTCGGATGCTACCATACCGATCGTCTCACCTCGTCCCTTTGAGCGACTACTTTTCGGAACGCCGCCGCCAGATCGACGAGCGGCTCGCCGCGATCGGCGACGCCGCGGAGATGCCCGAGCCGCTGCGCGAGCCCGTGCGCGCCGCTCTCCGCTCTGCCGGAAAACGCGTCCGCGGCATTCTCACGCTCGCCGCGGGCGAGAGCTGCGGCGGGCGCGCACCGGCGCTGCTCGACGCGGCCGCCGCGTTCGAGATGATTCACACCTCGTCGCTCATCCTGGATGACCTTCCCTCGATGGACGACGCGGAGCTGCGGCGCGGCGAGCCCGCTCTGCACAGGCGGGCGGGGGAGGATCTCGCGATCCTGACCGCGGTCGCGCTGCTCAATCACGCCTACGGACTCCTCGCGCGCAATCACGCGGCGCTGACGCCGCGCCGCTGGCCGCTCGCCGCGCTCATGGCGCGCGTCGTCGAGGCGGTCGGGTGGGACGGCAGCGTCGGCGGCGAGGCCGTCGATCTCCATTCCGAGGCGGCGCGGCTCGACTTCGCGACGCTGGAGTACGTGCATTCGCGAAAGACGGGGGCGCTGTTCGTCGCCGCGGCCGTCGCGGGAGCGATGCTCGCGAATGCCGCCGAGGGGCGCGTCCGCGCGATCGAGGCGTACGCGAAGAACCTCGGGCTCGCGTTCCAGATCACCGACGACATTCTCGATGCGACCTCGACGCCGGAGCAGCTCGGGAAGGACGTGGGGAAGGACGAGGGGAAGCTGACGTTCGTGAAGCTCGCCGGCCTCGACGGGGCGCGACAGCTCAACGGGGAGCTCATCGAAACGTCGATTGCGGCCGTCGCGCCGCTCGGCCGCGCCGCCGAGCCGCTCCGCGCCCTCGCGCTCATGCTGCGCGACCGGTCGCGATAGCGAAATTTCTCCCGGGCACGTGCCGTTGTCCCGCCTCGCGAGCACGCCTTTCTCGATGCCCAGGTAGCTCAGTTGGTAGAGCAGAGGACTGAAAATCCTCGTGTCGGCGGTTCGATTCCGTCCCTGGGCACCACCCCCTCTCCTGCGTAACATCTGAAGCCGACGTGCGTCCGAGGGGTGCCGGAAAATAGCCGGAGGCGCGCGCGAAGCGCGCTGCCCCCGGGCGCGAACGCAACTCAGGATTCCGCGCCGCGCCCGCGGCGCTGGAGTCCCGCGCCCCTGGCGGGGCGCAACTTCCATCGCCGCTGCATTCCGGGGGCAGCGCGCCCTTCGGG
>JBOGJQ010000055.1:0-5891 GCA_050745405.1 Thermoanaerobaculia bacterium | reverse complement strand
CGAAGCGCGCTGCCCCCGGACCGCGACGCACACCCGGATCCGCGCCGCGCCCGCGGCGCGGGACTCCCGCGCGTGCCCGATCGATTTGACATGCTCCTCCCCCGGCGGGATCATGCCCGACTCGGCCTGTCAGCCAAATCCCCATCACGGGGAGCGGGGGAACCAGCGCAGTCCAGCGACGGCTTGCCACCGTCCGGGGTGAATCCGGGAGCACCGGAAGGGCTTCCAGCCCGAACCCGACAGCTAACCTCGCCGGCGGCAGGAGGACAGGCCGTGACGCCGCGGTTCGCCGCGGCGTTTTTTTCTCTCTGTCCTATACTGCTTTCGTTGAGCAGCATCCATCGGGACCTCGACGAGTTCGAGCAGCGCCTTGGCTATACGTTCCGGGACCGCGAGTACCTCCGCCGCGCGCTGACTCACAAGTCCTTCTCGCACGAGTCGAAGGCCCGGAACGTCGCCGACAACGAGACGTACGAGTTTCTCGGCGACTCCGTCCTCGGGTTCCTCGTCGGCGACGTCCTCTTCCACCGCTTTCCCACCTCCGACGAGGGAGCTCTGTCGAAGATGAAGGCGTTTCTCGTCAGCTCGACGAGCCTCGCCCGGAAGGCGAAGCAGCTCGGCATGGGACACGCCCTCCTTCTCGGCGTCGGCGAGGAGCGCTCGGGCGGCCGGAACAAGGACTCGCTCCTCGCGAACCTGTTCGAGGCCGTCGTCGCGGCCGTCTATCTGGACGGAGGCATCGCCGCGGCACGCGACCTGATCGCGCGGACGTTCGAGTCCGACCTCATCGATCTCAACGAATCGGACCTCCTGTTCCACGACTACAAGACGGCGCTCCAGGAGATCGTGCAGTCGCTCGGCCAGCCGCTGCCGGACTATGCGGTCGTCGACGAGATCGGCCCGGACCACGACAAGCGCTTCATCGTCGAGGTCGCGCTCCCCGGCGGGGCGCGCGCGCGCGGCGAGGGGTCGTCGAAGAAAGAAGCCCAGCAGCAGGCGGCGCGCGAGGCGCTCAAGCTCTATCCGGCGCGAGCGCGGGGAGCCTGAGAACCGTGCGGAGGCGGGTGGGAACGGCGGTCGTGCTCGCGCTGCTTCTCGGCAGCGTCGCCCCGGGACCTGTCCCGTCGTTCGCGCAGCGCGCGGACCACGAGGCGGAGCTGGACCGTCTGCGGGGCGAGATCCGGCGGCTCCGGGGGCGGCTTCAGAACGTCCGCAAGCAGACGCGGACCGTCGAGAGTGACCTCCAGACGATCGATCTCGAGCTCCAGATCCTGGCGCGCGAGCTCGACGCGATTCTGAGCGTCGAGCGGCAGCTCGTGTCCCAGCGGCGCGAGATCGCGGACCGCGTCGTCGCGCTCGAGGAAGGCATCCGGCGCCACGAGCGCTACCTCTCGAAGCGACTCGCGGCGCTCTATCGCATGGGACGCGTTCCGTACCTCCGTCTTCTTCTTTCGATGGATCCTCGTGCCGATCCTCTGCGCGGCGCCTCGATGCTGGCGTATCTCGTGGGCCGCGACGCGCGCGCCGTCTCCGCGTTCCAGCGGTCGCAGGAGCGCCTCGTGATCGAGGAGGGACGTCTCGCCGAGAAGGAAGCGCAGATCGTCAGGACCCGCCAGGCCGCGCGGGAGCGTCAGGCGGCGGTCGCCTCGAAACGGAAGGAGAAGGCGGCGCTTCTCGCGAAACTGCGGAGCGAATCGCGCCGTTCGGCCGCCGAGCTCGCCGAACTCGAGGAGAAAGCGCGCCGCCTCGAACGTCTCTTCGAGCTCCTCTATCGCGAAAACACGTCGGCCGGCCGCGCCGCGCCGATCACCGAGTTCAAGGGCGCCCTCGGCTGGCCCGTTCGAGGCGAGGTCATCGAGGAGTTCGGCCGGCAGCGGAGCACCCGGTTCAACACGTACGTAATCAACAACGGGATCCGCATCGCCGCGGATCCCGGCACGCCCGTGCGCGCGCTCTTCTCGGGAACAGTTCTATTTGCCCAGTGGTTCAAAGGTTACGGAAACCTGATCATTCTCGACCACGGGGATCGCGTCTTCTCGCTCTACGGGAACACCCGCGGCAGCACGCTCGCGGTGGGCGACCGGGTCGATGCAGGCGCAACGATTGCTCTGGTGGCCGAGGACGAGGAGGGGGACTCCGGGTATCTGTATTTCGAGGTTCGCGAGGACAACCGCCCCGCGGATCCCCGAACCTGGCTCCGCTGAGCCGCTCGGCACGAGGACTACGGGATGAACGGAAAACGAATCACATTTCTCGCGGTATCGATCGCGCTGCTGGTCACGCTTCTCGCCGGAGGTCTTTTCGGCCAGGGCGTCGCGCCCGACAGCGTCTACCGCTATCTCAACATCTTCACCGAGGTCTTCTCTCTCGTCCGGAGCAACTACGTCGAGGAAGTCGATCCCGATACGCTGGTCGAGGGCGCCTTCGACGGTCTGACCGACGCGATCGACGAATACAGCTACTACGTCCCTCCCGCGCGCATGGCGGAGTATCGCGATTACGTGCGCCCCGGAGAGGCCGGAACGGGCCTCGTCGTGAGCCGGCGGTTCGGCTACGGCTACGTCATCGCGCCGCTCGAGGGCTCGCCCGCCGAGGCGGCGGGCATCGAGCCGGGTGATTTCATCGAACAGATCGAGGGCCGGCCGACGCAGGAGATGGCCCTCTGGGAGATCCGCAAGGCGCTCCACGGCGAGCCGGGAACGAGCGTCGAGCTCGTCATCCTCAAGGGATCGATGAACAAGCGCATCGAGCACATGCTCGAGCGCACCAGCTTCACGATCCCCGACCCGGCCTTCGAGACGATCCGCGGGATCGGATACGTCAAGATCGCCTTCTTCGACGACGACACGCCCGCCGCGTTCGCCGGCGCTCTGGCCGCCGCACGCGAGGCCGGCATCGAGAAACTGATCGTCGACGTTCGCGGCAATGCCGACGGGTCGATCCCCGCCGCCATCGCCACGGCCGACCTCCTCCTCGGACAGGGGCGCATCGCGCAGCTCGAGGGTCGCCGCCTCGAGCCGAAGACGTGGAACGCCGACGCCGATACCGCTTGGGAAGGCGAGCTCGTCGTCCTCGCCGACGCGAGCACGACCGGCGGCGGCGAAGTCTTCGCCGCGGCGATCCAGGACAACGAGCGCGGACGCGTCATCGGAACCCGCACGTACGGCAAGGCGATCGAGCAGAAGCTGGTCCGCCTCCCGAGCGGCGGCGCCCTCATGGTCACCGTCGGTGACTACAACGCGCCGGACGACGCTCCGATCCGCGAGGAGGGGATCCGTCCCGACGTCGTCGTCGACCTGACGCCTCTCGCCATCCGGAGCGAGGAGGAAGCCGAGCGCGAGCTCCCCGATCTGATCCTCGAGAAAGCGCTGTCGGTCCTCGGCGGCACCGAAGGGGAGAAGAAGGCCGCGTGACCGATCGCGAGCCGCGTCGCGCAGGACCCTTCCTCCGACGCGATCCCGGAGGGCCGCGCCCTCCGTTCCGCGTGATCGCCACGACGATCGGCCTGCCGCTCCTGGCGTTCGTCGCCTTCGTTCTCTATCAGTGGATCCACCCCGCGGTCGATTCCGCGCCGGATCCCGCGCGGGACGAGCCGGTGGTCGCGCGCGCGGAGATCGCCTCCACGGCGCCGGCACCGCGCGCCGCGGTCCCGGCGAAGGAAGAGCCGGGTTCGCGCGGCGACATCGTTCTCATTCTCGACGACGTCGGCTACGACCCCGCTGCCTTGCGCGAGGCCGCGGCTCTCGGGACGAACCTGAACTTCGCGATCATCCCCGGCACGCCGCACGCCGAATCGTCGGCGCGCCTCCTGGCGGAACGGGGATTCGAGATCCTCTGCCATCTGCCGATGGAGCCGGAGGGGTACCCCGGCGTGTCGCCCGGCGAAGGTGCGATCCTCACCTCCATGGACTCGGAGGAAATCCGCGCGCGGACGCGCGCTCTCCTCGAGAGCGTTCCGCATGCGCGCGGGATCAACAATCACATGGGCTCCGCGGCGACGGCCGACCCGCGCGTCATGCGCGGCGTCCTCGCGGCGGCGCGGGACGCGGGCGTTTTCTTCGTCGATTCGCGGACGACCTCGAAGTCGATCTCGGAGCCGATCGCGCGCGAGCTCGGTGTCCGGTTCGCCGCGCGGGACGTCTTCCTCGACGACGACGCGAGCGACGCCGCGGTGCGAACACAGATCGAGCGTCTCGCCGAGGCTGCCGAGTCGGGCGACGTGGCCGTGGCCATCGGACATCTCTATCCGTCCACGCTTCGCGTCCTCCGCGAGGAGCTCCCGCGCCTCGAAGCTGCCGGGTACCGGTTCCTGCGGGCTAGCGAAGCCGTCCGTTAGGCCTCCACAGATTGGACAGAAGCTTAACCACAGATTTCACAGATTTACACAGATTTTGTTTTGGTTTTCTCCAGCCTCATCTGTGTAATCTGTGAAATCTGTGGATGGCTCTCTCTGTGCAATCTGTGGTCAGAAATGCCGGCCACTGCCCCCGTGTTGCACTCATCGTGATCTACCGTAAACTCTTCGCCTTTCTCGCGTTCGCCGCGCTCGCCGCGACGGCCGCGCCCGCCGCCGAGATCCTCCCGGTCTCCGAGATCCGCAGCGGGATGAAGGGGTACGGCGTCACGAGCTTCGAGGGGACCCGCCTCGAGCGTTTCGACGTCGAGATCCTCGGCGTCCTCCGCGAGATGGGACCGGGGCAGGACCTCATCCTCGCGCGCGTCGGGTCGGAGCTGCTCGAGCACAGCGGCGTGATCGCCGGCATGAGCGGCTCGCCGATCTTCATCGACGGAAAGCTCATCGGCGCGCTCGCGTATTCGTGGCAGTTCGCGAAGGACCCGATCGCGGGGATCACGCCGATCGAGGAGATGCTCGAGCTCGCGCGCAGCGGCGGCACGGCGGCGACAGCGGCCACGCCGGCCAGCGCGAGCGAGGCGATCGCCAAGCTCCTCGAGCCGAAGCGCGAGCATCTCGACGCGATGGTCGCGGCGCTCGCACGGCCGCAGTCCGCCGCCGCCGGCGCCCTTCCGATCGCGGTGCCGCTCGCGTTCGGGAGCTTCGCCTCCGACACCATCGACCGCTTCGGCGGTCTTTTCGAGGCCGGCGGATTCATGCCGGTTCCCTCGGGTTCTTCGACCGGCGGGGCGGCCGAGCTCACCGACACACGCTTCCGTCCCGGCGACCCGATCGGGGCCGTTCTGCTGCAGGGCGACTTCACCGTCGCCGCGAGCGGCACGGTGACCCACGTGGACGGCAACCAGGTCTGGGCCTTCGGCCATCCGTTTCTCGATATGGGCGCCATCGAGTTTCCCATGGCGAAATCCGAGGTCGTCGCGGTCCTGCCGAGCGTCGCGCGCTCGTTCAAGATCTCGAACACGGGTCCGGTCGTCGGCGCGCTCAAGCAGGATCGCGCCGCGGGGATTTACGGAGAGATCGGCGCGCCGGTATCGATGATCCCGGTCGAAGTGACGATCGACGGACCACGCGGACCCGAGACGTACGAGGTCGAGCTGGCGCGCCATCCGATCCTCTCGCCGCTCCTTCTCGCGATGGTGGCCGACAGCGTCGTCGCGGTTTCCGAGCGCTCTTCGGGCGAGCGGACGATCATGCTCGATTGCGAGATCGAGCTCGAGGGGGTCGACGAGCCGGTGCACGTGCGCGACGGATGGGCGGGTGCCGACGCGCGCCAGTCGATTCCGGTCTACCTCGCCGTTCTATCGAATTACCTTCTCTCGAACGAGTTCGCCGAGGCGCCGATCGAGAGGATCCGTCTGAACCTGCGCCACGCGGACGATCTTCTCGTCGCGCGGCTGGTCCGGGCGACCGTGGAGCCACCGGCAGACGGCCGCGTGAGCCCCGGCGACACGATCCGCGTCCACGCGAGCCTCAAGCC
>JBOGJQ010000054.1:0-1949 GCA_050745405.1 Thermoanaerobaculia bacterium | reverse complement strand
AGCTACGAGCTACTAGCTACTAGCTCCGAGCTACTAGCTACGAGCTACGAGCGACCAGCTACTCCGAGAGCAACTGCTCATACGCCTCGGTGATCTCGATGAAGCGGCGGGCGGCGGCGTCGCGGTCTTCGGGCGAGGCGTCGTGGTACCGATCGGGATGATACCGCCCGGCGAGGCGGCGGTACGTGGCGATCAGGGTCGGCCGGTCGACGTCCCCTTCGAGCTCGAGCGTCCTGAGGAGGCGCGCCCGGGGGATCGGGCGGCGCAGAGGGACGACCGCGAGCGGGCGGCGCTCCACGCCGCGCGGCCGGCTCTCCTTCGCGTGATCGACGTACTCGAACCGGTGGATCGCCCGCAGGCGCGCGAGCGCGTCCGCGTGAAACCCGAGGCCGAAGCAGAGATCGAGAAGGGCGTCGTACTGAGCGAGCGGCAGCGTCGCATGCATCGAGACCGCGAGGCGCACCGCCGCGGCGAGAAGCTCGCGGCACTGCCGCTCGTCGCGCGCGCGCGCGTACGCTTCGGCCCAGCTCCGGAGATGGATCCTCGCCTCCACCGGCGCGGGATCGCCCCACTGCTCGCGAACGAGCCGCGGGATCTCGTCGGTCGAAGCGCCTCCGCGACGGGCGACGTCGTGCAGAATCGAGCACGCGATCTCGCGCGGGGGAGCCCACGATCCCTCCGGCGGCTCCGGCGCGGCCTTCGCGGCCCTCGTCGCGAGGACGAGCGAGAGCGCCGTCACTCCGCCGGCGACGAGCATGAGGATCAGCAGAACGGGTTCCATCGCGGTACTCTTCTCGGTCATGAAAACGCTGCTTCTCGCGGTTCTGATTCTGCCGCTTTCCCTCACGGCGGCGCCGCGCGCCCATACTTTCTCGATCGTGGCGCGCGATCCCGTCACCGGCGACCTCGGCGTCGCCGTGCAGTCGCACTGGTTCTCGGTCGGCTCCGTCGTGACATGGGCCGAGCCGGGCGTCGGCGCGGTCGCCACGCAGTCGATCGCCGATCCGTCGTACGGCCCGCTCGGTCTCGCGCTGATGCGCGGCGGCAAGACGGCCGAAGAGGCGCTGCGCGGGCTCCTCGCGACCGATCCGCAGGCCGAGTTCCGCCAGGTGGCGATGGTCGATGACGACGGCGTCGTGGCGGCGCATACGGGGGAGAAGTCCATTGCGGCCGCGGGACATCTCGTCGGCGACGGCTTCTCCGTTCAGGCGAACCTCATGCGCAACGCCGAGGTCTGGCCGGCGATGGCGGAGGCGTACCGCACGTCCGAGGGGGATCTGGCGGAGAGGCTTCTCGCGGCACTCGAGGCGGGGCAGCGCGCCGGCGGCGACATCCGCGGGCGCCAGTCGGCGGCGCTGCTCATCGTCCGCGGCGAGGCGAGCGGACAGCCGTGGGCCGACCGCCTGTTCGATCTTCGCGTCGACGATCATCCCGAGCCGATCGCCGAGCTCCGCCGGCTCGTCCGTCTCCAACGCGCCTACAACCACATGAACCGCGGCGACGAGCTCGCGGGCGAGCAGCGCTTCGACGAGGCGATGGAGGAGTACCGGAACGGCGCCACGCTCGCGCCCGAGATCGAGGAGCTGCCGTACTGGGTCGCGGTGACGCTCTTCGCCTCCGGCCGCGAGGAGGAAGCGCTGCCCATCTTCCGCGAGGTCTTTGCGAAGAACCCCGACTGGATCGAAGTCACCCGCCGGCTGCCCGCGTCGGGATTCCTCCCGGACGACCCCGAGAAGCTCGAGACGATCTTCGCGCAGGCGCCGCGTGAGGAGAAGAAATGAGCGGGATCGCGCCCGATCTGCTCGAGCGTCTTCGCGCGCGGTTCGCCGGCCGCCCGCTGCACCGAGCATTCGGGATGCGCATCATCGATCTGACGCTCGACCGATGCACGGTCGAGGCGGAGCTCAACGAGTACACGGACAACGGATCGGGAACGATCCATGGCGGCG
>JBOGJQ010000053.1:0-2466 GCA_050745405.1 Thermoanaerobaculia bacterium | reverse complement strand
ATGTTGTGCGTCCCGAGATTGGCCGTCGAAAGATAATACGTCCCCTTCAGCGTGAGGTTCTCGCTCGCACGGATCTTATCGCCGAGCTGCGCACCGAAGGTCGGTGCGCCCGCCCAAGCGCCGCCCCATCGGCGGAGTGACACGTTGGTACCGCCCACGAAGAGCTCGCGCGTGAACGGCGCCGCGTTCGGCTCGGCGCCCGAAGAAACGAACGTCAGATGCTTGTCCGCGTAAATCGCCTCGACGAGAAAGTTGGGCGAGAGAATGCCATTGTAATTCACGCTCCAGTACTGCTCGGGAACTTCCCGCTCGTCGAGTACGGAGGCTTCCGCCGGCGTTCCGAACGTCCGGATCTGCGGACTCGTCACGTCGACGATCGTCCCGACCAGGGAGTGGTTCTGTGTGATCTGTCCCGTCAGTTTGCCTTCGAGACGCGTCTCTTCCTGACTGTTCGGCAGGAAGAACTCGGTCGAGCGCGCGAGAAATTCGATCGACTCTTCTTCGAAGTACCGGGCGGCCGTGAAGAACCACAGCCGGTCACGCATGACGTAGCCACCGACCGTCGCTTCGTAGACCTCCGTCGTATCCGTCTCCGGGACTTCGTCTTCCTCCGGGAACGACTCGCGCCAGTCGTCACTGTTGAAGCTGTCGCGGAGCGAGCCGGAAAACTCGTTGCCGCCGCTCTTCGTGATCGTGTTCACCACCCCACCCGTGAACCGGCCATATTCCGCGGAGATGCCACCCGTGAGAATCGTCGTTTCCTGGATGGCGTCTTCGATGAACAGATCCTGCGGCTGCCCCCGAAGATTCTCGTTCACCGCGGCGCCGTCGATGTAGTAGACGCTGTCGAACGACGGCGCGCCGGCAATCATCATGTTCCCGTTCGGGCCCTCGTTGTTGACGCCCGGCGCGAGATTCACCGCGCCGAGGATCGTCCGGTTCACCGGAAGGTCCTCGATCGTTTCTTCCTGGAAGTTCGTCTGGATCGTCGTCGTCTCGATGACCGCAGGCGCCTCGGCTGTGACCGTGATCGCCTCGGCGACCGCCGTGACGGCCAACTCGGCGCCCAGTCGCGCGGTCGTGCCGACCGGGACGTTCACCTGACGCGTGACCGCCTGCATGCCAGCCAGCTCGAACACGACCGTGTATGCGCCCGGCGGCAGCGCGCCGAGGGTGTAGTTCCCGTTGACGTCGGTGTAGGTCGTTCGGGTTCCCTGGAGGTTGGGGGACGTGGCGGTGACCGTCACGCCCGGAAGCGGCTGCCCGTCCGTGGTGACGTTCCCCGTCAGGGTGCCCGTCGTCTGGGCGAACGCCGCGAGCCCGACGAGGGCGAGCAGCGCCGCGAATAAAGCGAAACGTTTCATAGATCCTCCTTTTCCGTTCGTACCGTTGATCGGTGTGGCGACGGCCGGGGCGTTGCAGATATGCCACCAGAGAAGGCGAAAATCTGGCCGGCGTAAGTCACCGGAAACGAAGGAGTTCGTGTGAAGGCTCCGAGGCCGGCGCGCGGGACGGGTGCAGCCTTCTGAAGATTGCTTCGGAATTGTGAAGAAACGGTCAAGTTACCGAACGTTCGGTCCGCGAATTGTGACGTGTCCAAATCCAAAAACGACGAACCGAGTACGCCTCCTCCGAGTTTTGCGGGCCGGTGACATGTCCAACGCGAATCGCGCGGCGGCTCGTTCATCGAGGCGCGCCGGAAGTCAACGGAAGCGGGCGGCCCCCTCGGCATCGCCCACGGCCTCGAGCGTGTTCGCGGCGAGCGAGCGCGCGGCCGGGGACGGATCGGCGCGAACGAGGATTTCGAGAATCCCGCGCGCGCGGTCGAGCCGGCCGGTGGCGGCGTAGAGAAGCGCGAGCTTCGCGTACGCGTCGCGGTTCTCGGGGAAGTTCCGCAGCTCCCGCGCGAACGCCGCCTCCGCCTCCTCGCCGCGGCCGAGCCGCGCGAGGACGTCGCCGCGAATCGCGTCGAGGCCGAAGAGCGGCCCGTTCGCCGCCGTCTCGGCCTCGTCGAGGAGACGAAGAGCCTCGTCGAGCCGTCCGTCGCCCGCCGCGATCGCCGCAAGGAGGACGCGCGCGGTGCCGGGGTGCGCGGTGACCCCGAGCTCCGCGTGCTCCCGCGCCAGATCGAGCTCGCCGGTCTCGAGGTACAGATTCGCGAGCGTGAGCGCGTGCTCCCGCGCGAGCTGCGGAGCGGCTTCGATCGCCCGCCGGAACGCCGCGATCGCGGCCGCCGTCTCGCCTCGTTCCTGGTGGAGCGCGCCGAGGCGCGTCCAGGCATCGGTCAGACGAGGATTCTCGCGCACGAGCTCTTCGAGAATGGCGATCGCTTCGTCCGGTTTTCCCTCCGCGGCGAGCGTGCTCGCGCGAAAAAGGCGGTCGATCTCCGCGATGTGATCCTTCGGATCGGCGCCGCTCCCGCCGCCGTCGCCCCCGCCGAGGTAGCCGAGTGCCGCGAGCTTCGCC
>JBOGJQ010000052.1:0-2186 GCA_050745405.1 Thermoanaerobaculia bacterium | reverse complement strand
GGGGTCGGCGCAGCCGACCCCCGTAACACGACGCAAAAATAGTTCTGCACCCCGGAGGGGTGCCGGACGCGGCCGGAAATGACGAATGGCGTCGCAACGTTTTCCTGACCACAACAACAAAGAAGGTCACCGCGACAAAGGCAAACCTCCGGCGACGGAGGGACGCAAAGCCGACGGGTCTGCTTCGCAGACGGCCGGGCTGCCGAACGAGAGCCGCCTCAGGCGTACGTTCCTTTGCTCCGTGACCACGAAAGGAACGGATTTGCGCCATCTCCATTTTGTTCTTGCAGGTTCTCTCCTGACGGGCATCGCCTTCTCGTCCGCCGAGGCGCGGGGGCTGAGCGCGGCGGATCTGCCGGCGCGGTCGCTCGAGGGAGTGTCGATCACGGGAAGCTCGCGCGGGATCGAAGCTGGGAAGGTCGAGAACGGCCGCCGGAAGACGCTCGTCTCGATCGCGTCCGTCTCGCCGATCGCCGCCGGCCCGCTCCGGACCGCTTCGGCGCCCGAATCGCTGCGCGGGATCATCGACGAGGCGTCGCGGAAGTACGGCGTCGACGCGAACCTGATCTCGGCCGTAATCGCGCGCGAGTCGGCGTTCCGGCGGACGGCGGTGTCGCCGGTCGGGGCGAAGGGGCTGATGCAGCTCATGCCGGCGACGGCGCGCGAGCTCGGCGTCAGCGACCCGTTCGACGCGCGGCAGAACGTGTTCGGCGGAACGAAGTACCTCCGGGCGATGCTCGACCGGTTCCGCGGCAACGTCGATCTCGCGCTCGCGGCGTACAACGCGGGGCCGGGGGCGGTGTCGCGCTACGGCGGGATCCCGCCGTACAAGGAGACGCGGGCGTACGTCGCGGCGATCCGCGCGTCGCTGCGGTAGGGCCGCCGTCGAAGCGGCGGCCGTTGGAATTCAGCACAAACCGGCGGCGTTGAGCCGCCTTGACAGCGGGAGAGCCGGCTGGCTACCCTGCGCGTCCCCCACCTTGTGGCGCATTCGTCTAGGGGTCTAGGACGCCGCCCTCTCACGGCGGTAACACGGGTTCGAATCCCGTATGCGCTACCAACGTCCTCGAGCTCGGATCTTCGCCCGCTTTCGTATACGCATAGTCGCTAAACTCTGCGTATAATCCTGAGAATGCCGTTCGCTCGTCTTCCCGAAACGGTGCAGACCCTCTACGCCGAGCTTCTCGACGAGCTTCGCGCCGCGGACGCCGAGGCGGCGGCCGGAGCGGTCGGCGGATCCCTCGTTTCCAAACGAATCCGGGGGCGCGTGTACTGGTACCTGCAACGAAGCGAGGGGACGAAGAAACGTCAGATTTACCTCGGCCCCGACGAATCGCCGTTCGTCGAGCGCGTCCGGGCCTCGATCGAAAGCCGGTCCGGCTCGCCGGCCGATCAGACGCGCCGCCGCGAGCTGGTGGCGATGCTCGCAGCCGGAGGGATGTTTCGCGAATCCGCTTCGATCGGGACCGTTCTCCGCGTGCTCGCCGACGCCAGCGTCTTTCGAGCCGGTGGCGTCCTGGTCGGAACGCAGGCCTTCACGACCCTGGCGAACATGCTCGGCGTGACCTTCGAGAAGGCGTCGACCCGAACCGCCGATGTGGACGTGGCTCACGACACGGCGATTCCCGTCGCACTCGACGAGACCCGCACGGAATCCGATCTTCTCGACGCCCTGCGCGCGAGCGATCCCGGATTCTTTGCCGTACCCGGTCTCGACGTGCGCGCACCGAGCACGTCGTTCTCCGTCCGTGGCCGCGACCTCCGCGTCGACTTCCTGACGCCTGATCGCAGCCGAGGTCGAAGCACGAAGCCGGTCGTCCTGCGCCATCTCGGCTGCGCGGCGCAACCGCTCCCCGGACTCGACTATCTCACTGAGGAGGTCGTCGACGCGGCCGTGCTCGCCGGAAGCGGCGTCCGAGTGAACGTTCCCCAACCGGCGCGCTTCGTCTTCCACAAGCTCTGGGTCGCGGCCGAACGCCCCGTCTCCGAGGCCGCGAAAGCGAGAAAAGATCTTCGTCAGGCTGCGGAGATGCTCGAGGTCCTCGTCGTCGACCGCCCCGGTGACGTGACGGCGGCGTATGCCGCATTCGCGTCACGCCGAACGATGCGCCGCCGCATCGCGGCGCAGCTCACGCGGCTCGACTCCGATCTACAGCGACGCCTCGATCCGCTCCTTCAGGACGCCG
>JBOGJQ010000051.1:0-10745 GCA_050745405.1 Thermoanaerobaculia bacterium | reverse complement strand
AGCGGCGGCAGGAGCCGGCGACATCCCGAGTGTAGCCGTCGCCCCGAGCATCGCGTCATCCCGAGCGTAGCCGTCATCCCGAGCGTAGCGAGGGATCAGGGACGGGCGGGGAATCCGTGATCGGAGGGCCTCAGGTCGGCGGGAGAGCGAACGTTCGTCCTTCCGCCGATCGTGGGCGCTCCGATCAGGGGTTCCCCACCCGTCCCTGATCCCTCGCTACGCTCGGGATGACGGCTACGCTCGGGATGAGCGCTTTGCGTCCGACTCCCGACTCCCGACTCACGACTCGCGAGTCATCCGCATGACGCCGTCGCCTGCCGCGACGATCGCCTCGGTCGCCTCGTGCGGAAAGAACCCCGTCTCGACCACGCCGGCCCACCGCGTGACTTCCGCGACCACCGCGTCGATCGTCGATCCCGCCGGGACGCGCACGTCGAGGATGCGGTTTCCTTCGTCCGTCATGAACGGATTGCCGCCGCTCTTCCGGAGCTCCGGCGCGAGGCCGGCCTCTTCGAAGCGACGTCGCAGGACATCCACGGCGAGCGGAATGACTTCGACGGGAAGGGGTCCGACGCCGAGCGCCTCGACGAACTTCGTCTCGTCCGCGATCACGAGGAAACGTCGCGAGGCCTGCTCGACGATCTTCTCGCGAAGGAGCGCGCCGCCCCGTCCCTTGACGAGGCGGAGGCGCGGATCGATCTCGTCAGCGCCGTCGACGGCGAGGTCGAGCGGCGCGAGCTCGGCGAGCGAGAACACCGCGATCCCGAGCGATCGCGCGAGCTCCTCGGTCCGCGCCGACGTGCACGTGCAGTGGATGTCGCGCACCGCGCCGCTGGCGACTGCTTCGCCGAGCAATTTGACGAACTCCTCGGCCGTCGATCCGGTGCCGAGCCCGAGACGCGCGCCGTCGCGAACCTCCTGGAGAGCGATCTGCGCCGCGTCCCGCTTCAGGTTCCGCCCCTCAGAAGCCACCGGCGAGCCCTCCGCGCCGCTCATCCGCGGCGGCGTGAATCTTTCCGTCGTGAATCAGGATCGCGTGAACGTCGCCGATCGACGGCTCCTCGCGCGTCGCGTGTCCCATACGGTTCAGCGTGTCAACGAGATCGATGCCGACCCGCCCCGCTTCCCACGAGATCCGGTCCGGCCACGCCTGGTGATGGAACCGCGGCGCCGCGACCGCTTCTCCGATCGACATCCCGAACTCCGTCACGTTCAGAAAGACCTGCAGCACCGTCGTCGGAATGGTTCCCCCTCCGGGGCTGCCGATCACGAGGAAGGGCGCGTCGTCTTTCAGCACGATCGCCGGCGACATCGACGACGCCATCTTCTTGCCGGGCTCGATCGCGTTCGCCTCTCCCTGGATGAGCCCGAAGGCGTTCGGCGTCCCGGGAGCGGCCGTAAAGTCGTCCATCTCGTTGTTGAGGAAAAAGCCCGCTTCGGGAACGAGGTACCCGGATCCGAAGAAGGTATTGATCGTCGTCGTGACGGAGGCGACGTTCCCCTCGGCGTCGACGATCGAGAAGTGCGTCGTCTCGCCGCCCGGCGTGGACCGGGGGCTCTCGACGAGCGCCGTCGTCGGCGTCGCGCGATCGAGATCGATCGAAGCGCGCCACAGCGCGGCACGCTCCTCGGAGAAAAGCGCGTCGTACGGGATGCGCGTCGCGGCCGGATCGCCGATATAGCGGTTCCGGTCGAGATACGCGCGACGCTCGACCTCCGCGAGCAGGTGGACGTAGCGCGGCGACTGGAATCCGAAGCTGCGGAGGTCGTACGGATTGAGGATCTGCAGCATCTCGCCCAGGAGGAGCCCGGCCGCCGAGGGGGGAGCCATCGTGTAGATGCTGTAGTCGTCGTAGTCGATGCGGATCGGGGCCCGCCAGGTGGGGCGGTACTCGCGGAGATCGCGCGCCGAAATGATGCCGCCGTCGCGCCGCATCGCTTCGACGATCAGGTTCGCCGTCGTTCCTTCGTAAAACTCGCGCGGGCCGCGCTCGGCGATGCGCTCGAGCGTGCGGGCGAGCTCGGGCTGGCGGAGGACGTCTCCTTCGTCGAGAGGCTCGCCGGCCGGAAAGAGGAGCGCCGCCGTCGCAGGGAAACGGTCGATCCGCCGCCGCTCCTGCGCCTCGGCGAGGTGCGCGACGTCGATCCATCGCCACGCGAAGCCTTCGCGCGCGAGCATCACCGCGGGCTCGACGAGCTCGCGCCACGGACGCGAGCCGAAGCGCTCGTGCATCGCGCCGAGTCCCGCGACCGCTCCAGGGACGCCGGAGGCCAGCGGACCGACGCTGCTCGCCTCCGGCAGCGGCTTCCCCTCGGCATCGAGGTACATCCCGCGCGTCGCCGCCGCGGGGGCGACTTCGCGGTAATCGAGCGTCCACACCTCGCCGGTCGCGGCGTCGTAGTACACGAGAAATCCGCCGCCGCCGATGTTGCCCGCCTGCGGATGCGTGACGGCCAGAGCGAACGACACGGCGACGGCGGCATCGATCGCGTTTCCCCCCGCGTCGAGGACCGCCAGGCCCACCTTCGTGGCGGGCGGCGATACGGTCGAGAGGGCGGCATTCTCGACGACGATCTCGGTCGCGCCGCGGAGCGGCAGCGCGAGAACAATCAGAAGGAGGACCTGCTTCATGCGTGCTTCTTCGCCTTCCGCGCGCTGTGGCGCTCGTACACGATTTTCAGTCCCTCGAGCGTGAGCTCCGGGGCGTAGTGCTGGATGTGCGCGCTCTCTTCGATCAGAGACGAGCCGGGGCGGCCGGTCGCGACGACGGCCTTCACATCGCCGATCTCGCGCTTCATGCGCTCGAGAATCCCGTCGACGAGTCCGAGATAGCCGTAATAGATCCCGGACTCGAGGCTCGCGACCGTGTTCGTGCCGATGAGAGTCGCCGGGCGGCGCACGTCGATTCGCGGGAGCCGGGCGGCGCGCGCGAAGAGCGCCTCGGACGCGACGCCGATCCCGGGCGAGATGATCCCGCCGCGGTACTCTCCCTTCGCCGAGACGAGGTCGAACGTCGTCGCCGTGCCGAAGTCGACGACGATCGTCGGACCGCCGAAGCGCGCGTGCGCGGCGACGGCGTTCGCGATCCGGTCGGCCCCGACTTCGAGCGGATTTTCCGTCTGAATCGCGAGGCCGGTGCGGACGCCGGGCTCGAGGAAGAGCGGCTCGACGCCGAAGTGCGTCTCGAGCATCGCGCGGATCGTGCCGTTGAGAGGCGGGACGACGGAGCCGACGATCGCGGCATCGACCGGGCCGCGGTCGCCGAGGAGCTGGCGCGCGAGGATGCCGTATTCGTCGGCGGTCCGCTCGCGCGCCGTCGCGAGACGCCAGGAGCCCGCGAACGTGTCGCCTTCCCACAGGCCGAACACGACGTTCGTGTTCCCGGCGTCGACGACGAGCAGGCGCATCGTCCGGAGTGTATCAGGGGGTCAGGTGAAGGCGATCAGGTCACCCGCGGCGACGAGGCGGGTTCCGTCTGCCGTCCGAACGCGCGCGCGTCCGGCGTCGTCGATGCCCTCCCACGTTCCTTCGACGCGCTCGTCGCCGAGGGCGAAGGCGATGCGGTCTCCGTCGCGATGCAGCGCGAGCTCGCGCCAGCGACTCAGGATCCGTTCCGGATCGTACGCGAGAAAGAGATCGCGATCGACGGCCGCCGCGAACCGCGCGATCGCTGCTTCGAGCGTCGGGTGCGAGCCGGACGCCTGTTCGATCGAGCTCGTGCTCTCCGCGCCTCCCACCGGAAAGACGTTGATGCCGATGCCGATGAGCACGAGCGCCTGAGAGTCGCGCGCGCGCGCCTCGATCAGAATGCCCGCGATCTTCGCCGAGTCGACGAGAACGTCGTTGGGCCACTTGATCCGGGCGTCGACGCCGAACTCGTCGCGGAGGAGCGTCGCCACGGCGACCGCGACCTCGAGAGGAAGGAGGGGAAGCTGCGCCGCGTCGCGCGTGTGGAGGATCGTCGCCCAGATCCCCTTTCCCGCCGGCGAGCTCCAGGTGCGGCCGCCGCGACCGACGCCGGCGGTCTGCTCGAGGGCGATGATGACCGCCGACGGCAGCGGCACCTCGTTCTCGAGGCACTCGTGCATCACGCGGCGCGCGAGCGCGTTCGTCGACGGAACCGTGGGAAGGAGAGCGACCGACTCGATGTGCTCGAGGCGTCCCGCGAGGGCGCGGACGTCGACGGCGGCCGCGCTCTCCGTCATGTCGAGCTCGCCGTGACGTTCTGGCGGAGCTTCTCGAGGCGCTGCCGGAGCTCGCTCTCGCGCTGCCGCGTCTGCTCGACGATGTGGGCCGGCGCTCGCGCGACGAATGTCTCGTCTGCCAGACGCGCCCGCGTCGACTCGATGTCCCGCTCGATCTGTTCGATCTGCTTCTGCAGCCGGTCGAGCTCCTCCTCGGACAGCTCCTTCTTCGGGAGCTCGATCGCGATCTCCACGCCGCCGGCGCGATCGCGATGGGCCCCCTGCGGCGGCGCTTCGTTGATGCGGAGCTCCGAGAGGCGCGCCAGATCGACGAGCAGATACTCGCCCGCGGCGAATGCGCGCGCGAGCCGTTCGTCGTCCGTTCGAATGAAGAGGCGGAACCGCTCCTTCGGCGCGAAGCCACGCTCGGCGCGCAGATTGCGGACGGCCGTCACGATCTGCTGGATCGACTCGATCAGCCGCTCCGCTTCGGGATCTTCGAGGACCTCCTCCGCGATCGGATACGGCGCCACCATGATCGACGGCTCGACGCCGCGCAGCTTGAGCCAGATTTCTTCCGTGATGAACGGCATGAACGGGTGAAGGAGGCGCAGCGACCGGTCGAGCACCTCGAGCAGGACGCTCCGCGCCTGGCCGAGCGCCTTCTTGTCTCCGACGCGCTCGAGCAGCACCGGCTTCGCCATCTCGATGTACCAGTCGCAGAACTCCCGCCAGAAGAACTGGTAGATCGCGTTCGCGGCCTCGTCGAAGCGGTAGACCGACAGCGCCCGGTTCACTTCGCGCGTGGCGGCGTTCAGTCGCGACAGGATCCAGCGCTCGACCGGCCGGAGCTCCTCCCGCACGATCGGCGTGAGGTCCTCGAGCTCGCGGTCCACGTGCATGAGCGCGAACCGCGACGCGTTCCAGATCTTCGTCGCGAACGCTTTGTAGCCCTCCATCCGGTTCTCGGCGAGCGGGATGTCCCGGCCGGCCGACAGAATGGCGAGCGTGAAGCGCACCGCGTCCGCGCCGTAGCGGTCCGCGACCTCGAGAGGGTCGATCACGTTCCCGCGCGACTTCGACATCTTGTGCCCGTGCTCGTCGCGCACGAGGCCGTGGATGTAGACCTCGCGGAACGGGACGGTCCCCGTGAACCGCAGCCCCATCATCATCATCCGCGCGACCCAGAAGAAGAGGATGTCGAACGCGGTGATCAGCGTGTCGGTCGGGTAGAACGCCTGGTAATCCGCGGTCTTCTCCGGCCACCCCATCGTCGAGAACGGCCAGAGCGCCGAGGAAAACCAGGTATCGAGAACGTCCGTCTCCTGGCGGAGGCGGCTCGACGGGCATTTCGTGCAGCGGTCCGGGTCCTGCTCGGCGACGACGATCTCGCCGCAGTCCTCGCAGTACCACGCCGGGATCCGGTGTCCCCACCAGAGCTGCCGCGAGATGCACCAGTCGTGGATGTTCTCCATCCAGTTGAAGTAGGTGTTCTCCCACGTCTGGGGCGTGATCGTCGTGCGTCCGTCACGGACGGCCTCGATCGCGGGACGCGCGAGCGGCTCGATGCGCACGAACCACTGCATCGAGACCATCGGCTCGACGATCGTGTCGCACTTTCCGTGATGGCCGACGGCGTGGACGTGCTTCCGCGTCGCGACGAGACGGCCTTCCGCGCGCAGCGCCTCGAGCACCTTCGCCCGCGCCTCGAACCGGTCGAGCCCTTCGAACGCGGCACCGGCGGCGGCCGTCATGCGGCCGCTCTCGTCGATGACCTGCATCTGCGGCAGGCCGTTCCGGACGCCCGCCTCGTAGTCGTTCCGGTCGTGGGCCGGCGTCACTTTCACGACGCCGGTGCCGAACTCCGGGTCGACGAGGATCGCGTCGCCGATCACCGGGACCTCACGCCCGCTGATCGGAAGGCGCACGGTCCGGCCGATCAGGTGTTTGTAGCGCTCGTCGTCGGGATGCACCGCGACGGCCGTGTCGCCGAGCATCGTTTCGGGACGCGTCGTCGCGACCGTCAGCGTCCCCGACCCGTCCGCGAGAGGATAGGCGATGTCCCAGAGATTGCCTTCCGTGTCGCGGTATTCGACTTCGATGTCCGAGATCGCCGTCTCGCAGCGGGGGCACCAGTTGACCATGGAGCGGCTGCGGTAAATCAGGCCGTCGTCGTGGAGCCGGACGAAGACGTGCCGCACGGCGCGCGAGAGTCCCTCGTCCAGCGTGAAGCGCATCCGCGTCCAGTCGCACGAGACGCCGAGCCGTTTGAGCTGATCGACGATCGCGTCGCCCGACTGCTCCTTCCACTCCCAGACGCGGGCGACGAACGCCTCGCGTCCGATCTCGCGGCGGCTCTTTCCTTCTTTCGCGAGCTCCCGCTCGACGACCATCTGCGTCGCGATTCCGGCGTGATCCGTCCCCGGGACCCAGAGCGTGTTGAATCCGGACATCCGCTTCCACCGGACGACGATGTCCTGGAGCGTGTTCACGAGGGCGTGCCCGATGTGGAGGCGGCCGGTCACGTTCGGCGGAGGGATGACGATGGAGAAGCGTGGCCGCTCGGGGTCGGCCTCCGGCGTGAAATAGCCGGCCTCCTCCCAGCCGCGGTAGAGGCGCTCTTCGAAGTCCTTCGGGTCGAATCGGGTGGGGAGCTCGATCTTCTCCATTGCGGGCGGCCAACAGCAGGGGCGCGATTATAGTTCCGGCCGGAGGGATGGGACGAATAGGACGTATAGGACGAATAGGACGTATAGGACGTATAGGACGAATAGGACGGACCTGGATTTCGCGGTCCCATACGTCCTATGGGTCCTATACGTCCTATTGGTCCTTCCCCCGTGATTTGAAATTTTCTCCCGGCGCCGGCATTTCGTTAATTCCATGCGCCTCCTCGGCATCGAGACTTCCTGCGACGAGACCTCGGTCGCCGTCCTCGACGGCGACGGGCGCGTGCTCGCGAACCTGATCGCGTCGCAGATCGAGCGGCACCGGCCGTTCGGCGGCGTGGTCCCGGAGATCGCGTCGCGCGAGCACCTCGACCACCTGATGCCGCTGGTCGAGCGCGCTCTCGGGGAGGCCGGGATGACGCGGCGCGAGATCGACGCGGTCGCGGTGACGGTCGGCCCCGGTCTGATCGGCGCGCTCCTCGTCGGCGTCGCCGCGGCGCAGGGACTCACCTGGGGTCTCGGCAATCCGCTCATCGCGGTGAACCATCTCGAAGGACACATCGCCTCGCCCTGGCTCACGCGCGAAGGGGCGGCGCTGCCGATGCCGCCGCGGTTCGTGAGTCTCGTCGTTTCCGGCGGCCACTCGTCGATTTATGAAGTGCGCTCGGGCACGCCCGCGCGCGTCCGGATGCTGAATCGCACGCGCGACGACGCCGCGGGCGAAGTCTTCGACAAGGTCGCGAAGTTCGTCGGCCTCCCGTACCCGGGCGGGCCGCACGTCGAGCGCCACGCGCGCGACGGAGACGCCGCCCGCTTCTCGTTTCCCGTCGCCCGGTTCAAGGAGGAGTCGCTCGACTTCTCGTTCTCCGGCCTGAAGGCGCACGCGATCCGGCTCGCGCGACAGGAAGGGCTCGCGCGCGAGCACGAGGGTGCCGAGCCGTCGCCCCTCCTGGCCGACTTCTGCGCCTCGCTCCAGGAGGCGATCGGCGATCAGATCCTCGACCGGCTCGATCGCGCCTGGGACGAGCTCGCGCGCGATCCGGATCCGCCGGCGGAGCTCGGCCTGGCGGGGGGCGTCGCCGCGAACGGGCGGCTCCGCGACCGCGTTGCCGCATGGTGCGCGTCCCGCGGCCTCATCGCCCGCCTGCCGGAGAAGAGGTACTGCACGGACAACGCCGCGATGATCGCCTTCGCCGCTCTCCGCCTCCGGGGGATCGAAGCGGCGACCGACCCGCGGCGGCAGCGCGCGGCCTCCCGCATGGCCGTATAGCGGCCTCGGGCGCGGCCGAAACCATTCTTTCGGGCCCACGTCAAATAAGGTGAAAGCGAAACGGAGCGGCTCCCCAGACCCCTCCAACTCCTACACGATGAAAAGCCCCGCGCATCGCGGGGCTTTTCTTTTGCCCGTTCGGGACTTACGTCTCTTCCGGCGGAGGTCGGCGTCATGAAGAGCGTCGTTGCCGGGGGAAGCGGATTCATCGGTCGTGCCCTCGTCGCCGATCTTCTCGGATCGGGCGAGGTCGTCGTCCTCTCGCGGAACCCGGAGAAGGTCCGTCGCGGGCGCGGCGTGCTGTGGGATGCGAAGGGGCCCGGCGCGTGGGAAGCCGAGCTCGATGGAGCGGATCTCGTCGTGAACCTCGCCGGCGAGAGCCTCGACGGGAGGTGGACGGCGAACAAGAAGCGGCGCCTCATCGAGAGCCGGGTCGACGCGACCGCCGCCCTCGTGACCGCCCTCGGCCGATCGCCGCGACCGGAGCGGACGTTCATCAGCGCCTCGGCAGTCGGGATCTACGGCGACCGCGGCGACGAGCGTCTCGGCGACGGCGCTCCGGCCGGCGAGGGATTCCTCGCGGACCTCTGCCGCGCGTGGGAGGAGGCGGCGCAGCGCGCGTCCTCGTCGGCGCGCCTGGTGATCGGCCGCTTCGGTGTCGTCCTCGGACGGGAAGGAGGCGCTCTCCCGCGGATGGCGCAGCCGATCCGATTTTTCGTCGGCGGCCGCGTGAGCTCGGGGCGCCAATGGCTCTCGTGGATCGACCGCCGGGATGTCGTGCGCTTCATGCGCTGGGCCGCGGCCACGCCCTCCGCGCGCGGCGTCTACAACGTCACCTCGCCGAACCCGGTGCCGAACCGCGAGTTCACCGCCACGCTCGCCGCCGTCCTCCACCGCCCGGCGCTCGTTCCGGCTCCTGCCGCGGCGATCCGGATCGTTCTCGGGGAAATGGGCGACGCCCTCCTCCTCGCGAGCCAGCGCGTCCAACCCGATCGTCTCCTCGCGGAAGGGTTCACCTTCGCCTTCGCCGATCTGCGTCGATCGCTCGAGACGATCTACATGCGCTGATTCGGATTCTTGAACGAACGAACGCGTCGTGACGACGCGCCGCCGGTCGCGGCGGCGGCCGTTGCCGGAACGCCCACCGATTCGTGACGGAAGCGTTCTCGCCCGCTGTGACGCGCCTGTCAAAGGCGCGACGAAACGGCTACGCGGCGCATCGCGAGCGCCTCCGACGCCCTTCATCGGGGGCGTTTCGCCCGCACATCCAAAAGTCGCCGCCTCGATCTACGGTCGCCCGAACCGCGAGCCTGTTACGGCGGAGTCAAGCCCGCGTCCTTGCTCGACTTTTCCCCGACGCCGATGCGGCGGCGCGCGTGCAGTCGTGTGCCTCCGAGCATGCGCTCACAAATCAAAGGGAGGTCTTCATGAAGACGAAGTTCAGGATCGCTCTGACGGCGGTACTCGGGGTGCTTCTCGCCACGAGTCTGTTCGCGCAGACGACCGGTACGCTCACGGGGAACGTGACGTCGGACGGCTCGCCGCTCCCCGGCGTGACGGTGACGGTCTCGTCGCCGTCGCTGCAGGGAACGCGCACGGGCTATACGGACGTCAACGGGAATTACAACATCGGTGCGCTGCCGCCGGGCCGGTACACGGTCACATTCGAGATCGCCGGCCTCGAGACGGTCACGCGCGTGGTCAACATCAATCCCGCGACGACCGCTCGCGCCGACGCGGAAATGCGGCTCAGCGCGGTCGCCGAGGCGATCACGATCACGGCTGCGGCACCGGCGGTGGTCGAGACGACCGAAGTCCAGACCACGGTCGATGCCGAGCTCGTCGAAGAGCTTCCGGTCGCGCGCAACCTGCAGGCGACGGTCAACCTCGCGCCGGGCGTCACGCTCAACGGCCCCGGCAACAACGTCGTGATCTCCGGCGGCCAGTCGTTCGACAGCGTCTGGTACGTCGACGGCGCGGTCGTCAACGAAGTTCTTCGCGGACAGCCGCTCGACGTCTACATCGAGGATGCTCTCGAGGAGACGACCGTCCTCACCGGCGGCATTTCGGCCGAGTACGGCCGCTTCACCGGCGGCGTGGTCACGGCGGTCTCGAAATCCGGAGGCAATGAATTCTCGGGCTCGCTCCGCGACAGCATCACGAATCCGTCCTGGACGGCGCAGACGCCACTCGACGAGCCCGAGGGCGACGACGAAATTCAGGACGTGTACGAAGCGACATTCGGCGGCCGGATCGTCCGCGACCGTCTCTGGTTCTTCACCGCGGGCCGCTTCTTCGAGCGGAGCACGCAGGAGTTCTTCCAGGACAGCACCGACGCGTTCGACTACGGCCGCGAGCAGACGCGCCTCGAAGGCAAGCTCACCGGCCAGATCACGGCCAAGCATTCGATCGTCGGCTCGTTCCTCGACCTCTCGGACGAGGAGACGAACTTCTGCGCGTTCGCCTGCTGGGAGCCGTCGACTCTCGATGAATCGCGCGAGACGCCGCAGGAGAAGCTCGCGATCACCTACAACGGCGTGATGACGAACAACTTCCTCGTCGAGGCGCTCTATTCGACGAGCGAGCTCCGGTTCGTCAACTCCGGCTCGACGCTCACCGAC
>JBOGJQ010000050.1:0-3799 GCA_050745405.1 Thermoanaerobaculia bacterium | reverse complement strand
TCGCAACCTGCTCCCCCACCTCCCGGCGGACCTCGGCCAGCCGGCGATCCATCTCCTGCGCCATCTGCTCCGCCTCCCGGAGCTCGGCCGCCCGGAGCGCCCGCTGGGACGAGTAGTAGGAGTAGAGGACGATCCCGGTCAACGGGAGGACCGACAGAAGGAGGAACGCGAGGATGAGCTGGGTACGGATCTTCATACCGGCGCCATCGTCAATACGAAATCGTTCGGAGGAAGTTCCTTTTTATCGAATTGGACGAATAGGACGTATGGGACGAATAGGACGTATGGGACCATAGAACCGACAACCGACAACCGACAACCGACAACCGACAACGAACAACGAACAACGAACAACGAACAACGAACAACGGACAACGAAAAATGGACTGCCGCATCGGATGCGGGGCCTGCTGCATCGCCCTCTCGATATCATCGCCGATCCCCGGGATGCCCGGCGGAAAACCAGCGGGCGTGCGCTGCGCGCAGCTCACGGACGACAACCGCTGCCGGTTGTGGGGATCGCCGGATCGACCCGAGATCTGTAACCGGCTCCGCCCGCTGCCGGAGATGTGCGGCAGCTCGTTCGACGAGGCGATGCGCAATCTCGAAGAGCTCGAGAGGCTGACGGCGCCGGCATGAGGGCGCGCCCGCTCTCCACGGCGGCCGTCGTCGGCAGTGGTCCCAACGGGCTCGTCGCCGCGATCCGCCTGGCGCGCGCCGGCGTCCGCGTCCGGGTTTTCGAGGCGGCCTCCACGCCCGGCGGCGGCGCGCGGACCGAGGAGGTGACTCTCCCCGGGTTCCGGAGCGACATCTGCTCGGCGATCCATCCGACGGGGGTGATCTCGCCGGCCCTTCTCGATCTCGATCTCGCTGGACACGGTGTGCGGTGGGTCTGGTCGCCCGTCGAGCTCGCGCATCCGTTCGACGACGGGAGCGCCGCCGTCCTCCTTCGCTCGGTCGAGGACACCGCGCGCACGATGGGAGTCGACCGCGGCGCGTGGATCGACCTGTTCCGCCCGTTTCTCGACGACCCGCTCGCCCTGTTCGACGACCTGCTCCGGCCGATCCGCCTCCCGCGACGGCCCGGTCTCATGGCGCGTTTCGGTCTCATCGGCCTGCAGTCGGCCGAGCGCCTCACGGCGACGCGATTCCGCGATCCGAAGACGCGCGCGATCTTCGCCGGCTGCGCGGCGCACTCGGTCGTCCCGCTCGACCTCACCGCGACGGCGTCGTTCGGAATGGTGCTGGCGCTCTCGGCGCACGTCGCCGGCTGGCCGTGCGCGGAGCGCGGATCGGCGGCGCTGACCGAGGCGTTCGTCTCGATTCTCCAGGAGCTCGGCGGCACCGTGGAGACCGGGCTCCGCATCGATTCGGCTCGCGAGCTCGACGATGACGCCGTCCTCTTCGATCTGACGCCCCGCCAGGTGGATCGCATCGCGGCGGATGCTCTCCCCGCGCGCTACCGGCGCCGGCTCCAGCGGTTCCGCTATGCGCCGGGCGTGTGCAAGATCGACTGGGCGCTCGATGGTCCGGTCCCCTGGAAAACCGAAGCGTGCCGCCAGGCCATGACGGTCCACCTCGGCGGGACGTTCGAGGAGATCGCGCACGCGGAGCGCGAGGTCTGGGAAGGACGACACGCGGAGCGTCCGTTCGTGCTCTTCGCGCAGCAGAGCCTCTTCGATCGCTCGCGCGCGCCCGAGGGCCGGCAGACGGGATGGGCGTACTGCCACGTGCCGCACGGCTCGGAGCGCGATATGACGGCGGAAGTCGAAGGGCAGATCGAGCGTTTCGCTCCGGGATTCCGCGAGCGCATTCTCGCGAGGCGAGTCATGACGGCGCGCGATCTCGAGGAGCACAACCCGAACATGATCGGAGGCGACATCGGCGGCGGCGCGAACGACGTACGCCAGTTTCTGACGCGCCCCTTCCCCCGCTGGAACCCGTACGCGACACCGGACCCGCGGCTCTACCTCTGTTCCTCGTCGACGCCGCCCGGCGGCGGCGTTCACGGCATGTGCGGGCTCGGCGCCGCCGAGACGGCGCTCGCCCGCTCGCGCGGCGACGTCGCGTCGCTGCTCTTCATCGACCGCGCTCTTCGCGCGTGAGACGCTCCGCCTCCGCGCGCCGCCGCGCGTCGATCAGACGTCGCGCCTCGGTCTCCGTTCGCTCGGCTTCCGATCCGCCGAGCGTTTCCTCGACGGTCTGGACTCCCTCCGGCGCGGTCCCGCCGCTCCGCACCACCATCCGCCGGACGAGCTCGCGCCAGTTCCACCGCTGCGCCATGGATCCGCCGAACTTCATCGTGAGCACGTCCCACCAGCTCGCCGCGCGCGCCTCGACCTCCACCGCGACTCGCAGAACCTCCCCGGCCGGCTCGGCCCGGAACCGCACGATGCCCGCGAGCGGATGTCCCTCAACCGTCGCGAGCGTCACGCTCCGCGGCCCGCTCTCCTCGACGCGCACCTGAATGTGGCCGCGCACCGGAAGCGACGCCGTCACCGTGGCGCCTTCAACCAACTCCCCCTCTTCTCCCTCGACGGCGAACTCGACCGGCATCACCTTTCGGAAATTGCGGCGGAAGTCGTTCATGAGCTCCTCGGCCGAGAGCACGGCGCCGTGAATATCGGCCCAGTACCGTTTCCGCTCGAGACAGCCGACCCCATCCTCGGCACCGCTCTCCGGCAGGAGCGTGACCAGGCGTTCGAGGGCGCGGTCGAGCGGCGCCGGCTCGACCCCGAGGACGCCCGTCAGCGCGTTCGGCTTTCCTTCGGGGATCCGGTTCTCCTCCAGCAGCATCGTCAGCGTCGACTCCGTGAGCGGAAACGAGACGCCGAGAGCGCCGGTGAGACCGATCGCGGCCGCGGCGGCCGCGGCGGGAACGGGCACGGCGGCGACGCGCCGGTGCGTGATCCGCGCGATTCGTCGGACGACCTCGCGCATCGTCGTCGTCTCTCCGCTGGCCAGATCGAGGGCAACGCCGTCGAGATCGTTCCGCTCGACGGCAGCCGCGATCGCCGCGCCCGCATCCTCGTACCAGAGAGGCTGAAACCGCTGCGATCCGTCGCCGATGAGCGGGATCGCCGGAAGCGATCTCGCCATGCGCACGAGCTGCGAGAGGACTTCGTCGCCGGGTCCGAAGACGTTGCCGAGGCGGAGGATGAGCCACGGACCCGCGTAGTCGCGTACGAGCGCCTCCGCGGCGCGCTTCGACCTGTGGTACGCCGAGGTGCCGCGATCGGCACCGAGGGAAGAGATATAGAGGAAGCGGGGCGCGCCGGCCCGGCTGGCTTCCGCGAGGACGTTCGCCGCACCGCGGACGTTCACGCTCTCGAACGTGACCTCCGGCGGCCGCTCGTCGACGATGCCGGTGATGTGGACGACGGCGTCGCACCCGTCGACAGCGCCGCGCAGCGTCTCGGGCCGTGTGACGTCGCCCGCGCGCGCCTCGATGCCGTCGGGAAACGCTCCCGCATCACGCACGGCACCGCGGCTCAGAACGCGCACCGAGTGCCCGCGCCGGAGGAGCTCGGGAATCAAACCGGCGCCGATGACGCCGGTGCCGCCGGCGATCAGGATTTTCACGATTCCGGTAAGAGCACCGGTGGTGCCATGTCGGATCGTCACTCGCCCGTCGCTAGTCGCTCGTCGCTCGCATACCACGACGGTTGTCGTTTCTGAGCCGCGGAACGGCACGTGTGCCGATGGGGCAGAAATGACCGGAAGTGTCATACCGAGCCGCTGACGGCTGGGCGCCGCACCTGAGGAGAAGAAACGAGGCGGCGCCGGAGGCGCCGAAGAG
>JBOGJQ010000049.1:0-4064 GCA_050745405.1 Thermoanaerobaculia bacterium | reverse complement strand
GTCACCGACCGGCCGCAGGAGCAGTACCGCGCGGACGCGTCGGCTTTCCTCGACGTGGCCGGCGCCAGCCACGAGCTCCGCTTCGGCTTCGGCTATCGCGACACCCCCGTCACCTCGGCCACGACGTGGCCCGGCAGCGGCAACTGGGCATGGATGCTCTTCAGCCAGGGGGACTGCACGAGCTCGGGCCTGCATCCCGAGTGCGGCTGGGCGTTTCTCCAGAACCCGGTCGCGCCGCGCGACTACGGCATGGAGTACACCGACGTCTACATCGGCGACACGATCCTCATGGGCGACCTGACGATCCAGGCAGGCCTCCGCTACGACCTCCAGACCGGGGCGAACCGCGCGAGCACCGCGCCCGCGAACGCCCTCTTCCCTGATCTTCTCCCCGCGATCGCCTTCCCGGGCGACCCCGAGGAGCTCGAATGGTCGGACGTGTCGCCGCGCGTCGGGCTGACGTACGCGTTCGGTGACGTGAACCGCACGCTTCTCCGCGCCGGCTATAACCGCTACGTCGATCAGCTCGGCGCGGCGCCGATCATCCTCGGCAGCCCCTTCTACGGCAACCCCGGCTACATCTATTACTTCGAGGACGTGAATTCGGACAAGCGCATCCAGCCGGACGAAGTCCTCTTCGATCTCGGGGCGGTGTCGTACTTCTATCTCGACCCGAGCAATCCGGGCGGATCGGTCGTCACCTCGCGGATCGACTACGACATGACGGCGCCCACGACCGACGAGTTCATCCTCGGCCTCGAGCACGAGCTGAGGCCGAACTTCATGATCGGCGTCAACTACACGCACCGCGATCTCTCGGACTTCGTCTGGAACCGCTACGAGAAGACGCAGGGGTCGGGCGACTTCTACACGCCGGACGACTTCGAGGTCGCCGGGCTGGCGACGGGCACTCTGCCCGACGGCTCGACCTACAGCGTGCCGTTTTACGACCTGAAGGAAGGCGTTCCGGCGCCGCTGTTTCTGGTCGTCGAGAACCGCGACGGCTACGAGCAGACCTACGACGGGCTCGAGCTCGTCCTGACCAAGCGGATGACGAACAACTGGATGGCGCGCGCGAACGTCTCGTGGAACGAGTGGGATCAGAGCGTCGGGAGCGAGGGGATCTCCGATCCGACGCTGCTGTTCAGCCGCGGGACGAACCCGCAGGTCTTCCAGACCGGCGGCTGCAACAACTGCGAGGGGATCGCCGCGTTTCCGGTGGGCGGCGTGAGCGGTCTGAAGAGCGAGATCGTGATCAACTCGCGCTGGTCGTACAACCTGACGGGCGCCTACCAGCTCCCGCTCGGGTTCTCGGTCGGCGCGGCGGTCACGGGTCGCGAGGGGTATCCGATTCCGTACAGCCACGCCGTGACCGTCGACAACGAGGGGGTGACGAAGAACGTCCACGTCACAGACCTCGGCGACTTCCGTTACGACGACATCTTCAATCTCGACTTCCGGGTCGCGAAGGAGTTCCGGCTCCAGCAGGTCGGGATCACGCTGTCGGCGGATCTGTTCAACGTGACGGACGAGCGGACGGTCCTGCAGAGGGACTCGACGCTATTCAACGACACGCAGGATCCGAACCTCGCTGCGAACCAGATCATCGAGCTGCAGAGCCCGAGGGTCTTCCGCTTCGGGGCGAGGGTGTCGTTCTGAAATGACGGCGGCCCGCCGGGGTGCATCCCGGCGGGCCATCACCCCAGAACCATGAAGAACGCAGAACGCAGAACGCAGAACGTAGAAGTAAGAAAGGGCGGGTGGGTTTCTTCCTTCTACGTTCTGCGTTCTGCGTTCTGCGTTCAGATTCTCCTCACGGGTCTTGCCGCGTCATGTCTCGCCTGCGCCGGCCCCGACGTCCCACCGATTCGAAAACGAACCCCCATCATCCTCATCTCCATCGACACCCTCCGCGCCGACCGTCTCCCCGCGTACGGCTACGGCGGTGTCGCGACACCCGCGCTCGACGCGTTCCGCCGCGATGCGGTCCTGTTCGAGCGCGCGTTCTCCCACGTTCCGCTCACGCTTCCTTCGCACGCGACGATGTTCACCGGCATGCTTCCGTCGCATCACGGCGTCCGCGACAACCTCGGTTTCGCGCTGCGCGAGGAGGTGCCGACGGTCGCCGAGGTGCTGGGGCGGAACGGGTATGCGACGGGAGCAGCGGTGTCGGCGTACGTCCTCCGGCGCGAGAGCGGCATCGCGCGCGGCTTCGACTTCTTCGACGATCAGGTCGATCTCGACCCCGACGCGCTCGTTCTCGGCAGCTTCCAGCGCGACGGCGGGCGGACGATCGAGGCCGCGCGGACGTGGCTCGACGCGCGCGAGGACGGCCCTCTCTTCTTCTTTCTTCATCTCTACGAGCCGCATACCCCGTGGTCCGCTCCGGAGCCGTGGCGCAGCCGCTACGCCGATCCGTACGACGCGGAAGTCGCGGCCGCCGACGCGCTCGCCGGCGCGTTTCTCGATCTGCTCCGCGCGCGCGGCCTCTATGACGACGCGCTCGTCATCGTCACCTCGGATCACGGAGAGGGGCTCGGCGACCACGGCGAGACGGAGCACGGGATCCTCCTCTATCGCGAGGCGATCCACGTCCCGCTCCTCGTGAAGTTCCCGCGATCGGCGCGCGCGGGCGAGACGGTGCGGCGGACGGTCGGCCTCGCCGATCTCGCGCCGACGATCCTGGAGGTTGCCGGCGCGGCGGTTCCGGAAGGGCTCGACGGAATCTCGTTGATGAGGAACGTCCCCGCACGGCCGATCTACAGCGAGACGTTCTATCCGCGCCTCCACTTCGGATGGAGCGATCTCCATTCTCTGATCGAGGGCGATCTCCACTACATCGAAGGTCCCGACGCCGAGCTCTACGATCTGGCGACTGATCCGGGCGAGAGGACGAACCTGCGCGAGGAGCGCCGGCGCGACGCGTTCGCGATGCGCGAGCGGATCGCGCCGCGCGTCGTCCCCGCAATGCCGGCGGCGGGGATCGATCCGGAGGAAGCGGAGAAGCTCGCGGCGCTCGGCTACCTCGGATCGGCGCCGTCGGCCGCCGCCGCGGGTCCGCTTCCCGATCCGAAGAGCCGCCTCGCGTCGATGGACGAGCTGAAGCGCGCGTTCGCCCTCGCGGAGGAGGAGCGATTCGCCGAGGCGTTGCCGTTGCTCAGGAAACTCGAGGCGGAGAATCCGCTGATGCTCGACGTGATCGATCTCGAATCGACGGCGCTCGCGCGCACCGGCGACCCGCATGGCGCGATCGCAGCGGCGCGGCGCGCCGTCCGCCTCTCGC
Source organism: Thermoanaerobaculia bacterium (assembly GCA_050745405.1). Taxonomy (GTDB): domain Bacteria; phylum Acidobacteriota; class Thermoanaerobaculia; order Gp7-AA8; family Gp7-AA8; genus JBOGJQ01. The sequence continues at coordinate 781 of JBOGJQ010000049.1, read as the reverse complement.
CGCGCACGACGCACCTCCAGCTATTGATCGCCAGCCTCTCGCTCGACATCGGCGAGGTCGAAGCGGCGCAGCGGCACGCCGAGCTCGCGCTCGAGGACGAGCCCGCACAGGCGCGCGAGATCCTCGCCCGCGCGGCCCTGGAGCTGGGTCGTGAGGACGAGGCCGAGCGTCACGCCGCCGCCCTTCTCGCGGACGAGCGCTTCCGGATCGCCGGCTCGCTCACGATGGCGCGCGTCCGGCTGCAACAGCAGCGCACCGACGACGCCCTCGCCCTCCTCGATGATGCGGGAAAGGAGATCGCGCGCCGCGGCCGCCCCGCGCCGCAGGGGCTTCATTTCCTGCGCGGCGATGCGCTCGCCCGCGCCGGCCGCGGTCGCGAAGCCGAGCGGGAGTTCCTCCGCGAGATCGAGCTCTTCCCGCGCGAGCCGCAGGCCTACAAGAACCTCGCTCTCCTCTACCTCACCGTCGGCGACGACCGGAAAGCATCCGAGACGATCTTCCGCCTCGAGCGCGCGGCCCCGACCCCGCGGTCGTACCTCGCCATCGTCCAGCTCCTCCGCACCCTCGGCGACGCCCGCGGCGCGGCGGCTTGGGCAGACCGGGGGCTCGAACGATGGCCGGGTCATGCGGAGCTTGCGCGGGTCCGACGGTAGTCGCTCGTCGCAGCGTCGCGAAAGCAGGAGCAAGCTGATGATCGAAGCTCGGGCGCGCCCGAAGGGCGTCGGACAATAGCCGGGGGCGCGCGCGAAGCGCGCTGCCCCCGGACCGAACGCGTCCCCGG
>JBOGJQ010000048.1:0-1757 GCA_050745405.1 Thermoanaerobaculia bacterium | reverse complement strand
TCGCCCACGCTCGCATCGCGGAACACCGACGTGTAGAAGCGGATCGCCTCCTCGGCTTTTCCCGCCTGCTCGCCGACGAACAGGAGCATGGGCGTGATCTTCCGGCGGATCTCCTCCCCGCCCGCGTACATGACCTGCCACGAGAGGCCGTAACGATCCTGAATCCACCCATACCGTTCGCTGAAGGGATACTCGCCGAGCTCCATGAGCGGCGTTCCCCCTTTCGACAGCCCCGCCCACAGCGTGTCGACTTCTTCTTTCGTCGCGCACGCGACGAGAAACGAGATTGCCGGGGTGAACCGGAAGAGCGGTCCCGCGGAGATCAGCATGAACTCCTCGCCGGACAGGACGATCGTGACGACGTCGACCGACCCGGACGGCGTTTCGTTCAGCGTGACGGTGCTCGTGATTTTCGAATCGGGGAAGAGGGACGTATAGAGCGCGGCCGCCTCCTTCGCCTCTTTGTCGAACCAGAGATGCGGCGTGATTTTCTGCATGGCGATGCCTCCTCGAATGCGGTCTTTCCCTTATGGACGGTCGTCGACGGCGAGAATCATCGGTCCCGTCGCCGCAAATGCCTCGATTGTGGGGAGTTTCCCCCGTCGTAACACGACAACCGGCCGGCGAACCCTAGAATCGAGGCTTCGGCAACAAGCGGTCCATCCAGGAGGAATCATGCGCTCGAGAACGCTTTTCTCTCTTCTCGTCCTCGCGCTCGCGGCCGGTCCGGCCGTCGCGGCGGACTCTCCATACACGAAGAACGTCGCCGTCGTCATCTATGAAGGGGTGGAAGTACTCGACTTCGCCGGCCCGGCGGAGGTCCTTTCCGTCGCCGGCGGCTACGGTTCGGTTGGGGAGGAGCGCGCCTTCAATGTCTACACCGTTTCGCGGAGCAAGAAGCCGATCGTGAGCCAGGGGTTCATCGACGTCGTGCCGGACTACTCGATCGAGGAGAGCCCGAGGCCCGACATTCTCGTCCTCCCGGGAGGCTCCTCGAGTGCGGTGACGTCCGACCCCGAGTTCCTGGCGTGGGTCGAGAAGGCGGCGAAAGAGGCCGAGTACGTTCTCACCGTCTGCACGGGAGCGTTCATCGCCGGCAGGGCGGGTCTGCTCGATGGCGCGGAAGCGACGACCTGGTACAACGCGGTCCCGCGGCTGGCGAGCGAGTTCCCGGAGACGAAAGTTCACGAAGGCCGGCGATTCGTCGACAGCGGGAAAATCATCACGACGGCGGGGGTTTCGGCGGGGATCGACGGGTCGCTGCACCTCGTCGCGCGGCTGCTCGGCCGCGTCGTCGCCGACCGGACCGCCGAGTACATGGAGTACAAGTGGGCTCCCGAGTCGTATCACTCGTCGAAATACACGCAGCTCAATCCGAGCGTTGACGATCGCGGGCGCGCGATCCAGCGGGGCGAGATTCAGCTCCGCGAGGGGAACGCCGAGGAGGCGGTTGCGACGTTCCGCGGCGTTCTCGAGGCGAACGAGAACGACGGCGCGGCATGGCTGGCCCTCGGACGCGCGCTCCACACGCTCGAGCGGTACGAAGAGGCGATCGCGGCGCACGCCCGTGCGGCGCAGTCGCCGACGGAACGCGGCACGGCGCTCTACAACATGGCCTGCGAATACGCGCTCCTCGGCGAGCACGAGAAAGCGATCGAAGCCGTCGAACGGGCGGTGGACGCGGGGCTCCGCGCGAAGTGGTCGCTCCAGAACGATCCCGAGCTCGCCGCGATCCGCAGCGACCCGCGGTTCCAGGC
>JBOGJQ010000047.1:0-14422 GCA_050745405.1 Thermoanaerobaculia bacterium | reverse complement strand
GTCCTATACGTCCTATACGTCCTATGAATGGGACCAATAGGACGTATAGGACATATAGGACGTATAGGACAAAGCGACGAGCCACGAGCCACGAGCGACCAGCGACGAGCGACTACATCTCCTTCCGATACTTCGGATCGAGCGCGTCGATCAGGCCGTCGCCGAGGAAGTTGAGGCCCATGACGGCGAGCATGATCGCGATGCCGGGGTAGATCGCGAGATGGTTCGCGAGGCCGAGATACTGGCGGCCCGCGGTGAGCATCGCCCCCCACGACGGCGTCGGCGGCTGGACGCCGAGCCCGAGGAACGAGAGCGAGGCCTCGGCGAGGATCGACCCGGCGAGGCCGAGCGTCGCCATGACGATCACGGGGCTGAGCACGTTCGGGAGGAGGTGCTTGAAAATGACCCGCGGCGCCCGCGCGCCGAGCGCCTCGACGGCCGTGATGAACTCCATCTGCCGGACTTTCAGGATCTGCCCGCGCACGAGGCGCGCGTAGCTCACCCAGCCGATCACCGAGAGCGCCAGGATGACGTTGTTGATGCTCGGTCCGAGCACCGCGACCAGAGCGATCGCCATCAGGATCCCCGGAAACGCGAGAAGAATGTCCGACAGGCGCATGATGAGCGTGTCGATCCGCCCCCCGAAGTAGCCGGCGACCGCGCCGAGGAAGATCCCGATGCTCGACGCGATGAGAACGACGCTGAAGCCGACGCGGAGGGAGATGCGCGCGCCGTAGACGATGCGCGAGAGGACGTCGCGTCCGAGCTCATCGCGGCCGAGAGGATGGCCCGGCGAAGGGCCTTCGAGACGCCGCGCCGTCTCCTGCCAGTTCGGATCGTGGGGCGCGATCCACGGCGCCGCCAGCGCGACGATCACGAGGACGAGCGTCACGATCCCTCCGATCAGGAACGGGATGTTCGAAAGATACGTCTTGCGAAACGAGCGTCTGGCCATGATTGCTTCAGTCGTACGAGATCCTCGGGTCGAGGAACGCGTAAAGGATGTCGGTGATCAGGTTGATCAGGATGTACGTCAGCGCGATGACGAGGATCGAAGCCTGGACCTGCGGGTAGTCGCGGGCGGTGATCGACTGAATCAGGAGCCGGCCCAGCCCTGGCCACGAGAAGATCTGCTCGGTGATGATCGCTCCGGTGAGCACAGCCCCGAACTGCAGCCCGACGATCGTCACGACCGGAATGAGAGCGTTGCGCAGGCCGTGGACGAAGATCGCTTTCGCCTTTCCGACCCCCTTCGCCAGCGCCGTCGTCACGTAGAGCTGATTCAGCTCCTCGGCGAGGCTCACGCGGATCATCCGCGTCAGGATCGCCGCCAGTGCCGTGCCGAGCGTAATCGAGGGCAGGACCAGAGAGCGGAGGCCCTGCGTTCGCCCGGACACGGGAAACCACTCGAAGTGAATCGCGAACGCGATGATCAGCAGCGGGCCGAGCCAGAAGTTCGGCATCGACACCCCGATCAATGCGAAAAATCGTGCGCCGTTGTCGATCCACGAATTGCGGTAGATCGCGGAGACGATCCCAAGCGGGAACGCGATGACGAGCGCCACGAGCATCCCGCCGAACGCGAGCTGGAGCGTCGCCGGATAGCGCGCCATGACTTCCTCGGTCACCTCCTGCTGCGTCCGGAAGGAGCGCCCGAGGTCGCCGCGCACGAGACCCGAAAGGTAGTCCAGGTACTGCTCCCACAGCGGCCGGTCGAGCCCGAGCTGCTTCCGCACGCGCTCGACGTCCGCCGCGCGCGCGTTCTCCCCCGCGATCTGCACCGCGGGGTCTCCGGGAATGAGATGGATCAGCAGGAAGATCAGCGTGAGGATCCCGAAAGTGATCGGGATGACCTGCAGAAGCCGTCTCAGGATGTACGCCGTCATCGTCCCGGATCCGTGCAGTGCAGGCTCGACTGCAAATTGTTAGCCCGTGCTTCCGGTGATCCGCCAGGCACCGATCTTGACGGCGGGCGCGAGCGTTCCTCCGAGAGAGTTCCAGAACGATCCGACGATCCGCCGCTCCCGCCCGATCGCTTCGATGTTCGCCAGCGCCTCGGTCATCGCCTGCGTCCAGCGGAGGTTCGGGAGGCGCGCGGCGAGGCGTCCGTCCTGCACGAGGAACGTGCCGTCCCGCGTCATTCCCGTCATCATCCCGACCTTCGGGTCGAGAAGGCCGTTCAGGTAGTGAAAGCGCGTGACGTAGATGCCGCGTTCCGTGCCGGCGATCAGGTCGTCCACACTCGCGTCGCCCGCGGTCATCGCCAGGTGGAGCGCGACGCCCCGGTCGTCGCCGGTCAGAGAGGCGGCGCTCGCGGTCGGCGGCAGTCCCGTGCGATCGGCCGCGATCTTGTCGAGGAGCGGCGTGCGCAGGACGCCGCGCTCGATCAGGTCGACGCGCCGCTTCGGCAGCCCTTCCATGTCGAACGGGAACGGGAGGAAGGACGGATCCGTCGCGTCGTCGGCGAGGGAGAAATTCTCCCCGAGCACCCGCTCGCCGAGCGCGCCGACGAAGAAGGACGAGCCGTCTTCGTACGACCGGCCGCTGAAGGTGATCGTGTTCATCCACTCGAAGATCTCCGCGAGCGCGGGAGGCTCGAGGATCACGGGATAGACGCCCGGCTCGAGCGTCGTGCCGGCGCCGGCGAGGAGCGTCGCCTTCCGCGCGGCTTCGTCCGCGAGGGCCACCGGGTCGAGATCGCGCGCCCGCCGCGCCCGCCCGGTCGCATAGCCGGAGCCTCCGTCGGCCAGCGCGATCACCGCGATCTCGGCGCTCGTGAGCGGCGCGGCCTGACGCACACCGTGCACGTTGCCGACGGCGACGCCGATCGCGCACGTCGACCACGCTCCCGCATAGCGGACTCCCGCGGCCTCGCCGGTCCGGAACATGGAGCGGAGCGTCTCGGCCTTCTCCCGCGGCGTGACGCGGGCAGTCGCTTCGTCCCACGCCGCGCCGGCGGCGGCCCGCGGCGCGGTGCGGTGAAAGCCGTGGAACGAGGGGAGCGGCTCGCTGCGGCGCGCCAGCTCGCGCGCGAGCGCGACCGCCGTCCGGATCGCTTCGTCGTCGAGCGAGGACGTGGAGGCGACGCCGAGGCGGCCGCCGTCGACGATGCGGACGGTCAGGACGGCGCTCCGCTCGGCCAGGTTCTGATGGATCCGCGAGGTCGCGAAGCGCGTCAGGCTCCGGTCCGTGATCACGCACGAGGCGTCCGCCTCGTCCGTCCCGGCGGCGCGCAGCGCGCGCTCGACGACCGCTTCGGCTTCCCCTCGCGTCGCGATCTCCATCAGATCATCTCGATCCCGCGGAACCGGGCGACGGGCGCGCCGTGGGCGACGCGCATCGTCTGCATCGGATCGCCTTTCCCGCAGTTGGGAAGACCCCACACCCGCCAGGTCGATGCGTCGCCGACGGCGTCGCACGCGCGCCAGAACGCCGGCGTGCGCCCCGTGTAAATCGGGTTCCGGAGCATGCGCCCGAGCCGGCCGTTCTCGATCTCCCAGGCGACCTCGCATCCGAACTGGAAATTCAGACGGAGGTCGTCGATCGACCACGCCTTGTTCGTCTCGACGAAAATGCCGCGGCGCGTGTCCGCGAGAATTTCCTCGAGAGTCGCTTCGCCCGGCTCGAGGCTGACGTTCGTCATCCGGATCATCGGGATGTGCCTGCCGCTCTCCGCGCGGACGGTGCCGTTCGAGGCCCGTCCGATGACCGGCGCCGAGTCGCGCCCCGTGAGGTAATCGACGAACGTGCCGCGGTCGACGAGGGGGAATCGCCGCGCCGGCGTGCCCTCGTCGTCCCACCCGAACGATCCGATTGCATGCGGGATCGTGGCGTCGGCGGTGAGCGTGACGAGATCGGATCCGTAGCGGAACGAGCCGAGCATCGACGGCTGGAGAAACGAGCCGCCGGCGAGGGAGATCTCCGTTCCGAGCGCGCGATCCAGCTCGACGGGGTGACCGCACGATTCGTGGACCTGGAGCGCGAGCTGAGCCGACCCGACGACGAGGTCGTGGGTGCCGGCAGGCGCCTTCGGCGCGGCGAGCAGGGCGATCGCCTCGTCGCGGATGCGGCGGCCGTTCCCGGCGAGGTCGAGCTCCTCGACGAACTCCCAGCCGCGCGCCTTGTAATCGCCGCCGAACGGGTTGGGGTACGTCCGCCGCTGGAACTCGTTTCCTTCGATCGCGATGATTTCGATCCCGGCGCCCATCTCGGTCGAGGTCTGCTCGGTGCGGCTTCCTTCCGTCGAGGCGAAATGCTTCGTCTGCCGGTAGGCGGTGATCTCCCCGCTGACCTGGTGGATGCGCGCGTCGCTCCGGAGAGGATCGGTCGCTTCGCGGAGGACATCGATCTGCCGGTCGAAGCCGACCTCCCATGGATCGGTGCGGAAGGACGAGCGCCACGTGCCGGACGCGGGGGAAGCGAGGCTGAGGACGACCGGCTCGATCGCGGCGAGATGGCTCGCCTTCGCGATCTCGAGAGCGCGCGCGGCGGCGGTGCGGATCGCGTCGGGCGAGTCGGCGCTGTCGCCCGCGAATCCCCATCCGTTCTCGAAAAGCACGCGGATCCCGATGGAGGTGTCGGTCGACGCGGAAAGGGACTCGACGACGCCGTTCCGGATCCGCACCTCGCGCAGATCCGTTACGGTCCTCCGCGCATCCGCATAGCGCGCGCCGCGCCGCGCGAGATCGCGGAGTATCTCGTCGAACATCGGGCGATTACATGCGACGGTGTCGGCGCGAGTCAAGAAAAAGCCCACCGTCGCCGGTGGGCCTTTCGGTTGGTGCCGTCGAGGCGGGTCAGAGCGCCAGTGCCCGCTCGGTCAGACCGTCGATGCTCTCGCCCGGCCTGTGGAGCGCCCAGCCGCGCTGGAAGTGCTCGATCGGGCGGCCGAGCTTCTCCGCCATGCGGGCTTCGAAGCCGCGCACGCCGTTCTCGTCGGTCCCCGTCAAAATCGCGACGAACTCGCCGCGCGCGTTGTGACAGAGGACATCCTCCTGCCGGCAGAGGCGGGCGAGCGTCTTGTTGACCTCCGGCTCCTCGTCGTCCGTGCGGAGCCAGTAGAGGGCGAAGCTCGTATCGAACTTCGAGACGGTGTCGATGCTGCGCAGAAGGCGCTCCTCGAACACCGACTCGAATTTCCTGCAGCCGTTCTCGTCGCAGAACACGGGCTCGCTGCGCTTCGACGCGGAGCGCCGCTCCTCGTCGAGATGCTGGAGCTCGGCCGAGTCGAGCTTCGGGATCGACGCGTCACGGATGTTCAGGCGCCGGCCGCTGCGACGAACCAGGGCGTCGACGCGCGCGCGCAGCTCGGCGGGCGAGAAGGGCTCGGTGATGAAGTCGTCCGCGCCCGCGCGGAGATAGAGCACGCGGTCGCCGGCGCGGTTCGCCGACGGCGACAGGAACGCGACCGACGACGTGGAGGTCTGCGCGAGCTCGGAGATCGCCGCGACCGCCTGGACCGAGCGGGAGGGTGTCACGAGGACCAGCCCCGGCCGCTCGGCGCGCGCTCGTTCGAGCCCCTTGTGCGGGTCCGCCTCGGCGGTCACCGTGAAGGTCTCGCCGAGGGCCTCGCTGACTTTCCGCGCCGTATCCGCGGTCGCGCCGATGAGAAGGACGGTGCGGGTGACGCCCTCTTCCTCCCACGGCTTCGTGATGTCGGCGACGCGTTCTCCCTCGCCGCGGTAATTGATGAGGCCACGGCCGTCGAGGATCCGGTAGTGCGCCGCGAGATGATCGGCATTGGCGTAGCGGAGGCGCGAGAGGCGCATCAACCGCCCGCCCGTCGCGGGATCGGGGGTGAGCGAGATCGTGCCGAATGCGTTCTGCTCGAGCATCCGGACGATCGGATTCAGCTCCGTGTTCTCCTCGTCGCCCGCGACGAGAATCGTCGTGACGGGCAGCTCTTCGAGGGCGTTCATCAGCGACTGCCCGACGGCGAGGGCGAAGTGCCCCGAGTACGTCGTGTTGATGAGCGAGTAGACCGGGTCGATGACCACGCGGCGGGCGCCGCGCTCGGCGACGTACTCGCGGAGCTCCTCGACGATCGCCATGACGTCGGCCGGACTTTCGACCAGCTCGAAGTAGCGGTTCGACGGATTCAGGATCAGGAGCTGGCCGCGCTGAACGGGCTCGTCGATCGGCAGGCCGAGCGAGCGCGCCTGCGCGACGACGTTCTCCGGGTTCTGGTCCGTGACGAGGATCCCGGGCTCGTGAAGCTCGAGTCCGCGGACGAGGAACTGCAGTCCGAGAATCGATTTGCCCGTGCCGACGCTTCCTTTCACGACGTAAACACGATCGGGATAGAGTCCGCCGACGCCGTAGTCGATCAGATCGATCCCGCTGATGATGCGGTCGGATGCTTCGGATGGTCGCGCGGGGCGCGACGTTTCGGTGCGCTCGACGATCGGAGCGCGCTCGGGGGCCGCGGGCGTGCGGCCGACGAATTCGGGTGTGGCGCTCATGGTCTTTCCTCCCAGTTTCGAGTCAGACCCGAGCCGCTGCAACGAGCAGGCCATAGTGGGCACTCTTGGAAACGGGCTCAGGAAGGCTGCGGAGCGAGAACGGCGGCGGAGCGGATCTCCTGGCGCGGCGGCGGCGCCTCGAAGAGGCCGCGCGCGATGCGCCTCAGATCGGTGAAGTCGCCGCGGGTCGGGCGGACGGCTTCGCCCGAGTCGGCGAGCGTCTGCAGCTCGAACACCTCGACGTACGGCTCGAGCGAGACCTGCTGAATCTTCTCCGGGTCCGTGCCGCCGAAATGCCGCCAGAACCAGATCATCTGCGCGGTGGTGAGGTTCGTCGCGCTGTGGTCGGAAAGAGTCTTCGCCGCGCGGATCAGGTTCAGAGCCATCCCGTCGCCGTTCTGCAGCTTCGCGCGGACGGCTTCGATGACCTGCCGCTGGCGCCGCTCGCGCGCGAACGTGGTCCCCTCTTGCCAGTTGTGGCTGTAGCGGTAGCGCGCGTAGCGGAGAGCGCGCTCGCCGTCGAGGTGCTGCCATCCCTTCTGGAACCCGTCGTCGAACAGGTAATCGTGAAAGCTCCGCTCGACGTAGACGTCCACGCCGCCGATCTGATCGATCACTTTCTCGAACGCGGCGAAATCGATCCGGGCGAACGCGTGGATGGGGACGCCGAAGACGCGACTCACCGTGTCCATCGTCAGCTTCGGGCCGCGGCCGGGATACGCCGTCTGATTCCCGATCCGGTGCGCCTCGTTGATCCGGTGCGTGCCGTAGCTTTCGATCGGCACATAAAGATCGCGCGGGACCGAGATCATGGCGACTTCACCCGTCGAAGGCTTGAAGCTGGCGAGGAGGAGCGCGTCCGCGAGATCCTTTCCGCCGCCGATGTGCGTCGGTCCGCCGATCCCGATGAGCAGCACGTTCACGCGGTCACGCTCGATCCCCTCGGCGATGCGATTCGGGACTTCGCGATAGGCGGGTGAATAGAGCGCCCACACCGCGAGACCGGCGAGCGCGACCAGGAGGGCGAACGTGCCGAAGAGGGCGATCTCCACTGCGCGCGCCTTTCGCGAGGCACGCGGCTTCTCGCGGTTCCGCCGGAGGCGGTCGGTCGTATCGGGATCGAGTCGGGTGAAACGCGGAGAAGAATCGGTCATCGCGGGTTCCTGGGCGCCTTCCGGATCCTGCATCGCAGGTGCCAAACCTGCACGCTCGGGTATGCTCCTTGCGACGCTGACGCGCGCCATGATTCGCCGAACTTCTTCCTTCACCCTTCTCGCGCTGCTCGTCGCGTCCACCGCATTCGCCCAGTGGGAATCGGTCGGTCCGGGCGTCGACTACCGCGAGTTCCGCGAGGGGACGCTCCACGCCCACGTCGCCCGCATCGACCTCCGCGACGATCGCATCCGCCTCATCGCGAGCAGCGAAAGCGAAAAGGGGATGCGGACGAGCGACTGGGCCGAGCAGAAGGAAACGATCGTCGCGATCAACGCCGACTACTTCGATGAGAACCACGATCCCGTCGGCCTCGCCTTCGGACCGTGCGGGATATGGGACGGCACCAGCGACACGCGCCGGGAGGGCGTGGTCGCCGCAGGTCTCGCTCGCGTGGAGATCCGCGAGCAGGCGGACGTCATGAACCCGATCCCGGAGTGGGTCGAACAGGCCGTCTCCGGCTGGCCGCTGATCATCGCCGACTGTCAGCCGTTCTCCTCGTCACGGCTCCCCGGCAGCGACGGGTTCACGCGCTCGCCGCACCCGCGCACCGCCGTCGGCGTTTCGGGCGACGGCCGCTACCTCTATTTCGTCGCCGCGGACGGCCGCCGTGAAGGCGTCCCCGGCCTCACGCTCGCCGAGCTCGCGGACTTCATGTACGAGGAGCTCGACGTCTGTCGCGCCCTGAATCTCGATGGCGGCGGCTCGACCACGATGGTCATCGGCGACCGCATCATGAACCGCCCGAGCGACGGCCAGGAACGCTGGGTCGCGAACCACATCGGCGTCGTGCGCCGGAGCGACTATCGCGGGTGCGAGACGGAGTAGTAGAACGAAATAGGACGTAAACGAAATAGGACGTATAGGACGTATAGGACCTATAGGGACGAATAGGACGGACTGAGGGTGTGCCGGTCCTATACGTCCTATACGTCCTAATACGTCCTATTGGTCCTATACGTCCTATCAGTCCTATCGTCGGTCCTATCGTCCCGCCGTTTTTCTCATCACCTCGCGCGCCGTTTGCCTTCGCGCTGTGTCCGCCTCACTATCAATTTTGGAGTGTGATTGGAATCACAGTTGCAGTCTGGCGAGAGCGGAAGCGGCGTTCGGCGGAGAGGCCGGCGCCGATTGAGGAGATGCCCATGGAATACCGCACGCCACATGTGCTGGCAGCGGTCTTCGCGGCCGTCGTATCCGTCGGAGGATATGCTCAAGCGCCGCAGCCGGCCCGGATCGCCCAGCTCGAAACCGAAATCACCACAGGAACCGCGTCGCGCGCCGAGCAGCTCGAGCTCGCGACGCTCTACGTCGACGTGGGTCGCTTTTATGAAGCGTCTCAGATCGCCGAGCGGATCCTCGCGACGAGTCCCGACGACGCGGAAGCGACGCGCGTTCTCGGGAGAGCGCGGGAGGGGCTCGACGAGATCCAGCGCGAGAAGGTGATCGCCGCCGAGGCGCGCGCGCAGGCTCCCGGCGCGACGGCGGAGGACCGGCTCGCGCTGGCGGATGCGTACTTCGGAGCCGGACGCCATCTCTCCGCGGCGGCGATCTACGCCGATCTTCCGGAGCGGCTCCGGACGCGCGAGGTCCGGCTCCGGCATGCGCGCGCCCTCTCGTGGGGCGGGCGGATGTGGGACGCCGAGCGGATTTACGCGCAGCTGCTGCGTGAAGAAACCTCGCCGGAGCTCGAGCTCGAGTACGGCCGCATGCTGTCGTGGATGGGCGCATCGAGCGCTGCGCGCGAGCGGCTGATCGCGATCTACGAGCGGGAACGGACTGACGAGGCGGTCGTCGCGCTGGCGAACTCGCTCGCCTGGAGCGGACGCCGCGACGAAGCCGTCGAGATCCTCCGCGAGCACATTCGGCGAACCGAAGACTCTCCGGAGGCCGAGGAGCTTCTCGCCTCGCTCACGGAGAGTCCCGACCTCCGGCTCGAGCGCGTCGCGCGCCTCATCGAAGTCGAGCCGTACAACCTCGCTCTGCAGATGGAGCGGGCGCGCCTCCTCGCCGAAGCGGGACGCTACAGCCAGACCCTCAGCGCGCTCGAGGACATCGAGGAGGTCGCGCAAGGAGAGGACATCGAAGGGTTCGACGAGCTGCGGCGTGAGGCCGAGGAGGGCAGAGCGCGGGAGCTCGCCGCGCTCGAGACCCGGCGCGCGCAGCTTCCCGCGACCGCCTCCGCGGAAACGGCCACCGAGATCCTCGACCTCGCGAAGGCGTACGTCGGCGTCGGCGGCCACGACGAGGCCATCGAGTTGTACGAACGCTACCTTCTCCTCCGTCCCGAGGACGACGACGCGCGCATCGCGTACGCCCGCGTCCTCACGTGGGACCAGCGGTACGACGAGGCGCAGGCGCAGTATGAAATCCTGCTCGACGCCTACCCGGATCGCGCCGATCTGCGGCTGGAGTACGCGAAGGCGCTCTCGTGGGACGCCGAGTTCCGTCCGGCCGTCGACGCGTTCCGGACGCTCACGGATCTGTCGGACAATCCGCGCGCCTATCTCTACGACGAGGTCCCGGCCGAGGCGCACTTCCATCTCGGGCAGATCTATCGCTGGTTCGGCTGGACCGACCACGCGATCGAGCAGCAGAACGCCGCGCTCGACCTCGACTCCATGTACGCGCCGGCGCGCCGGGAGCTCGACATGGTGCGCGGCCTCCGTCCCTCGACGCAGGCCGATCTCCGCTACACCTCGTACGAGAACTCGAACGACTTTCAGGCGAACCTGATCGATCTGCGGGGAGAGCACTGGAATTCGCGGCGCACCGCGGTCGAAGGATGGGTCGGACGGCACAATTTCGAGCACCTCGGCGAATCGATCGATGCGAACGTTCTCGCCGTCGGCGGGAGGTACCGGTTCGAAGACCGGCTGACCGGGTACGCCCGGATCGGCATGACCGATTACGAGAGCGACATCGGCACGCAGCCGTTTTGGACGATCGGCGCGGAGCACCTGCCGAGCCTGCAGAGCCGCGTCGCCGCGGAGTACGCGCGCTACGATCTCGTCTACGACGTCTTCACCCTCCGGTCGCTCGAGCGTCCGGCGGATCCCGGCGACGCGATCTACATCGACGATCTGCGCGGGCACTGGGACTACGACACGGGAGGGCGGTGGCTCTATCTCGCCGACGCGTCGTACGGCTTCATCTCGGACGACAACGAGAGGACGGCGCTCCACGGCCTGCTCACGTTCCGCGCCTGGAGCGATCCGTTCATCGGCCTGAAGGCGGACTACCGCTACCTCGCGTACGACTTCCGCTCCAACAGCTACTGGTCGCCCGACGACTACAACTCGCTCGCGGGCGTCGTCCAGGTCGGCGACAACTGGCGCGAGCGCTTGTACTGGCAGGTCGAGGCGAAGTACGGCATGTCGTGGGAGGACGACCGCGATCGGGACATCCGCTCGATCGGCGGCCGGATCACGGTTCCGATCAACGATTACCTCGACTTCACCGCGAGGTACGTCGAAGGGGAGAGCGGCGAGTTCGACCAGATCCTCCCCGGCGACGAGCTCGTCACCTACTCGCAACGGACCTGGTACGTCGGCGTTCGCGTCAAGCAGCTGTTCCAGCGCGACGAGCGCGCGCGGCGCGACACCTACTACTGGGATGAGCGGCCCCTCGAAGGATCTCCGGTGCTTCCGCCGCTCGGGGAGAGACGCTGATGGCTAAACACATGCGGCCGCAGTTTCAGCTCGCGATCGCCCTGGGCGCGATCGTGGTGCTGGGACTCCTGACCTACCTCCTCTTCGCGTATCCCGCCGTCGTCGGACCCATCTTCACGACGGCCCTCGTCGTCACCCTCATCGCCTTTCTCGTTCTCCTCATCCTCCGCCACTTCCTGCTCGTCTGGTTCAGCTACCTGCAACAGCGCGAGCTCGTCGACGAGCAGCCGGAGGACATCTATCCCTTCGTGTCGATCATCATTCCGGCGTACAACGAGGGAGAGGTCATCGAGTCGTCGATCGCGTCGCTCCTCGAGCTCCGCTACCCGTATTACGAGATCATCGCGGTGGACGACGGCTCGACGGACGACACGTACGAGCGGATGCGCCGGCTCGAGGGGAATCACTACGGCGTGAAGGTGTCCGTTTTCCGGAAGGAGAACAGCGGGAAGGCGGACACGCTGAATTACGGCATGCGGCGCTCGCGCGCGCCGATCATCGTCTCCATGGACGCCGACTCGCGCCTCACGCCGGAGAGCCTGCGGTACGCGATCCGGCACTTCCGCGATCCGAACGTCGGCGCGGTCGCCGGCAACGTGAAGGTCGTCAACCGGCACAATGTCTGGACCAAGCTCCAGGCGCTCGAGTACATCGAGGGCCTGAACATCGTCCGGAAGGCGCAGGGGTGGTTCCGCTCGGTGAACGTCATCCCTGGTCCGATCGGCATCTTCCGGCGCTCGGTGCTCGAGGGCGTCGGCGGGTACGACAGCGACACGTTCGCCGAGGATTTCGACCTCACCGTGAAGATCCTCGCCGACGGCTGGCGGATCACGTACGAGCCGAAGGCGGTCGCCTGGACCGAGGCGCCCGAGGAGCTCACCGAAATCATCAAGCAGCGCTACCGCTGGAGTCGCGGCATCCTGCAGACGCTGCGGAAACAGAGGCGCCTGCTGACCGACAGCCGCGGCAACGTGACGACCTCGATCACGCTCTGGTACATGCTCTTCGAGGGCCTCGCGTGGCCCGTGATGAACATCTTCGCGAATCTCTTCTTCGTCTGGATCGCGCTCGTCATCGGGATGACGCGTCTGGTCGTCCTCTGGTGGATCCTGCTGACCGTGCTCGACGTCATCATCGCGGTCCACGCGATTCTGATGGAGAAGGAAGACCTGAAGCTGGCGCTGTACTCGTTCTTCTATCGTTTCTTCTACATTCTGATCATCGACGTGTGCAAAGTGCTCGCGACGCTCGAGGAGCTCATCGGGCTCGACATGGCCTGGGGCAAGCTCGCGAGAAAGGGCAGAATCTGACGATGCGGGCGCGCCGAGGCGCGCCCGCGGGGGAGGACCGACATGCAATACGACTGGGTGAGCATTCTCGCCACCGTCATTTTCGTTTCGATCGTGGTGACGCTGGTTCTCGCGGTGGCGTCGTACTTCGCGTACAAGGTGCGCGAGGCACGCCGCCCGAAAACCGCCGCCGAGCTCCGGGAAGAGGGAGAGACGAAAGTCTTCTTCGTTCCGTATCAGCCGAAGCAGACGGCGCGGGAGGCCTAAGCGCGCTCGATGGGCCGCCACGACCACGCCACGCCCCGCGGCATGGTCGCCATCTATGGGGCGGCGAGCGTGGTCGTGCTGGCCGTCGGCGCCATCGCGATCTGGGGTTTCCTCGAGCGGCAGGCGCTGCGGAGCACGCTGGCCCCCGAGCCGCTTCCTCCCGTCACCGTCGTCACGTCGGACCCCGACTCCGATCTCGCCGCGTCGTGGGTCGACCTGCTGACGCGCGCGGAGTTCGCGCCCACGCTCGTTCCCGTCGAGCGCTACACCCCCGCCGAGGGTGTTCTGGCCCTGGCGGGGGTCCAGGTGCTGACGCCCGCGCTCGAGGAGGGTATCCGTCGCAAGATCGCCGAGGGTGGCGGCATCGCGGTCCTCGGTCCTCCACCCTCGGGCTCCGACCGGCTCCTCGGCCTCGCCGTCACACCGGGGGAGCCGAGCACTCTGCTGCGCGTCGCGGAGGCCGCCTCCCCCGTGCTCGCGCGCATCCGGCCGGGACACGAGATCGCGTTCGCTCGGCACGAGCCTCCCTTTCTCGAGGAGAACCCCGCGATGCACGTCGACGCGCGGTGGGACGGAAGCGCGCGGGCCGCGATCGCCCACTACCGCCTCCAACGAGCGCGCATCCTCTTCTTCGGATTCGACCCGGACAGCCTGTCGAATCCGCGGGACGTCGAGCTCGGCCTCCTTCTCCGGACGGCCTTCCGCTGGGTCGCGAGCCAGCCCGTCTCCGACGCGGCGCTCGGCATGCCCGCGGCGTCGAAGACGCTCTCGCCCGCATCGCGAATCCGCGCGCTCGACTCGAAGATGACGTGGAGCTTCGATCGTCTCGAAGAGCCGGGCGCGTTCGTGCTGCGGATCCGGAACGGCGGGGACGAGAACCTGCCGAACCCGTCGGTGAAGATCTGGTATCCCGAGCGCATCGACGGGCTCGAGCTCGCAGGGAACTGGTTCAGCCGCCGCAACCTCGACATCACGCCGATCGACGACGAGCACGCCGCGGTCGTGTCACTCACCGGCTTGCGGCCTCACGAAGATCGGTTCATCCGGATCGAGGGCGTGACCGCTCGCTGATCGCTCGTCGCTCGTCGCTCGTCCTCGCGTATCACAGTCGCCGTCATCCTGAGCGAGGTCGTGCGGGTGGGTGTGAGCGAAGGGATCTCCTCAGCCGTTTCTCAATTTCGGAGCCCGTCGCGAGTCGGAGTCGCCGCTGAGGAGATCCTTCGGCGCTGCGCGCCTCAGAGGCTGTGAAATAAACCAGCCCGGAGGGTTGCGGGCGGGACGACGCCATCTCGGCCGCGCCGCCTCCTCAACGATGGCCCCGCATCGCCTCGTCGGCGGCGCGGCCGATCTGGCATCGTCGCGCCCGCAACGCGGGCCGCTCTGGTTTTTTTCACAGCCTCTCAGGATGACGCCGCGGAGGATGTTCGGAACGGAGGATGTTCGGAACGGAGGACGTACGGAACGTAACGGGACACCCCGACGCTCCAGACGCCCAAGACGCCCAAGACAGGCAGGACTTGAA
>JBOGJQ010000046.1:0-5717 GCA_050745405.1 Thermoanaerobaculia bacterium | reverse complement strand
GCCGCGCCGGGGGCCGCGGTCGCCGCCACGAGCCCCGCGAGAAACGCGCTGCCGGTCAGGCCGCCGAAGAGAAGCGCGAGATAGGCGCCGGTGATGACGAGGAACGTCTCCCATGCGACGGTCGTGTCGTAGTTCGCGGCGGCTTCCGGGACGCGCAGGAGCACGGCCGCGAGGGCGATCGGCGCGACGACGGCGGCGGCGCGCGCGCCGAGCCGCCAGCGAAACCCGTGCGCGCGGACGCCGGCGACGAAGCCGTAGGAGAGAATCGTGAGGGCGCCGAGCGCCCCCGCGAGATTGAGAACGATCGCCACCGTGTTCCACAGCGTCCGCTGCGATTCGGCGCGCACGATCCGCTCGGCCGCGTGCGCGGTCTTGGCGAACTGCGTGACCTCCTCGCCGGCGACGCGCACGCTGATCCGCCGGACGACGCCCGGCGCGAGCTCGCGCCGTTCGTCGAAGTGAAACAGCCAGTCGCGCCGGTTCGGCTGGTCGAACGGAAGCGCCTCCTTCAGCTCGAATGCCGCGGGCACGAATCCCTGCCGCTCGAGCTCCGCGCGCGCGAGCGCCAGTGCCGCGTCACGCGCGAGCGCCGCTCCCGGGGCGTCTTCCTCGAGCGTGCGGTGCCACCCCACGACGCGGCGGTCGCGCGGATCGATCTCCACGATGATCTCGCCGGCGCGTCCGGGCGTGAAGAAGCGGACGACCCACGTCGCGCCTTCGATGACGTCCCGCTGCACGCCGAGAAGGCGATCGACGCCGCTCCCTTCGACGATCCGTTCGGCGGCGACGCGCGCGTACCCGCGCGGCGAGCCGCCGTCGGCGCGGCCACCCTCGCCCCAGGAGCGAAACCCCGCCGATGCGACCGCGACGACGCGGCCGCCGCCGGGAGTTTCCGTCCGATCGAGATGAGCGCGCGCGAGGTCGATCGCCTCGCTTTCGGTCACCGGGTAGACGACGACGTCCGACGGAACCGGAGGGCGGAGAAGCCACGCCGCGACGGCGGCGAGGGTCAGCGCGACGGCGAGTGCCACCTTCGTTCGCGTCGGACGGACCGGATCCGGCAGCGGCGGCGTGACGTGCGGCGCCGGCTCGGGCGCGGGGACCGTTCCGATCGCGGCGTTCGTCAGGTCGTCGTCTTCCTCGAATCGCCGGCGGCGCAGGAGGAGCGCGCCGGCGACGAGGAGCGGCAGAACGAAGACGAGACTCGCGAGCGCGGCCGAAGCGACGTAGTACGGATTGCCCGACTGGAACAGGAGAAACGCCGTGTAGACTGCGTCGATCGTGTAGTGCCACACCAGAAGCGGGAGAAGTCCGAACCGGAACATCAGGACGCCGAGCACGATCCCCGCGAGGCCGACCTCCGCGCCGCGGATCCAGAACGGCTGGTTCGGGTACGCGGCGTGTCCGAATCCCCAGATCGCTCCGGCCAGGACGATGGCGCCCCATCGCGACCGCAGGAAGCGCTCGAGCAGCGGAATCGCGAACGCGCGCGACAGGAACTCCTCCGACACGGCCGGGTAGAACCCCATGAAGAGAACCGCCGCCCACGGCAGGGCCGAGCTGAGGATGTCGTCGTACGGCACGTCCGCGGGCGACCACGCGCCGAACCGTTCGGCGACCAGATAGAAGATCGCCTGATACGCGATGAAGACCGGCACGAGCGTGTAGCCGAGCACGAGTCCGCGGACGACGCGCCGCGAGCGCAGGGCGTTGCGGCGGAAGAGGCGCGGCATGGCGAGGTGCTCGGGAAGGCGCTCGCGGTAGAGCGGCTCGCCCGATCCGACGACGACCAGGAGCAGCACGCCGACGATGAGCCCCTGCACGACGGCGAAGAGCGCGTGCTGCGTCACGAACGCCGTCCACGAGACGTCGGTGTCGTAGGCGGCGACGGCGGACGGCCACGCATTCACAGCGACGAGGACGACCAGGAGGGCGCCGGTCGCCGCCGTCGCGACCGTGAAGCGGATCTGCACGTCGCCGCGCCGCGTCCGCACGATGAATACGACGAGCGCCGCGATCGTGAGTCCGAGGAGGAGAACCGAGTCGACGATCGACGCCGCCTGGTTCTTGGAGCGCAGCTCAGCGTACGAGCGGATCCACGATTCCGGTACCTCGAGGTGGCGCCGGAATCCGGCGACGCGGTCCCCGTGAAACGAGACGCGGTAGCGGTACGGCGCGCCGGCGGGATGAACGTCGGTCGCTTCGAAGATGACGGTCGTATCGACTCGGTTCGGGAGTTGCCGCGTCGCGGTCGAGACGTACCGGAGCCGCCGCGGGTCCGCACCGACCGACCGGAGAAAATCGCGGGCGCGCACCTCGGCGGTGCCGGCGGGAAGCGGCGGACGCGCCGCCTCTTCGGCAATGATGTGTTGAAACGCGACGAGCTCGCCCGAGGGAGAGACGTGGACGGTGACCTCTGCGATCTCGAGCGGCCGGAACCAGCGATGGCGCCAGTACCAGATGGCGACGTCCTCCTCGAGGAGGCGCTGGCGCTCCTCGGTCTCGAGCCGTCGCTCGAGAAAGATCTTCGCCGTGTCGTCCCAGTCGAAGCGCGACGCGGCGCGCGCGCCCTCGACGTCGATGCCGAGCCGCTCGAGGAGCGAGAGCGCGATCTCCCGCGACGACTCCCGGTCGTAGCGGAACTCGATCGAGGCCTCGGGGAAAGCGTCGTCGAAGAGGACGACCGCGACCGCGAGCGAGGCAGCGAACACCAGCGCGCACACGGCGAAGAAGCGGCGGTCGTTCCTGGCCACGGTCGAGAGTTTAGTCTCGCTCCTTGACTCCCTGCGCGCTCTGAATGACCATTCATTCATGTCGCCAGCCGCCTCGGCTCTCGAGGTCTTCCGCGGAACGGGCAAGCGCGAGCGCATCCTCCGCGCCGCCGTCGACGTGTTCGCCCGCACCGGCTACTTCAACGCGAGAGTTTCCGAGGTGGCGCGGGCGGCGGGGGTGGCCGACGGGACGATCTATCTCTACTTCGAGGGGAAGGAAGACCTGCTGATCACGATCTTCCGGGAGCAGAGCCGCATCTTTCTCGGGGCGCTGCGCGAGGAGCTGGCGGGACTGACGAGTGCGACCGAGCGCCTCCGGCGGCTCGTCTCGTTCCATCTCGAGGCGATGGGCGCCGACCGCTCCCTGGCGATCGTCCTTCAGGTGGAGCTGCGGCAGAGCCTCAAGTTCATCAGCCTGATCTCGCGCGAGGAGCTGCGCGAGTATCTCGACGTGATCCGCGAGGTCGTGGAGGAAGGCGTCCGCCGCCGGGAGTTCCGCCGGCCGCCGCACGCGCAGCTGGTCGCGAACGCGATTTTCGGCGTGCTCGACGAGGTGACGACCACCTGGATCCTCTCGGAGAAGGAGTATTCGCCCGAGATGCACAGCGGCGCGGTCGCCGATTTCGTCCTGCACGGCCTCGCCGGACAACGTTGATATAGTCGCCGCACCAAGCCGCGCCCGAGGTGACGCCATGTCGGTCGAAACTCTCAACGAGCTGTTTCTCCACTCCCTCGGCATCCGCCGTGACAACGCGATGCTCTACAAGAAGGGCGGGGAATGGAAGGAGATCGGGGTCGAGGAGCTCGGAGTGACGGTCCGCCGCCTCGCGCTCGCCCTCCGGGCCGCCGGCGTGAAGACCGACGATC
The DNA here is from genome assembly GCA_050745405.1 of Thermoanaerobaculia bacterium. Taxonomy (GTDB): domain Bacteria; phylum Acidobacteriota; class Thermoanaerobaculia; order Gp7-AA8; family Gp7-AA8; genus JBOGJQ01. The sequence goes on along the minus strand of JBOGJQ010000046.1, from coordinate 2,079 downwards.
GCGTCGCGATCCTTTCGGAGAACCGGCCGGAGTGGACGATCGCGGACTTCGCGATCCTGACGGCGAACGCGGTCACCGTCCCCATCTATCCGACGCTTCTCGCGTGGCAGGTCGAGTTCATCCTGAACGACTCGGGCGCGGTCGCCGTCTTCGTCTCGAACCAGGAGCAGCTCGACAAGGTCCGCGAGATCTGCGGCCAGTGTCCGGCGCTGCGCCAGATCATCGCCTTCGAATCGCCGCAGCCGCTTCCGTCGAACGGACGCGCGTACGCGGACCTTCTCGAGGAGGGCGCGCGCGCCGAGCGGGAGGAGGGGAACGAGACGTTCCGGACGAGGCTCAAGGCGCGGCAGCCGGGAGATCTCGCGACGATCGTCTACACGTCCGGGACCACAGGGAACCCGAAGGGGGCGATGCTCACCCACGGGAACATCGCGAGCAACATCAAGGCGTCGATCGAACCGATGCCGATCCAGCCCAACGATCTCGCTCTGAACATCCTCCCGCTGTCGCACATCCTCGAGCGGATGGTCGACTTCGCCTATCTCTACAAAGGTGTGCGGATCGCATACGCGGAGGACGTCACGAACGTCGCGCAGAACCTGCAGGAGCTGCGGCCGCACTTCTTCGCGGCCGTGCCGCGTCTGTTCGAGAAGATGCAGGGCAGGATCCTCGATACGGTCGCGCAGGCGCCCGCGGCGCGGCAGAAGATCTTCCACTGGGCGCTCGGCGTCGCGAAGGAGCGCCTTCCGTACCGCGTCGAAAGCAAGCCGATGCCGCTCGGCCTGAAGCTGAAATCCGCGGTCGCGGACAAGCTCGTGTTCACGAAAATCAAAGAGAGGCTCGGCGGCCGGATCCGCTTCATCATCTCGGGTGGCGCCCCTCTGTCGCCCGAGCTCGCGGCATTCTTCATCGGAGCGGGAATCGAGATCTACGAAGGGTACGGTCTGACCGAGACCTCGCCGGTCATCGCCCTCAACACGCCGGGCGCGCGGCGGATCGGCACGGTCGGGAAGATCATCCCGGGGATCGAAGTCCGGATCGCCGAGGACGGCGAGATCCTGACGCGCGGCCCGCACATCATGCGCGGCTACTTCAACAACGACGAAGCGACGGAGAAGGCGATCGACGCGGAAGGATGGTTCCACACGGGTGACATCGGAGAGATCGACGCCGACGGCTTTCTGAAGATCACCGATCGGAAGAAGGACATCATCGTCAACGCGTACGGCAAGAACATCGCGCCTCAACCACTCGAGAACCTGTTGAAGACCTCTCCGTACATCGGAACGGCGGTGCTGCTCGGCGATCGCCGGCAGTTCCTCGCGGTCCTCATCGTCCCGAACTTCGAGCGCCTCGAGCGCGACGCCGCGGCGCTCGGGCTCACCTTTTCCTCGCGCGAGGAGCTGGTCCGGAACGAGCAGGTGCGCGGGATCGTGCAGCGCGAGATCGATCGGCTCAACGAACAGCTCGGACGTCACGAGCGCATCCGCCGGTTCACCCTGCTCCCGCGCGACTTCTCGATCGACGAGGACGAGATCACCCCCTCGCTCAAGGTCAAACGGAAGAACGTGGAGAAGAAGTACGCCGATGTGATCGAGGCGATGTATGCCGATGAAAAGACCGTCGGCGCGGAGGTCGCGGGGTAGTTGTTCGTTGTTCGTTGGTTGCCGGTTGCCGGTTGCCGGCGCGTCATCCTGAGCGAGGAGGGGCGGGAGGGTGTGAGCGAAGGATCTCCTCAGCCGCGTCTCGATCCGGCAGCGTCGCGAGTCTGAGTCGCAGCTGAGGAGATCCTTCCTCGCTTCGCTCGTCAGGATGACGGCGCCGTTCTCAAATTGCCAATACCCAACCGACAACCAACAACCAACAACCAACAACCAACAACCGACAACCGACAACCGACAACCGACAACGACCAACGACCAACGACCAACCAACAACGAACAACGAACAACGAACATGACGACCGCAGAATCAACGACAACCACCGCGTTCCGGATCGAGACCGACCTCGACGTCGCCACGGTCTGGTTCGATCTCGCCGGCGAGAAGGTGAACAAGTTCTCGTCGGCCGTCCTGGAC
>JBOGJQ010000045.1:0-7060 GCA_050745405.1 Thermoanaerobaculia bacterium | reverse complement strand
CTGAGTTGCTTCGCGCTCTCGACCGCATTCCCGAGCAGAACTCTGGCGCATCGAAGATCGCTTAGGAGAGAATGTGATGGCCGGAACCGCCTCTCAGAGTTTCAACTACGAGAGGGACATCCTCTATGGTCGAGCTGCAGCGGGTACGATACAGACTTTCCTAACCTTCTTCTCAATCAGAGCGGTGGCATCGATGTTTCCGTTGTGCTTATGAGTGGACGAAACCCGGTACAACACGCAGGCTGCGCATGGTTCGACCACGTTCTCAATGCTCAGAATCAGGTCATCGGCGGAACGATCAGGATCTATGAGTTCGGCGGCAAGTACGGTTTTTCCTGCACGGCATCGCAGCATCCCGGCTTGATCGCGCATGAACTGGGGCACGTGTTAGGTCTCGACAATTCGGGGTGCGACAACTACATCATGAGCAACACTCCGTGGAACGCTGTTGTGCAGCCCGACGAGTGCTCGGGAGTCGACGATCAATGGACCACCACGAGTGAATGTCAGTGTGATCCAGACTCCGGCACTAGCGGTCCCTGTAGCACCTAGGAGGCGTGATGCTGCGATCGATTGGACAGTTCTTGGTGGTTCTCATTTTTGCGGCCGAAGGCGCTCTAAGCCAGGACTGCGATCGCAGCCCTCTGATTCTGGATCTCAATGGTGACGGTATTCGCACGTCCGACGCTCTCGAGCCCGTGTGGTTCGACATCGATGGCGACGGCCTGGCTGAACGCGTCGCGTGGACAAACCCCATGACGATGGAGGCTTTTCTCTGGCTGGATTCGAATCGAAACGGCCTCGTAGACGGCGGCCGAGAGTTGTTCGGCGATGCTACGCTGTTGCCTTGGGGCACTCCAGCCGCGAATGGGTTCGAGGCCCTCCGGCAATATGACGCGTTGAGCGCCGGAGGCAACGATGATGCGATGCTGAGTTCTGCGGACGCGGTTTGGCCGTTCCTGAAAACATGGATCGACTCGGATCATGACGCGATATCGACTCCTGACGAAGTGCGCCCGCTTGTCTCCTGGCATATCGATCGTATCGATCTCGATTATTTCGAAGTTCCACCTGCGAGACAGATGGATGGTAACGGGAACTTTCACCGGTTCCGAAGCTATTTCGATTTCCGCGTCCGCGGAGAAGGATCAATTTCTGATCGTCATATGATCGACGACGTGTTCCTCCGTATTGTCCACTGACGCCGTTGTTACTGGTGGTGCGAAGAGAACTCATGCAAGAGCGGCGTGCGGAGAAAGTTGGCCCTCCCAGAATGGCGTTCGACCTCGCGACGCCGGACGGAGCGCCATCCCGATCGAGGAACGCTCGCCGGAGGAGCTCACCGACGCAACGGGACTCGGTCCCGAGGGAGAGCTCGTCACCGTGCGCCTCGCGCCCGACCGCGTCGCCGTGCGGCACCCGGCGTTCGACGTGACGCCGGCCGCCCGCAGGGCGGCCCTACCTAGACACCGCCCTCCCCTCGATGTCATACAGCCCCACCGGATGCTCGAGCCCGCGGAGCGGATCCTCGATCTCGCTCGCCTTGCCGACGACGACGATGGCGACGCGCTCGGGGTCGAGATACTTCGTCGCGACGCGCCGCACCTCGGCGGCGTCGACCGCGGCGATCCGCTCCCGGTACGAGTCGAAGTACGTCGGCGGGAGATCGTAGAGCTCCATCTCCTGGACGCGCGCGGCGAGATCCCGCACCGTCTGCACGGTCGCGGGGAAGACGCCATCGAGGTAATTCTTCGCGACCGCGAGCTCGTCCTCGCGCAGCTCCCCCTCGCGAATCGCGCGCAGCTCGGTGAGAATTTCGCGGATCGCGCCGGTCGTGACTTCGTTCCGGACCGCCGTGCTGACGACGAACGGCCCCGCTGCTCGCCGGAAGGCGAACGCGGAGCGAATCCCGTACGTGTAGGCGTGGCGCTCGCGCAGATTCATGTTGAGACGCGACGTGAAGACGCCGCCGAGGATCGCGTTCATCACGAGCAGGGGAAAGTAGTCCTCGGAACTGCGCGCGACGCCGAGGTGGCCGATCCGCACCTCCGACTGCACGGCGGAGGGGCGGTCGACGAGGTAGATCTGCGCCATGTCGGGCATCGTCGCCGCCGGCGGCCGGTGCACGGCGCGCGGGCGCCGCTCCCACGAGCCGAACGTCTCGTCGACGAGGGCGCGCACGCGGCCGGGATCGACATCGCCGGCGACGAGAAGCGAGAGATTGTTCGGCGCGTAGTGGCGGGCGTAGAACGCCTCGACGTCCGGCCGCTTGAGCGACGAGATCGACGCTTCCGTCCCGACCGAGGGACTGCCGTACGGCGTCGTCCCGAAGACGAAGCGGTTGAACATGTGCTGCGCGACGACGGCGGGGTCGTCTCTCTGCTGCCTGATCGCGGCGAGCCGCTCGCCGCGCATCCTCTCGAGCTCGTGCGCGGGGAATTCGGGCTGTCTCACGAGGTCGCCGACGAGGCGGAGCGCCGGCTCGAGCTGGCGGACGAGCGCGTCGATCGAGACGAAGGACGCATCCCAGTCGGCCCCGACCCAGAGCGCGGCGCCGAGCGTCGCAACCTGCTCGGCGATCTCCATCGAGGCCTTTCCCGCCGCGCCTTCCTCGAGCATCTCCGCCGTGAAGACGGCGATGCCCGGAAGATCGGAGGGATCGTGATCGGCGCCCGCGTGAAGGACCGCGCGCACCGTCAGCAGCGGCGCGCCCTCGCGCACCGCGATCAGGAGGCGCAGCCCGTTCGGCAGCTCTTCACGGAGGATGGGCGGGAAGTGATACGGCCGCGGCGGAGCCGGGTCGGGCGCACGGTCGCGGAACGTCATGCGCGTCCCTCCGGGACGACCCAGAGCGTCGCCCGATTGTCCGGACGAAGATAGCGCTCGGCGATCGCGCGCACCTCCTCGGGACCGGTTTCCGCGTACGCCTCGAGAAACGGCTCGATCGCGGACGCGTCGCCGTAGAACGTCGCGAACGTATTGAGGAGATCGGCGCGCGAGCCGAAGCTCTCGATCTCGTGCGCGTACCCCGTATCCGCCTGATTGCTCGCGCGACGGAGCTCGTCGTCGGAGAGGCCGTGCACGACGAATCGCTCGATCTCGTCGTCGATCGCCTCTTCGAGCGTCGCGAGATCGACGTTCTCCCGCGCCGTCGCGATCGCGATCATGATTCCCGAGGCTTCGCTCTGCAAAAGGAACGAGCCGACTTCCTGCGCGATCTGCTTCTCGTAAACGAGCGCGCGGTCGAGCCGGCTCGCGCGCCCCACGGAAAGCGCGTACGCGAGCAGGTCGCCCGCGATCCAGTCGTTCTCGCCGAAGCGCGGCAGATGGTAGAGGCGGTACACGCGCGGAAGCTGCACGGGCGACGCGATCTCGCTCCGCTCCTCCGCCGCCGGCACCGGCGGACGCGTCTCCGACCGCGGGACGGGAGGCCCCGCGGGGATGTCGCCGAAGTACTTCTCGACGAGGTCCCGCGCCTCCGCCGGATCGAAGTCGCCGACCAGAGTCAGGACGGCGTTGTTCGGGACGTACCAGGTCCGGAAGAAATCCTTGACGTCCTCGAGCGTCGCCGCCCCGAGGTCGTCCATGGAGCCGATCGTCGGCCAGTGGTACGGGAAGTCGGATGGATACGCGATCCGCAGCAGGTTCTCGAGCGCGAGGCCGTACGGCGCGTTCTCGTACCGCATCCGCCGCTCTTCCTTCACGACGTCCCGCTGGATGTCGAGCTTCTCCTGCGTGATCGCCGGAAGGAAGAACCCCATCCTGTCCGCCTCGAGCCAGAGGCCGAGGGCGAGATGGTTCGAGGGGAGCGTCTCGTAATAGTTCGTCCGGTCGAACGTGGTCGAGCCGTTGAGGATCCCGCCGACCGACTGCACGTACCGGAAGTGCTCGTTGTTGCCGACGTGCTCCGATCCGGAGAAGAGCATGTGCTCGAAAAGGTGGGCGAACCCGGTGCGCCCCTGCTTCTCGTCCTTCGAGCCGACGTGGTACCAGACGTTGATCGCCACCAGCGGCGCCGCGTGGTCTTCGTTGAGGATCACCCGGAGGCCGTTGGGCAGCGAGTACTGTTCGAGTAGCAAACTGATTCCTCCTCCGCCCGCGCGGGCCTGAATCATAGCCTCGCCGCCCCCCGGACGCCTGCAGGGATCGTGCTATCCTCGACCTCCCGGCTGCATGTCGCTTCCGTTCCGTACGATCGCGATCGAGGGCCCCATCGGCGTCGGCAAGACGTCCCTCGTGAACCTCCTCGCGCGCCGCTTCCGCGGCACTCGCGTGCTCGAGGACGCCGACAATCCCTTTCTCGACGATTTCTACAAAGACAAGCGCGGCGCGGCCTTCCGCCTCGAGCTCTTCTTTCTCCTCTCGCGCTACGACCAGCTCCGGAAACTCTCCCAGCAGGAGCTCTTCACCGAGCTCGTTCTGACCGACTACACCTTTCCGAAAAGCAAGATCTTCGCGTACCTCACGCTCGAGGACTCCGAGCTGGCCATTTACAACCGCCTCTTCGATCTCCTGACCGAGACGCTGCCGCGGCCGGAGCTCGTGATCTATCTCGAGGCGAACCTCGACACGCTCCTCAAGCGGATCCGCAAGCGGGGCCGCGACTACGAGCGCGCCATCTCGCCGGCGTACCTCAAGGAGGTCAGCGAGGCCTACGCGCACTACTTCTACCGCTACGACGAGACCCCGCTTCTCGTCGTGAATACGACCGATATCGACTTTGTTCACACGCCCGAGCACTTCGAGGCTCTGGTTCGTCAGATCCAGAGCGCGCCGAAGGGGACTCAGTACTACGTTCCGCTTGGATCCTGACGGGGACCGGGACGGACGAGCAGCAGACAGGGTGACCGGCACGGCCGATCCCTTGCAGCGCGATTCGGTGAGGTGACCGCCCCGGGCGGCATCTACGCATCCGAGCTCGGCCGCTCCTCCCTCGCGGAGCACGGAACGCGACAGGAGAGAGAGCATGGCCGGCTCGCAGAAGCGACTCACCGTCCCCGCTGTCCGCGCCGCGAAGCACGAGCGCCGTCTCGTCATGGTCACGGCGTACGATCATCCGAGCGCGCGCCTCGTCGACGAGGCCGGCGCCGACATCATCCTCGTCGGCGATTCCCTCGCCATGGTCGTCCTCGGACACCCCGATACCCTCAGCGTGACGATGGACGAGATGCTCCATCACACGCGCGCCGCCGCCCGGGGCGCGTCGAACGCGCTCGTCGTCGGCGACATGCCCTGGCTCTCGTATCACCTCTCGCCCGAGGAGACCGTGCGGAACGCCGCCGCGTTCATCCGTGCCGGCGCGCAGGCGGTGAAGGTCGAGGGAGGAAAGCCGAGCCGGATCGCGATGGTCCGCGCCCTGCTCGACGCCGAGATCCCGGTGATGGGACACGTCGGCCTGACGCCGCAGTCGGTCCACGCGTTCGGCGGCTTCAAGGTCCAGGGGAAGGACGCCGAGGCCGCGAGGCGGCTGTTCGACGAGGCGCAGGCGCTCGATCGCGCGGGCTGTTTCGCGATCGTCCTCGAATGCGTTCCCGCCGAGCTGGCCGCCTGGATCACGGACAACGTCTCGGTCCCGACGATCGGCATCGGTGCGGGTCCCGCCTGCGACGGCCAGGTCCTCGTCTTCCACGACCTCCTCGGCCTCTACGACGCGCACACGCCGAAGTTCGTCCGCCGCTACGCCGAAACGGGCGCGGTGATGCGCGAGGCGGTCGCGCGGTTCGCCGACGACGTCCGCGAGGGACGCTTCCCCGATGCGGCAGTCGAGTCGTTCCACATCGCCAGCGACGAAGACCTGAAGAGGCTGTACGCCTCGTACGGAGTCCCGTCGTGATCGTCGGGACGACGACGGCCGCGGTCCGCGCGGCCGTCGCGGACGCGCGCCGCCGGGATGCACGCATCGGCCTGGTCCCGACGATGGGCTTTCTCCACGAGGGACATCTTTCGCTCGTCGACCTCGCGCGCGAGCGCGGCGCGGATTTCGTCGTCGTTTCGATCTTCGTCAACCCGCTCCAGTTCGGACCGAACGAGGACTTCACGCGGTATCCGCGCGATGAGGAGCGCGATCGCGTTCTCCTCGAGAAGCGCGGCGTCGACCTTCTGTTTCTCCCGGCAGGCGAGACGATGGTTCCGCCGGATTCGGTGACCCGCGTCGAGCTCGGAGGGCCCGCGAGCCCGCTCGAAGGGGAGCGCCGCCCGGGCCACTTCAGCGGAGTCGCGACGATCGTCACGAAGCTCTTCAATATCGTGCAGCCCGACTTCGCCGTCTTCGGCCAGAAGGACGCGCAGCAATGTGCCGTGATCCGGCGCCTCGTCCGCGATCTCGCCATTCCGGTCGAGATCGAGATCGGTCCGACACGCCGGGAGGCGGACGGCCTCGCGATGTCGTCGCGGAACGCCTATCTCACGCCGGACCAGCGCAAAGCGGCGCCGCGGCTCTATGCCGCGCTGTCGGCCGGGCGGGAGGCGCTCGAACGAGGTCTTCCCGCCAAGGCGGTCGAGGGGCGCATGCGCGAGATCGCGTCGGCCGATCCGTCGATCGCGATCGATTATCTCCGCCTCGTCGCCGCGTCGACGTTCGACGCACCGGCGAACGGCGACCGCGAGCTCGTTCTCGCCGGCGCCGTCCGCATCGGCTCGACGCGGCTCATCGACAACATTCCCGTTCACGAGACGAACGCATGATTCGATTCTTTCTCCGCTCCAAGATCCACGGCGCCACGGTGACCGAGGCGAACCTCCACTACGAAGGATCGATCACGATCGACGCGCACCTGATGCACGCGGCAGGTCTCCTTCCGTTCGAAAAGGTGGAGATCTACGACGTCACGAACGGCAACCGCTTCGCGACGTACGTGATCGAAGGGGAGGCCGGGAGCGGAAAGATCGGCCTGAACGGCGCCGCCGCGCACATGGTGACGGTCGGCGATCGCGTCATCATCGCGGCGTACGGGATGCTGCACGAGGGGCAGATCGCGAACCACCGGCCGCGGCTCGTCTTCGCCGGCGAAGGCAACGCGATCAAGGAGATCCGCGAAGCGGAGACGGCGTCGACGATCGC